>NZ_JBVJYH010000014.1:0-86802 GCF_055600785.1 Streptomyces sp. NPDC038200
TCGACCACGGCCCCGTACTGCTCCTGCAACGCCGGCACCGCATCACAGCCCTGGGCCAGTTCCTTGCCCGAGGCCCCGCCGAACGACGCGATCACCTCACCGCCGGAACCACGCAGCCCTTGCACCGCGGAGAGCCACTTCTCGTCCGTGACCGGGGTGTTGCCGTTGAAGGTGGCCTTGCAGCCGCCGCCGTCCAGCACGAACGCCAGCGTGGCGTACTTCAGCCCCGCCTGACGGGCCTTCTCCAGCTCGTCGGGCGACCCCCACGTCTCCACGTACGGGGCCGCGTACCGCGACGGGAAGCCCATGGACCCCTTCCCGGGGGGAACCACCGCACCCGTGACGGGGGACGCGGACGAAGTGGCCGACGGCGTTGGCGCGGTCGCGGGGCCGGCCGGGTTGTCGGCGTGGGTGAGGGTCTCCCACGCGACGAACAGGTCGTTCGTCCCCGCGGGACGGTTGCGCTCGGTGAGCTTGGCCGTCTCGGGCAGGTCCTGGCCCAGCCTGGTGTGCAGGGCGTTGTATCCGACCTCGGTGACGGGTCCCAGGTCCTGCTTCAGGCTGCCGCCGCAGACGGAGGACGGCACGGCGGCGCCGAGCGAGTACTTCGACTGGAACTCCAGTGCCTGCCGCAGGCGCTCGCCCACCTGGGAGTACAGGTCCTGCCCCTGGTTCCAGGCGGTCTCGGCGACGTGGGAGATCGCGGAGATGCCGTAGCCCGTGTGCGTGAGGTCCCGGCACGTCTCCTGGGTGAGGCCGGAGGTGAAGGTCGACTGTCCCTGCCACAAGCCGACCGTCGCCGACCTCTCGCCCGCGACTCCCGACGCCGTCTTGGGCAGGGAGCCGTCGGAGTCCAGGTAGACGTAGGCGGCGACCCGCTTCAGATAGCGGGCCACCGCCTGGTCGTAGCTCGCCCGGTCGTCGAGGAAGACGGAGATGCCGACCGCGGCCTCCATCATGCTCAGTTCCCAGTTGCCGTTGCTGTCCGAGCCCTTGATGACCTCGGGCAGGTAGACCTCGCGCAGCATTTTCGCGAAGCGGTCCTCCTGGGGCCAGCCGGTGTGGGTGGAGCGGATGATCTCCGCGGCGCGCGGCCACACGGACCCGGCCCAGCCGGTCTGCAGCGGTGCGTTGCTGTCGGTGTGGGAGGTGATCGTCGACGACCACGCGTCCATGATCTCGATGGCCTTCTGGGCGTACTTCTCGTCCTGGGTGAGGTACCAGGCGAGCGCGTCGGTGTACGCGGCTATCGCGTCCTGCCGCTCGGCGGTGCACCCGTTGTCGGGCTGGGAGTACGAGCCGCACTCCACCGTCTGCCGGGGGCTCGGGTTCCGGGACAGGGAGGCGTAGGGGCTCGCCATCATCTGGTCGAAGGCGCCCTTCCAGGGCTGGCTCCCCGCCTGCACCTTCTCCCGTACGAAGTCCAGTTGCGGTCTGCTCTCCATCACCCCCGGGTGGGCGAACGCCGTCGGGGAGGGATCGCCGTCCTGTCCCGCGAGCGCGGGGACCGCCACGACCGCCGTCATCAGCGTCGCGATCAGGGCGCCGAGGGCGACTCGTTTCTGCTTCTCCGTGTACCGCCCGGGTGAGCGGCGGAGAAGTGCGTTGAACATGGGGCACGCCTTCCAGGAGCCGGTGGCCAGTTCCATCGGGGTTCGGCAGCCTGCGTGGCGCGCCCTCGGCCGGTGACGCGGGGCGTCCCGGCATGTCGCACGGAGGGGCGGTCCGCCCGGCTGGGAACGGGGAGAGCCGCTCCCCGGGGTGCCGGGGTCACCCCGGCCGTCGTCGAAGGGAGCCGCCTCCGCGCGTCATCCTTCTGGCGGCCGACCGCAGCCCGCCAGCGCGAGGGCGTCACCGTGCCCCTTAGGTCAGGGGAACTGTCCGAACACCCCGCGGGGACCCCGCGTTCGGCGGGGCCGCAGCGTACCGGCGGGTGACCTCGTACCGGCGGGCCGCCGTGTCAGGCTCCGCCGGTGCCGCGCCAGCCGCGCCGGGCCCGGGTGAGTTCGCGTACCGCCGCCCGGTCGAGTTCCGGGTCCTGGGGGGTCTTGCCGGGTTCGACCTCGCGCATCATGACGACGCCGGGTTCCGCCGCGAGGACGCGGAACCGGGTGCCGGGCAGGAACAGCACCCGGTCCGGGGACAGCGGGTCGAGCAGGTCCGTGCGGCGGCCGTCCACCGACCAGATGAGGAAGTCGGTGTTGCCCGGGGCGTCGCCGGGGCCCAGGGCCGATGCCTCGCAGGCGTGCGGGTCGACCACCAGCGACTGCCCCGCGTACCACTGGCGCATCGCCTCGTCGAGCGTCGCCCGCAGGCCCGTCGCCCCGTGGTGCACGGGGAGCATCCGCAGCCCCGTGCGCAGCAGTGCGCCGTCGGCGGGCGTCGGCCGACCGGCCGCCGCTTCCGCTCCGCTGCCGTCCGGGTCCGCGGTCTCCGCCAGCCGGCGGAGCACCGCCGCGAGACCGGCGACGGCGTCCGGCTCCGGCCGGTCCGCGGTGAGTTCGGGATGTCGGTGCAGGACCTCGGCCGCGACGGACAGGGAGCCCTCGTGCTCGGTGCCGGGGGCGGTCGTCGGCCGGGCCCCACCGGTGTGTCCGCCGGTCCGCCCGCCGCTGGGCCCGGTGCGGGAGCCGGCGGGGTCCGGGGAGGCGCCGGTGCGCGCGGCCGGCCCCGCCGGGGTGGTCCGGCCGCGGTCGGCGGTGGGACGGCAGACCCCGAGGCGGACCGCACCGCGCAGTTCGGGCGGGAAGGACTCCAGCAGGTCCGCCGCGAGTTGTCTGAGCCGGGGCAGCGCCGCCGCGGAGTCGGCGTCGCACAGGATCCGTTCCCGGCCGGGGTCCGGGTCGGCGGCTCGCACCTCGGCCGCGTACGGCGGGTCCTGCGGCAGCCGCACCCACAGGCCGCTGCGCACCACCTCGACGACCGCGTCCTCGGCGAGGAGGTGGGTGCCGGGGCTGATCTCGGCAAGGCCGTCGAGCGGCCAGCCGTGCGCCACCGCGAAGGGCGTCGGCGGGGGTGCGGCGGAGTCGGTCGGCGGCAGGTGGACGAACTCCCGTCCCCGCACGGGGCGGCCCGGGGAGCCGTCCTGCCGCACGAGCAGCACCTCGCCGGATCCGTCGGCGCCGCCGGGTATCCCGTTGTACAGGCGCACGGGTTCGCCGACCACCTGGGCGAGGACGTCCCCGAAGTGCCTTCCGCCGCTGAGGCGGGTGGGCCCGTAACAGACGAACCGCACCGCCGGTCGCAGGTGCGGGGGCAGGCTCTGCCGGAGACGGGCGACGTCGGCCAGTGGCACCGGCTCCGCTCCCGGGACGCCGACCACCACGGTGAGCAGGTCGGCACGGACGCGCAGGCCGGAAAGCCGCGTCCGGTGGTCGTACCGGGTGTCGCCCGCGCCCGCCGGACGCAGCCAGACACCGGCGGGAAGGGGTTCGGCCACCGCCGAGCCCAGCGACCAGGGCCGGTCGGGGAGGACGGAGTCCCACGAGGGCCTCGGGAAGCGTCCGGAGTCCGGCGCCATCGGGGCGCCGGGTGTGCCACGGACCCGTCCGGCGTCCCGCTCCGCGGCGCCCCGTCCGGAGTCACGGTCCGGAGCGATCCGTCCGGAGTACCGGTCCGCGGCGCCGGACGGCCCGCCCGCCGCTGTCACCCTCCTGCCCGGACCGTCGGCGAGCCGCCCGGCGGTGGCGGTGCCCCCGGCCGTGCCCGCGCGGGTGGTGGCCGTCGGCCGCGGGCCGGCTTCCGCTCCTGTCTGGTTGCCGTTCATGCGCTGGTGTCTCCCTGAGAGGGCGGTCTCCCCGCGGTGGGCGGTGTGCGACCGGCCGGTGCACCCGGGGACCGTTGATCAACTGTAGAGCGGGCCGGCCACCGGTCCACCGCGGCCGTGCCGTCTCCCGTGCGCGACCTGGCACTTCACGCCGGACGGGCACGGACCGTGCCCCTTCGGGCAGCTTCCGCGCGATCGGTGGAGTCCGTCCGGCGCGCTTCCTAGGCTGCGCGGCCTGCCGACAGACCCGGCCGCCGCGTCCGATCACGCGCGCCGACCTCCCCGGACTGGAGAACCGTATGAGCCGTACCCCGGCCGCCGCCACGTCGTCCGACGGATTTCTCGCCCGCCTCGAAGCCGGCCTGGCCGCCACCGCCCCCACCGCCCCCGGGACCGAAGGTGGTTCGGTGACCGCCCCCGGGCCACCGGACTGGCTGTGGCAGGTGCTCGCCGTGCTGTACGACGGCCAGGACGCGGCCGTCGCGAAGGACTGGGCGCTGCGTGTGCACGGCGAACTGGCACGGCTGGCCGGCCGGGTGCCGTTCAGCGTGGTGCACGACTGGCACGCGCACTCCGTCGCGCCGGTGCTGGCGGAGGCGAGCGCCCGGCATGGCCGGCCGCGGGAGCCGCAGGAAGCGGTACGGGACCTGCACCTGCGGGCGCTGGCGGGCGAGCGCGTCACGGAGGCCGAGTGGGAGGCGGTGCTGGAACCGGCGTTGCGGGCCGCCTACCGCCTCGCCTACGCCTGGGCCGACGCCTTCGCGGACGCGTACGCCGGGGCCCACGCCTACGCCGTCGCGAACGACTACGGCGCCGAGCGGGCCGCCGAGTTCGCGGGCAGCTACGCCGAGTCGAACACCGGCGCCAACGCCGCCTCCTTCGCCGACGGCAACGCTCTGGCGCACGCCGGCGCGACGGCGGCGGCCTGGGCGGCGGCCGACGCGCGCGCCTACGCGGAGACCTGGCCCTACGCCCATGTACAGGTCTGCGCCCTCGCGTGGGCCGCCGACGGGGAGCGGCCGACGGCGCCGGAGGTGGGCGGAGAGCGGACGGCAGCCCCTGAGGTGGGCGGGAAGCGGGCGGAGCGGCTGCGGTCCGTCCACCGGCGGTTGGCCGACGGACTCGCCGACGGCCTGGCCCGGGTGGTGTCCTGACGCGCTCGGGCCGGTGGGCGGGGTCGGCGGCCCCGCCTACCGCGGGACCTCACGCCTCCGGTCGCTGTCCCTTGATGGCGACCCGCCGGCCGTGGCGTGCGTGCGGGTAGTAGTCCCAGACGGCGTGGTGCTGGACGCTGCGGTTGTCCCAGAACACCAGGGTGTCGGGGGTCCAGCGGACCCGGCAGCTCAGCATCGGCGTGCGGGCGACCAGGTCGAACAGCAGGGTGAGCAGTGCCGTGCTCTCCGCCCCGGACAGCTGCACGATGTGCGAGGTGTAGGCGGGGTTGACGAACAGCAGCTTGCGGCCGGTCTCGGGATGCCGCACCACCACCGGGTGTTCGTTCCTGGGCAGGACGTAGCCCTGCGGAGGGGTGTGGCCCTGCCAGGCGACGGCGTCGTCGTGGACCGCCGTCAGGCCGTCCAGGAAGGCCCGCATCGCCGGGGACAGCATCTCGTAGGCGAGGTGCATGTTGGCGAACAGGGTGTCGCCGCCGCTGCCGATGTCCGGGGTGCGGGTGATGTGGAGCATCGAGCCGAGTGCCAGTTCGGGGTTGGAGGTCCCGTCGGCGTGCCAGCCGTGGCCGTCGACGTCGGTGGAGTCCTTGTCGGCGCTGATCTCCAGGATCACCGGGTCGCGGCCCTCGGGGACGGCCACCGGCAGCGGGCGGAGTTCACCGAAGCGGGCGGCGAACCGCTTGTGGTCCTCGGCCGACAGCACCTGGTCGCGGAAGACGAGCACGTGGTGTTCGAGGAAGGCGTGCCGGATCTCGGCGAGCTGCCGGTCCGGCAGTTCGCCGGACAGGTCGACGCCGGTCACCTCGGCGCCGACGACCGGGGTCAGCGGGTCCGCGGTGATCGTCTCGTAGACCGTCCTGGGCCTGGTGGTGAGGCGCTCGACGGCGTCCAGTACGAACTTCTCCATGATGTCCTCTGCGTCTTCCTCGTGCGGGGGTCGGTCCGGGTCACAGGCCGCGCGCCAGCAGGTCGGCCAGGATCATCCGGCCGAAGGCCAGATTCCCGTGGATGGTGTCGTCGGGCTCGCACAGCTCGGGGCGCTGCCGGCCGGTGGCGTCGGTGGCCCGCTCGCGCAGGTCGACGATCTCCACGCCGAGCGGGAGCAGGGCTCGGCGGAGGGTGTCCTGCGCGGCCCGGAAGACCTCGGCGTCGGCGTGGCCCGGCACCCGTTGCGGCGGCATCACCGCGAGCGTGCGCAGCCCGAGTCGCCGTGCCCGGCGGTAGAAGGCCAGCGCTCCGCGGGACATCGACGACACGATGCCGTCGAACTGCCGGCTCGCCAGGAAGCCGGGCGGGAACGCGCCGCGCACCCGGTAGACCTTCCAGTTCTCGGCGGTGGCGACGAAGTGGGTACTGAATCCGAGGGTCGACACCAGCGGCACCGTCAGCGCGCCGAGGGCCGGGGTGTCCAGCTCGGCCAGGAAGCGGCGGTAGTACCGGTCGGCCTCGGGCTTGCGGAACACGATGTCGTCCCCGCGGACGTCGAAGAACTCGGCGGTGAACTCCCGTCCGGCGCCGATCGGGCCCCCGTGGAAGGGGATGCCCGCCGCCTTCGCCGCCCGGCCGATCGGGCCGGCGTGCGAGTCGCCCAGCAGCAGGAACCGGGCGGGGGCCGCGGTACTAGAAGGGGCTGTAGTAGTCGAGTACGGCGTCATCGCACCAGACGTCCTCTCCGCGTTCGGGCCGGGAGGCGGCCGGGGGCTGGGCGAGTGCGCCGAGGAACCGGTCCATGACGAAGGCGACGCCTTCCGGGGTGACCGTGCGCAGGTTCGGTTCGAAGAACGCCGCCTTGAAGGGCGCGCCGGTGATGATCTCGTACGCCGGGAAGTAGTCGATGTGGTCGTGTTCCTGGGCCAGTTGCCCCGCGACGGCCCGCAGCACGGACTTGGAGTACGTGGTGGCGGTGAGCGCGTGGCCGCCGGTGGCGGTGGCGGTCAGCGGTACGGGCGAGACGGTGAGCACGACGCGCAGCGCCGGGTTGGCGGCGCGGGCGAGCGCGAGGGCGGCCGACAGGTCCCGGTGCACCTCGGCGAAGGTGAAGTTGCGGAAGGCGTGCCGTGCGGCGTCGAAGGTGCCGCGCACGGTGCCGGGGCAGACCGGATGGACGGCGCCGGTGGCGCGGTTCTCCCAGGCCTCGGTCAGGCCCAGGGTGAAGATCAGGCAGCCGGCCGTGGCGAGGGCACCCGCGATGGCGTCCAGGGTCGTGCGGCGGGCGGCCAGCATCGCCTCCGCCGAGTCGTACCCGTCGGGTTCGACCGAGGGGCGGTACGGGTCGAAGAAGCGGCCGTCCTCGCACCAGACCTCGTCGGGCGGGGTGGTCTCGCCGCTCGCCCAGGACAGCCACTGCCGGAACACCGCGGCGGTGTAGACGTTGCCGGTGCGGAACGAGAACGCGCCGTACTGGCGGCTCTGCCGCTCGGCCGGGGTGAGTCCCGGCGGCGCGGGCTCGGTGTCACGCCAGTTCATGCCGCGGTCGAGCAGGGCGGGCCCGATGTGCCGGGCGAAGCAGGAGCCGACGGTGAGGACGGGGGCGTCCTGCCCGAGGGAGAAGCCCGGGGTCCACAGGTCCGCGATGGCGGAGGGGTCGGGCTCGGCCACGGCGGAACGCCAGAACGAGCGGGGCGGCAGCGACTGGTACGGATTCTGGTGCGGGTGCACGGCGGGGGTCTCAGGTTCCTTCCGGGGGCGCGTCAGCGGGGCTCGTCGGCGGCCGTCGCCGCCGCGTTGATCTCCTCGGCCACCGTCCGGGCCTGTGGCGGCCGGACGACGCCGTAGTGGTCGGTGTCCAGGACGCGGCAGTGCGCCGGCCGGGGCAGATGTGCCCGCCACAGGTCCAGCTGCTCGGCGGGGGAGCCGAGCGCGGGCAGGCCGGGCACCGGGCGGCCGGCCAGCCAGAGCCGGGCGGGCGTGCCGGACGGGCGCGGCGGCTCGTACCCCGCCATGCTCGCGAGGTTGGCCCGGCAGCAGCGTGCCAGCCGCTCGGCGTACTCGCGCGCGGCCTGCCCCGACGCCGCGTCCGCCGTCTGCCCCGGCTCCGCGTCCGCCCTCCGCTCCGACTCCGCCTCCGTCGCCTCTCCCTGGTCCGTGTCCGTGCCCCTCGTGCCCAGTTCGTGGGCGAAGACCGCGTCGATATGGGCTTCGTCGTAGTCCGCGAAACGCGGGCCGGCACCGGGCGGCGGCGGGTCGAGGAGGAAGAGCCCGGCCGCCGCCCGGCCGGCCGCCTCCGCCTGTGCGGCCATCTCCAGGGCCACCCAGGCACCGAAGGACCAGCCGGCCAGGTGCAGGCGCCACTCGCCGTGCGGGAAGCGCCGGCGCAGGGCGGCGTCGTAGCGCCGGGCCCGTTCCGTCAGGGACCACGCGGGCGCGGGCCGGTGCAGGGCGGGGTCTGCGATCAGGGCGACGGTGAGGCGCGGGTCGAGCGAGGACACCAGGGCCCGGTACGCCTGGATGTCGCCGCCGACGGGGTGGACCAGGCACAGCAGGTCGCGTCCGGTGCCCTGCTGCCACACCTCCAGGGGGATCCGGTCGTCGGTGTCCGCTTCGGCGTGTACGGGCTCGCCGAGCAGCGTCAGCACCTCCCGCAGGCTGACCCGGTGGCTCATCCGGGAGAGTTCGAGGTCGACGCCGAAGTGCCGTTTCACCTCGCTGATCAGGTCGAGCAGGGTGAGCGAGTCCGCGCCCAGGTCGTACAGGGACGCGTCCGGGTCCAGTTCCTCCACGCCCAGCCAGCGGCACAGGTGCTCCGCGAGCAGTCCGGCGGGCCGGTCGGTCTCCTCGGGGCGGGGCGCGGACGCCTCCGGTGCGGGGGGTCGTGCCCCGGTGGGGTGCGGTACTCCGGCGGAGGGCTGTGCCGCGGCGGGGGCCTCGGCAGGGGCCTCGTAGAAGCCGCGGGCCTGCTCCGGAGGGGTCGTGGACACCAGCAGATGCGGCAGTTGCAGCCGCAGGGCCCGTTCGAACACCCGGCGGCCCTCCGCGACGCCGAGGCCGACCGCCAGGTGCGCCTGATGGCGGGCGTCCGACCGGAGGGCCTGCCGGGCCATCCCGGCCTCGTGCCAGACGTCCCAGCCGACGCAGAGCCGCAGCGTGGTCTCCGCCGGGGTGGCCCGGTGGCGGGCGAAGCCGTCCAGCAGACCGCTCGCCGCGGCGTAGTCGAGCTGCCCCACGCCGCCGAACAGGGCCGCCATCGAGGAGCAGTACACGGCGAACTCCGGCCGGTGGCGCTCGATCACCGCCTCGACCAGCAGGGCACCGTTCAGCTTCGCGGCGGTGGCCCGTCGCATGGCGGCGCCGTCCCGACGGACGATGAGGTTGCCGGCCGCCACGCCGACGGCGTGGATCACGCCGTCGATCCGGTCGGTGTGCCGTTCGATCAGGTCGAGCACCGCCGCGGGCGGCTGCTCGGCCAGGTCGGCCCCGACCACCCGGACGCGGTCCGCCCAGGGCGCCAGCCCGGCCGGCAGGATCGGCCGCCGGGCCACCAGGATCACCCGGCAGTCGGTCCGCTCCAGCAGCGCGGCCGCGAGGGTGCCGCCGATGCCGCCCGTGCCGCCCAGGATCAGGTGGACGCCGTGCGCCGCCACCGGCACCTCGGCGGTTTCGGGGGGTGCGGTGACCGGCAGCAGGGTCTGCCGCCACCAGTAGCCCTGCCGCAGCGCCAGCCGGCGCTGATCCGGGGCGGAGGCGTCCGCCTCCGCCAGGACCGGTGCCAGCAGCGGCGCCCAGTCGGCGAGGTCGGCTCCCGGCAGGTCCAGCCAGCGCCCGGCGACGCCGCGCTCCTGGCGTGCGACGTCGCAGATGCCGGCCAGCAGGCCGAGTTCCGGCCGGTCCGTTCCGCCCTCCACGGGCTGGGCCCGGTGGGAGAGCCAGAAGGCGCGCAGCGGGCCCGCCTCCGTCCGGCCGGCCATCGCCCGGATCAGCGCGGCCGGCGTGTCGACGCAGGCCCAGTGGGCCCGGGCGAGCGACTCCTCGTCCACCGCCCCGTCGACCGCCAGCGGCAGCGCGTGCAGCCAGTCGACGCCCGTCCGGGCGTCGTCGGCCAACGCGTCCAGGAGCAGGTCCAGCGAGTCGGGGTCGGCCGGGTCGACCTGGTAGCGGTCGTCGGCCAGCCGGGCGAAGGCGTCCGCCGCGGCGACCCGGACCACCCGGGTGTAGGCCGCCCGCAGGGGACGCACCGCGGCCTCGGGCAGCGGCTCGGCCGCCATCACCACCAGCAGTCCGCGGGCGGGCGCCGCGGGACCGGCGGGCAGGGCCCGGCGCAGCCGGACCCAGTGCGGCTGGTGCAGCCACTCGGCTTCGGGCAACCGCTGCGGCCCCTCGGGGGCAGCGGGTGCGGAGGCGGAGGCGGAAGTGACTGCGGGCGCGGACGCGGAGGTGAAGGCGGAGGTGGAGGTGGCTGCGGAGGCGGCTGCGGAGGTAGGCACACGGGTGGTGGCGCGCGGGAAGTCGTAGTCGGCGAGCCGGAAGGCGGGCGGCGGGAAGTCCCAGGGGGCCTGCGCCGGGCCGGCCGGCCAGTGGATCGTCCGCCCCGCCAGCCAGGCGTCGGCCAGCTCCTGAGGCGTACGGCCCGCGGCGGGGAGGCTCTCCTCGCCCGGTGCCACCTCGCTGCCGGTCGCCGTGCGCAGCCAGGCCACCGCGGCGGCGGCGTCCGGGCAGTGCGCCGCCAGCCGCCAGCGGCGCGCGGGGCGTCCGGCCTGGAGGTGCCGCAGCACCCGGGCGTAGCTCTCGGGGTGGTCCCGCAGGTAGTCGGCGATCCGGGCGGCGTCGGCACGCAGGGCCTCCGCGCTGCTGCCGGACAGCATCAGACAGGGCACGGGCGCGGGGGGCGCGGCCGGTGCCGGCGCCGCCTCCAGCAGCAGGTGGGCGTTGGTGCCGCCGATGCCGAAGCTGCTCACCGCCGCCACCCGCGGCCGGTCCGCCGGCCACGGCCGGGCCTCGGTGGGCACGTAAAACGGCGCGAGGTCGCCGATCCGCGGGTTGACCCGGTGGAAGCCGATGGTGGGCGGGATCACTCCGTGGTGGACCGCCAGGGCGGCCCGCACGAGTCCCACCACCCCGGCCGCGGCGCCCAGATGCCCGATCTGGCTCTTCACCGACGACAGCGCGCACCTGTCCGACGGACCGGGGTCCAGGGCCTGGCGCAGCGCGCCCACCTCGACCGGGTCGCCGAGCTGGGTGCCGGTGCCGTGCGCTTCGACGTAGCCGATGTCGGCGCCGGTACGGCCGCCGCGGCGCAGGGCGGTCCGGATCACCTCGCGCTGGCCGGCCAGTGACGGGGCGCTGTAGCCGAGCTTGCCGGCGCCGTCGTTGTTGAGGGCCGAGCCGGTGACCACGGCGTAGACGGTGTCGCCGTCGCGCAGCGCGAGCCGCAGGGGTTTGAGCACCACCACACCGGCACCGCTGGCGCCTATGGTGCCGTCGGCGTCGTCGCTGAAGGGCCGGCAGTGTCCGTCCGCGGAGAAGATGTGCTGGGGCTGGTAGGCGTAGCCGTCGGTGAGCGAGGTGTCGACGAGCACTCCCCCGGCCAGCATCACCTCGGCGTCGCCCTGGCGGAGCAGGCCGGCCGCGAGGTGGACGGCCACCAGCGAACTGGCGCAGGCGGCCTGCACGGTGAACGCCGGTCCGGTCAGGCCCAGGTGGTAAGCCGCCTTGGTGGCGAGGAAGTCCTTCTCGTGGTGCAGGGCCAGCTGGAAGCCGTCGGGCAGGTGCGCCGGATCCGCCTCGCGCAGCAGGGACTGGAAGTAGGTGTTCTCTCCGCAGGCCGCGACCAGGCCGACGGGCCGGGCGGACGGGTCGGCGACCCCGGCGTGGGCGAGCGCCTGGACGCAGGTCATCAGCAGATGGCGCTGCTGGGGGTCCATGAGGCGCGCGTCCCGCCGGCTGATGCCGAAGTGCTCCGGGTCGAACGCCAGCGGTCCGGACATCTGGCTGCGGGCGCCGACCAGGCCGTCCGCCGCGTCGAAGTACGCGATGCCGCTGCCGCCGCCGCGCACCATCCGCCAGAAGGAGGACAGGTCGTCGGCGCCGGGCAGCCGTACCGCCATGCCGATGACGGCGACCGGCTCGTCGGCCGACGACGGGTCGACGGCCACGGCACCGGCCGACGGCCGGTCCACCGTGCCGCCGACGGGGGAACGGGGTGCCGTGGTGCCGGCCGGGGGCCGGGAGGCCGTGGTGCCGGCCGAGGGACGATGGGCCGTGGGCGGGTGTCCTTCCAGGAAGCGGGCCAGGCGGCGGACGGTGACGTGCTCGAACAGGTCGGCGACGGTCAGCGCCAGTCCCAGTTCCGTGGTGCAGCGCAGGTGGAAGCGCATCAGGTCGAGGCTGGAGGCTCCCGCGTCGAAGAAGCGCTGGTCGGGCTGGACCGGTGCACCGGTCACCGCCTCGAACAGGCCGGTGAGGCGCCCCTCCAGCGAGGACGGGCGGGGCGCGGCGGCGGCGCGCGGGGTCAGCTCCTCGCCGGGCGCGGTGAGCGCCCGGCGGCGGTCCAGTTTGCCGCTGGGAGTGCGCGGCAGCGCGGCCAGCCGGCGGAAGCGCTGGACGCGTACGTGGGGCGGCAGCAACGGCGCCAGATGGGACGCCAGTTCCTCCGGTGCCGGGGACTGGTCGCGGAACTGGAGGCAGGCCGTCAGCTGCTCGCCGTCCAGCGCCACCACGGCGTTGACGATCGCGGGGTGGCGCAGCAACGCGGCCTCGACCTGGCCGAGTTCCAGCCGGTGGCCGCTCAGCTTGATCTGCTGGTCGTCGCGCCCCAGGTAGTGCAGGAGCCCGTCGTGGTCGAACCGGGCCAGGTCGCCGGTGCGGTAGAACTGCCCGAGGCCGGGCAGTTCCACGAAGCGGGTGCGGTTGAGTCCGGCGTCGCCCAGGTAGCAGGGCGAGACCAGCGGACCGCCGATCAGCAGCCGGCCGGGGCGTCCCGGTGGTACGGCCTGGTCGGCCTCGTCGACGACGCGGAGCAGGGTGTTGGCCACGGGCCGGCCGATCGCCGGGCGTTCCGGCCAGTGCGCCGGGTCGCCGTCCAGGCACAGGGCGCTGACGACGTGTGTCTCGGTCGGGCCGTAGTGGTTGAACAGGCGTGCGCCGGGCATCCCGGCGAACCAGCGGCGGATGGCGTCCGTGCACAGCAGCTGCTCGCCCGCGGTGATCACCTCGCGCAGCCGCGAGGGATAGCGGCCGAGGTGGACGGCGTGCTCCGCGAGGAGTTGCAGCGCGACGTAGGGCATGAAGACGCGTTCCACGCCGGCCGACTCCAGCTGGGCCAGCAGCGCGGGCGGGTCCTGCCGCCAGCCTGGCCGGACCAGGTGCAGGAAGCCGCCGCCGCACAGGGTCCCGAAGATCTCCTGGAAGGACACGTCGAAGGAGAGCATGGAGAACTGCTGGGTGACGGCGGGCGCCGCCAGGCCACCGGATTCGCTCTGCCACTGGAGGAGGTTGCACAGGGTGCGGTCGGACACCTGCACGCCCTTGGGGGTGCCGGTGGAGCCGGAGGTGAACAGGGTGTACAGCGGCCGTCGGCCCGCGTGCGGCGGCAGCGCGGGGGCGGGCGCGGTCGACAGGCGGACGGGGTGGCGGGGCAGGTGCGGCGGGGCGAGCGCGTCGAGCGCGGCCTCGTCGCCGGGCGGGACCAGGACGCACAGCGGTCGTGCCTGGTCCAGGATCTGCCGCAGCAGCGCGGGCGGATAGCCGGGGTCGAGCGGGACGGCGGTGATGTTCAGGCGGGCCAGGGCGAGCAGCGCCACCACGTGTTCGACGGAGGGTTCGAGGTGGAGCGCGATGCCACGCGGCCGGTCGTCGTCCTCGGGCGGTGCGGGGAACCGCTCCAGGAGTTCGGCGGCCAGCGCCGCGACGTGGAGGTCGAGCAGGGCGTAACTGAGGGTGCGCTCGCCGTCGGCCAGGGCGGGGGCGGTGGGTGTCCGGCGGACCTGGTCGGCGAACGCCTCGGCGACCGTGGTGCGGGCCGGCCGCGCGTGGGCGCCGCGGCCGGGGTCGGGCAGGCTGTGCCGGTACGGCGTCACCAGGTCGGCGACGGTGCCTTCCCGCTCCCCCGCCAGCCGGTCCAGCCCGTCCCGGAAGAGGTCGGCCATCGCCCGCACCTCCGCGGCGTCGAGGGGACCGTCGGCGTACTCCCACAGGCAGTCGAGGCCGTCCGCGTGCTCGACCACCGACAGGGTCAGGGGGCACTTGGCATGGGCCGGTGCCGGCCATTCGGGGCGGGCGTCGCAGCCCGGCAGGGCCAGCGCGGAGAAGTCGGTGTTCTCCAGGACGAACAGGAAGTCGAACGGTGTGCCGTCGTCGTGCGCGTCCCGGTCGGCCAGTACGTCGGCCAGGGTCACGTCCTGCCGGTCCAGTACGGCCTGTGCGGCGGCGGCGTGCCGCAGCAGTTCGGCGCGCAGCGTCTCGCGGGGCGCGACCCGCAGGGGCAGCAGCACCGTGTTGGCGAACATGCCGACGCTGTCCTCGAACTCCCGCACCGGGCGGTTGGCGACGGGGCTCGCCAGCCGCAGCCGCGAACGGCCCGTGACGCCGTACAGGCTCCAGGCGAACACGCCCAGCAGCAGCTGGAATCGGGTCAGTCCCAGTTCGGAGCAGAGCCGGTCCAGGGCGGCCCGGCGCTCCGGGTCGAGGGACGTGCGCAGCAGGCGGCCCTCGGCGCGGACCGGTTGACCGACCGGCTCCCAGAGGACCGCGGACGCCGCCTGCTCCTCCTGCTCCTCCTCCGTCCGGGCGTAGTGGGCCCGCAGTTCGGCCCGCTGGGTCCGGTAGTCCGGCCGGGTGTACCAGTCGGTCTGCCAGGCGGCGAAGTCGAGCGGGGTGGGCGCCGCGGCCGGGGCGCCCTCGTCCTCGTCCGGCGCGGCCGCGTACTCCTGCGAGAGTTCCCGGAAGAGTACGTTGAGCGACCAGCCGTCGACCGCGATGTGGTGCAGGTGCAGCAGCAGTACGCCGCCCCGGCCGTCGGGGAGCCAGCTCGCCCGCAGCAGGCGCGGCCGGGCCAGGTCGAACGGAGTGGCGAAGAAACGGCGGGCGTGGTCGTCGTGGCTCCGCTCGCCGCCGCCCGGGTCCGCGGGCGGTTCCGTCCACGGGTCGTACGGCTCGCCCACCACCTGGCGCAGTCCCTCGGTGGTGGCCTCGAACGCGGTGCGCAGCGCGGGATGGCGTACCACCAGCCGGCGCAGCGCGCGGCGCAGCGCCGTGCGGTCGACGGTGCCGCGGATGCGGAAGGCGAGCCCGACGTCGTAGGCGCGGGACCGGGGGTCGCGCTGGTGCAGCAGCCAGAGCCGCTGCTGCTCGGAGGTGGCCGGCGCGGACCGGGCGCCCGCCGGGACGGGGGGCGCCGGGTACGGAGAGCGGTCCGTGCCGCGTCCGGCCTCGACGGCGGCGGCCAGTTCCGCGAGGTCCGCCCGCAGGACCAGACTCTGGGGCAGTTCGCAGCCCCAGCGCCCGCGTACCTCGGAGCGCAGGCGCAGGGCCTTCAGCGAGTCGCCGCCGCTGGGTATCCAGCGGTCGTCCGGGCGCAGCCCCGGTACGCCCAGGACCCGGCTCGCCAGGTCGAGCACCTCACGCTGCACCGTCGTGGCGCCGGTCGTGGCGCCGGTCGTGGCGCCGGTCGTGGCGGCCGTGCTCTCGGCGCGTCGCCAGGGCCGGCCGTCGTCGCGTCGCAGCAGGGCGGCCCGGTCGGTCTTGCCGTTGGCGTTCAGCGGGAGTTCGTCGACCAGGTGGATCCGGTGCGGGCGCATGTACGACGGCAGGCCGGCCGCCAGGTGACGGTCGAAGTCGTCGAAGTCGAGGCCCTCGCCGGGGACCAGGTAGGCCAGCAGTTCGTTGACGCCCTGCCGGTCGTCCCGGCGCGTGCAGACGTACGCCTGCCGGACCGCCGGGTGGGCCAGGAGGTGGCGTTCCAGCTCCCCGGGTTCGATCCGGAAGCCGCGGACCTTCACCTGGCGGTCGGTGCGCCCCACGTACTCGATCAGACCGTCGGCGCCGCGTCGTACCAGGTCGCCGGTGCGGTAGTGGCGGGTGCGCCCGCCGTCGTGCCAGTCGAGCCGGACGAAGCGGCGTGCGGTCTCGTCCGGCAGGTTGCGGTAGCCGGCCGCCAGCGCCTCCCCGGCGAGGAGGAGTTCGCCCACCTCGCCGGTCTCGGCCGGCCGGGCGCCGTCGACCGCCACGAGCGCCTCGGTGCCCGGCAGTGTCCGGCCGATGGGCACCACGTCCCGGTCGAAGTCGCGGGGAATGGGGTGGCACAGGGCGAAGGTGGTGGCCTCGGTGGGGCCGTACACGTTGTGCAGCTGGGTGCGGCTCGCGCCGTTGTCCCGGTACCAGCGCCGGATCAGCGGGGCGTTGAGCTGCTCCCCTCCGACCAGTACCTGGCCGACTCCGGCGAAGCAGTGGGGCGCCCTGTCGACCACCGCGTTGAACAGCGCCACCGTCATGAAGAGCGTGTCGATGCGCAGGCGCAGCAGCTCGGCCGCGAGCAGGTCGGGGGTCTGCACCACCTCGTCGCCGAGGACGACACAGCAGCCGCCGGTCAGCAGCGGTACCCACACCTCGAAGCTCAGGGCGTCGAAGGCGGGGTTGGACAGACAGGCGTAGCGCGCGCCCTCGGGCAGCCGGAGATAGCCGGGCCGGGCCAGACGCAGGATGCCGGCGTCACGTACTTCGACGCCCTTGGGGCGGCCGGTCGTGCCGGACGTGTAGAAGACGAAGCTGACCGGGGCCGCGTCGGCGGTCCCCGCGGGGGCGACGGCAGCGGCAGCAGCGGGCGTGGGCTTGGGCGTGGGCTTGGCTATGCGGGCGGCTACGACTTCCGCTCCGGCTCCGGCTCCGGCTCCGGCTTCGGCTTCGGCTTCGGCTTCGGCTTCGGCTTCGGCTTCGGCTTCGGCTTCGGCTTCGGCTTCGGCTTCGGCTTCGGCTTCGGCTTCGGCTTCCAGCGGCAGGGTGTCGGTGGTTGCCGGGCTGGTGGCGAGCAAGGATGCGACCGCCAGGGGGGTCACGCCGTCCGGCAGGCCGTCGGGGGTCTCCTCGCCGTGGATCAGCGCCACGGAGGCCGAGTCGGTGAGGATGTGGCCGCGCCGCTCGGGTGGGCTCTGCGCGTCGAGCGGTACCACCACCGCGCCCAGGCGCAGGATGCCGAGCATCGCGCAGACCAGCTGCCAGGACCGCGGCAGGCAGACCGCCACGGCCTGGCCGGGCCGGATGCCGGCGCGGCGCAGGGCGTCGGCGACGGCGGCGCCGGCGGAGTCGAGCGCGGCGTAGTCGAGGCGCCGTTCGCCGTCGACGACGGCGGGGGCGTCCGGGGTACGGCGGGCCTGGGCCAGCACCCGCGCGGCCAGGCCGGCCGCTCGGGGCACGACAGGGAGGGCCCCCGCGGACGCCGGGCTCTGCGGACTCGCCGCGTTCTCTGCGGTCACCGGGGTCTGCGGGGCCGCCGCGTTCTCCGGGGTCGTCGGGGCCTGCTCGGTCACCGGGTTTCGCGCGGTCGCCGCGTTCTGTGCGGGCACCGGGGTCTGCGGGGTCGCCGCGTTCTCCGGGGTGTGCGCGGTGGGTACGGGTGTGGTTTCCATCATGCTCTCCGCGCCAGGCCGGGTCGGGCCTCGTTCGGTACGGGTCGGGGCGCCGGCCGGCCGGCCAGCTCGGATGCGAGCAGCGCGGCCACGCGCGGGACCCCGGCGGGTTCCAGGATCTCCCAGTGGTCGCAGTCCAGTTGCTCCACCCGCAGGCGGCCGGTGCCGGCTCGACGGCGCCAGTGGTCCGCGGCCGTGCGCACCGCCAGGTCGTCGAGTCCCCGCGTGGCCTGCAACAGGACCAGCCGGGCCGGGGTGGACGGTGCCCGGTAGGCGCTCGCGGCCGCCCGGTTGTGGTTGTAGACCCCGAAGTACCGCTCGATCTGCTCGTCCTCGATACCGGGGTACATGCCGTTGAACCGGACCAGCTTCTCGCGGAACTCGGCCATCTCCACCGGCTCGATCGCCTCGCGTACGGCGTCGTCCTCGCTGCCGTACGTGTCGAGGAGGACCACGCTCAGCTCGGTGTGCCCGGCCTCGGCCAGCCGGCGTCCCATCTCGTGGGCGACCAGGCCGCCGAAGGAGAGGCCGGTGAGCACCAGCGGCCCGTCGAGCAGTGGTTCGATGAGCCGGAGGTAGTCGTCCGCCATGGCCTCGACCGTGGGCAGGAAGCTCTCGCCGGGGTTCAGTCCCGGGGACTGGACGCCGTAGACGCCGTAGTCCTCCGGGAGGGCCCTGGCCAGCGGCAGGTAGCAGAAGGCCGTGCCACCGCCGGGGTGGATACACACGACGCGGCGGTGCCCGTCACCCTCGCGGAAGGCGATGAGGCTGCCGGGGGGCTGGGCCGCGGCGCCCTGCCGCAGCCGTCCGCCGAGCGCCTCGATGGTCGGGTGCAGCATGATGTCGCGGACGGGCAGCGGCTCGCCGAACGTCTCGCGGACGGCGTGGGCGAGTTTGACGGCGGAGATCGAGGTCCCGCCCAGGTCGAAGAAGTCGTCCCGGATGCCGATGTCGGGGTGGAGCAGCAGCCGCTTCCAGATCCCGTAGAGCGCCAGCTCGACGTGGTCGCGCGGGGTGGAGGTGTTGACCTGGGCGGGCCCGGCCGTCCGTGCCCGTTCCAGCAGTGCCTCGCGGTCGAGTTTGCCGTTGGGGGTCTGCGGCAGCCGCGGCACCTCCACGAAGCGTTCGGGGAGCATGTGGGCGGGGAGGCGGCGGGCGAGCGCGGCACGCCACTCGCCCGCCGGCCGGGGCACGGCCTCGCCCCGGCCGATCCCGGCCACCAGGCGGGTGCCGCCGGTCCCGTCGGTCTCGGCCAGGACCGCGGCCTCGAGAACGCCCGGCTGCTCCAGCAGCACGGCCTCCACCTCGCCGGGCTCGACGCGGAAACCACGCACCTTCACCTGGTGGTCGACGCGTCCGGCGAACTCCAGCCGGCCGTCGGCCCGCCACCGGGCCAGATCGCCGGTGCGGTACATCCGCGTACCGGGCGGGCCGTAGGGGTCGGTGACGAAACGCTCCGCCGTCAGCTCGGGGCGGCCGAGGTAGCCGCGGGCCAGGCCCGCGCCGGCGATGTACAGCTCCCCGCGGAATCCCTGCGGGACGGGCCGCAGGTGCGCGTCGAGGACGTACACCCGGGTGCCGGCCACGGGCGTGCCGAGGGGCGGGGTCCCGGTCCCGGCCAGGGGGGCGCTCATCGTGGCGCAGACCGTCGTCTCGGTCGGGCCGTACGCGTTGACCATGCGGCGGCCGGGCGCCCACTGCTCCACCAGGGCCGGCGGACACGCCTCGCCCGCCACGACGAGGGTCATGCCGTCCGGCAGGGCGTCGTGGGGCAGCACCGCCAGCGCAGTGGGGGGCAGGGTGGCGTGGGTGACGGCGTGCCGGCGCAGCACCCCGGCCAGGCCCTCGCCCGGCAGCAGTTCGTCCGCCGGGGCCATCACCAGCCGCCCGCCGGACAGGAGCGCCATGCACACCTCCCAGACGGCGGCGTCGAAGCTCGGTGAGGCGAACTGGAGCACCCGGCTGTCCGGGGTGACGGCCAGGCGCTCGATCTGGCTCGCCGAGAGGGCGGCGAGGCCCGCGTGGGTGACGACCACGCCCTTGGGCCGGCCTGTCGAACCGGAGGTGTAGATGACGTACGCCGGGGACTCCGGCAGCAGCGGGGCGGCGCGCTCTGCATCGGTGAGGTCGGCCGCGTCCGCCGGACGACCGGAGGCGACGGCGTCCGCCGGGCGGGCCGGAGCCGTGGCGTTCGCCGAGGGGGCCGGAGTCGTGGCAGGGACCGGGTCGGTGTCGTCCAGGAGGAGCAGCGGGGCGGTCGTGCCGGGCAGGGTCGGCGCGGTGGCCGTGTCGGTGAGGACGCAGACCGGGGCGGCGTCGGCGAGCAGGTACGCGATCCGGTCGGCCGGGTAGGCGGGGTCGACGGGCAGATAGGCGCCGCCGGCCTTCACTACCGACAGGACCGCCACCAGCCACCGCACCGACCGGGGCAGGGCCACCGCCACCACGCTTTCCGGGCCCACTCCCAGCCGGACCAGGTGGCGGGCCAGCCGGTTGGCCCGTGCGTTCAGCTCTCCGTACGACAGCGAGTCCGCACCGAACTCCACCGCCACCGCTTCGGGAGATCGGCGCACCCGCTCCTCGAACAGCGCGGGGAAGGGCAGCGCGGGAACCGCCGGCCCCGAGTCGTTGAAGTCGTCCAGCAGTTCGGCGCGCTCGCGCGGGGACAGCAACTCCAGGGCGGACACCGGGCTTTCCGGGTCGGCGGCCATCAGGGTCAGCACCCGGCGCAGCTGTCGGCAGTGCCGCTCCACCGTCTCCCGGTCGAACAGCGCGACCGCGTAGTCCAGGGTGCCGACGATGCGGTCGCCCTCCTCGGCCAGTGACAGGGCCAGGTCGAACTTGGCCCCGACATGGGGCACGTCCAGCGTCGTCACGTCTAGGTCCGGCAGGGCCGGCTCGCCGCCCTCGGTGTTCTGCCAGGCGAACATCACCTGGAACAACGGTGTGTGGGCCGGGCTGCGGGGTGGCTTGACCAACTCCACCACCTGCTCGAACGGCAGGTCCTGGTGGGTCAGTGCCCACAGGGTCACCTCGCGCACGCGCTTCAGCAGCCGGGCCACCGACGGATCACCGGAGACGTCGACGCGCAGTGCCAGGCTGTTGACGAAGAAGCCGATCAGCCCTTCGAGTTCGGCCCGGCCGCGGTGGGCGGTGGGCGTGCCGATCACCACGTCGGTCTGCCCGGACCACCGGGAGAGCACCAGAGCCCATCCGGTCAGCAGGGTCATGAACAGGGTGCTGCCGGTGCGTCGGCTCAACGTCCGCAGGGCGGCGGTGAGTTCCGTGTCGAACTCGACGCGGAGCTGCGCACCCCGATGGTCCTGCTCGGCCGGGCGCGGGCGGTCGGTCGGCAGGTCGAGCAGGGCGGGCGCGTCCGCCAGGGTCTCACGCCAGTACGCGGCCTGCCGGGCCACCGTGTCCGGGGCGGTCTCGCGCCGCTGCCGGGCGGCGTGTTCGGCGTAGCTCAGCGGCAGTGCCGGCAGCGGATCGTTCCCGCCGTCGCGGAACGCCGCGTACAGCTCGCCGAGTTCCCGCGTGAACACACCGGTCGACCAGCCGTCCGACACGATGTGGTGGGCGGTCACCAGCAGGACGTGCCGGTCCGCGGCCAACGTCACCAGCCGGCCGCGGAACAGCGGGCCCCGGGCGAGGTCGAACGGTGCGGTGGCCTCCTCCCGGCGCAGGGCGGCGAGCCGGTCCTCCGCGTCCGGCCGGCCGGCCAGGTCGTGCGTCCGCAGCGGGAACCCCCTGCCGGGCGGGTCGATCCGCTGGAGGACCTCACCGGCCACGGCGACCAGGCGGGTCCGCAGCGCTTCGTGCCGGTCGGCCAGCCGGTCGAGCGCCCGGATCAGCGCGTCGCGGTCCAGCGGTCCCCGCAGCTCGTACGCCAGCGGCATGTGGTACGCCTCGCCCGCACCCGGCAGCTGCGCCAGGAACCAGAGCCGCCGCTGCGCGAACGAGCACGGGAATTCGGTGGTGATGTGCTGCGGCAAGGCCGGCTTTCCCCTTCGGGCTTGTCCGCTTCGTGCAGAGGGGCACGCAAGGGACGGTGGAAACAATTCGGGCAGCGATTTTCGGCCCCGATCGACACACCGATCATTGGTCCGCCCGGAGTGCCGGTCAATGACTTTTAGGGCACACCGGTCGCGCATTCGGGCAGGGTCGGCAGGAAGCCTCGAAATAGTCCGGGCGGCAGTGAAGATCAGGCAGATCGAGTTCAATTCCCCCGACGGTGACAGGACCATTTCCATGCCCGATGAGCTGCTCGACGAGGACGGTGCCGAGCACCACCCGTCGTTCTCCGTCCTCTTCCACGGCGATCTCGACACCGCGGCACTCGACCGCGCCCGCGGAGCCGTGCTGCGCAGGCACCCGGTCCTCGCCCGTTGCGGACTGTGCCGTTCGGTGCTGGAACCGGTCGGCCCGTGCGCGCACCGGCTGCGGGTCGTCGCGCCCCGGCGGGTCTTCGACCCGCGGTCGGTGGACGTGTTCGTGAGCGATCTCGCCGCGTTCTACCGCGCGGAGGTGCTGGGCGTCGATCCCGGTCTGCCGGAACTCGCCCCCGTCGGCAACAAGGAGCAGCGGATCATCGCCGCGCTGCCGCTCGCGCGGCGGTACTGGGCGGAGCATCCGGTCGACGGCGGCCTGCGGCTGCCCGGGCCGTCGGGAGCCGTGCGGGGCGCCCGGGACGACGGGCCGGTGGAGCTGCGGACGGCGGGGCGGCTGCGGGACGCACTCCACGACGTGGCCGAGCGCATCGGTGTCACCCCCTTCGCGCTGCTGGTGGCGTCCGTGCACGCCGTACTGTTCCGTTACGGCAACACGGCGCCGGTCACCGCCCTCGACTTCGACACGCGCACCCCGTGCGAGCACGCCCGCATCGGTGCCCTCACCAACGAGTTGCCCTTCTCCTCCTCCCCGCGGGGCGGCACCGCGTTCGCGGAGTTCGCCCGCCAGGTCGGCTCCGGGCTGCGCGCACTGCACCGGGTCCGCGACGTCCCGCCGGCCCGCGCCGGAGCGGAGCCGGCGTCGACCCCCGTCCGCCTGGCCTACCGCCGGTGCACCCCGGCGCCGCGCTTCCCCGGTGTCGTCGCCACGGTCGACCGGGAGCCGGGCGCCGACGCCGTCCGCCACACCCTCGACATCGCCGTGCTGGACGGGCCGGACGGCATCGAGGCGACCCTCCGCCACCGGTCGGCCCCGCTGACGGACGAGGACGTCCGGGGCATCGGCCGGCACTGGCTGTCGGTGCTGAGCCACGTCGTGACCTCCCCGGACACCGCGCTGGCCGGACTGCCCCTGCCGGCCCCGCAGCAGGAACCGGATCCGGAGAAGGAACCGGACCCGGACAAGGAAGAGGAGGGTGCCGAGGTGAACCGGCCGCTCGCCGCGCAGGACGGGACGGTCGCCGGCCGCCTTCCGGCGACCGTCCCGGAACTGTTCGCGGAACAGGCCGCCCGCAGGCCCGACGCGGTCGCCGTCGTCCACGAGGACCGCCGACTCACCTACGCACAGCTGGAGGCCGCCGCGACCGGGATCGCCGCCCGGCTGCGCGGCAAGGGCATCGGTGCGGGCGATCTCGTCGCGGTACGGGCCGGCCGGACGGAGCTGCTGCCGGCCGGGCTGCTCGGTGTCCTGAAGGCCGGGGCGGCGTATCTGCCCCTCGACCCGGAGTATCCGGCGGCGCGGCTGGAGTTCATCGTGGCGGACTCCCGTGCCGCCTGCGAACTGGGCGACACCGAGCTGGCGGCGGCCGGCGAGGATCCCCTCCCGCCGGGCCCGGCGGCTGCCCCGCCCCCCGGCCCCTCCGCCTCCTCGTCCTCGCCTGCGTCCCCGGACGACCTGGCCTACGTCATCTACACCTCCGGCTCGACCGGCCGCCCCAAGGGCGTGCGGATCGCGCACGGGTCACTGGTCAACCTGCTGCTGTCGATGCGCGACCTGCTGGACTGCCGACCGGGCGACCGCTGGCTGGCCGCGGCCTCGGCCGCGTTCGACATGTCCGTTCCCGAGTTCTTCCTGCCGTTGGTCACGGGCGGCACGGTGGTCATGGCGGGCGGGACCCGCACGCGTGACGGCTCGGCACTGCGCGATCTGATCGACCGTGAGCGGGTCACGCACATGCAGGCGACCCCCACCGGCTGGGCGATGCTCCTGGACGCCGGCTTCACCGCGCCCGGGATCACGGCGGTCACCGGCGGCGAGGCACTCCCCCTGCCGCTGGCCCGGCGGCTGCGCCCGAAGGTCGGCAGACTCGTCAACCTGTACGGACCGACCGAGGCGACCGTCTGGTCCACGGCGGACGAGATCGGTCCCGAGCCGGAGCGGGTGACGATCGGCCGTCCGCTGGCGAACACCCGGGCCTACGTGCTCGACGGACGCCTGTCCCCCGTCCCCGTGGGCAGCGCCGGCGACCTCTACCTCGCCGGCGCCGGACTCGCCCGCGGCTACCTCGGCCGGCCGGAGCTGGACCGGGAGCGGTTCCTGCCCGACCCCTTCGGACCGCCGGGCAGCCGTATGTACCGGACCGGGGACCAGGCGCGGCGACTCGACGACGGGCGGCTGGAGTTCCTCGGCCGGGCCGACGACCAGGTCAAGCTCAGGGGCTACCGGATCGAGCTGGGCGAGATCGAGTCCCGGCTGCTCGCCGTGCCCGGGGTGGACCAGGCCGCCGCCGCGGTGCGGGAGGGCAGGCTGGTGGGCTACGTCGTCGGCGGGGCGGACGGAGGCGCCCTGCGGCGCGCGCTGGCGGCGTCGCTGCCTGCGTACATGGTGCCCGAGGCCTTCGTCTCCCTGGGCGCTCTGCCGACCACTCCGAACGGCAAACTCGACCGCTCGGCGCTCCCGTCCCCGCGGGAGGCGATGCCGGCGGCCGGGACGGCCGGGGAGTCCGGGGCCGCCGGGACCGGTACGGAGGACGTACGGGAGGCGGTCCGGCGGATCTTCCGCGAGGTGCTGCGGGTGACGGACCTGGGTGACACCGAGGATCTCTTCGACCTCGGCGGCCACTCGCTCACGGTGGCCCGGATCACGACACGGATCCGCGAACGGCTGGGCGTCGAGGTGCCGCTGCACGCCTTCTTCGACGCGCCGACGGTCCAGGGTCTGACCTCGGTGGTCACCGACCTGCGCGCCCTGGGCTGACCCGACCGGCCGGGGTCCGCCGTCGAGGACGGCGGACCCCGGCCGGGGCGCGGTGGCGGCCGCGGGCAGTGGGCGGTGGGGGCTTCCTCTGCGACGGCACACGTGTCTCCGTGGCCGGTCCGGCTCAGTCCTCGCTGATCTCCCAGAACCGGAACACCGTGGAGGGGTCCAGGCAGTAGTCGACGCCGTGGACACCGTCACGGACGACCGCGTACTGCTTGGCCTGCCACACCGGCAGGACGGGGATCTGCCGGGCCACGATGTCCTGGATCTCGCCGAACGCCGCGTCGGCGTCCGTGCGGTGGCTCTCGGCCGCCGTGCTCGGGATCAGCTCGTCGGTGATGGTGCTGTTCTCGTAGTGGTTGCCCAGCACGTTGCCCTTGCCGAAGAAGGGGGCCGTGAAGTTGTCGGCGTCGGGGTAGTCCGGCACCCAGCCCTTGACGTAGACCCCGTACCGGCCCGCGGCGATGTCCTTCTCGTACCGGTCGAACGGCACCGACTTCACGTCGGCGTCGAACAGCCCGCTGGCGTTGAGCTGGTCGGCGATCGCCTCCATCTCCTGGTCCGTGGCCGGGCCGTAGCGGCTCGGGGTGGACCAGAGCGTCAGCTTCACCTTGTCGGTGATGCCGTCGGCGCGCAGCACGGCGGCGGCCGCCTCCTTGGAGGGACGGCCGCCGTACCGGTCGAAGAAGGCCGTCGTGTGGCCGCCGATGCCGGCCGGGACGATCGAGTACAGCGGTAGCGCCGTGTCCCGGTAGACCTCCTTGACGAGGGCGTCGCGGTCGAGCACATGGGCGATGGCCCTGCGGACGGAGAGCTTCCCGGCGACGGGGTCGCGCATGTTGAAGACCAGGTGCTGGACCTCGGCGCTGCTGCCCTCGACGACGTCGACGTCCTTGTGGCCGATCTGGAGGTCGATGTCGGAGATGTCCAGGGCGGTGAGGCCACGGTAGGCGACGTCGACGTGGCCGTCGACGAGGGCCTCCTGGAGGGCATCCTGGTCGCCGTGGAAGAACCTCAGCCGGACGCCGGAGTTCTTCACCTCGGCGTCACCCTTGTACTGCTCGTTGACCGAGAAGACCGCCTCGCCCTTGTCGAAGTGGTCCAGTGTGTAGGGTCCGGAACCGACCGCCTCGCCGTCCGTGCGCAGTTCCCTCGGGTCGTACTGCCGGTGGTCCACGATGGAGCCCGCGCCGGACGCTATCTTGCTGGGGAACGTGGCGTCGGGGACTTTCAGCTTGAAGATGACGGTCTTGTCGTCCGGCGTCTCGATCCGTTGCAGCATGCCGAACATGACCGCCGGGCCCGACGCGTCGTTGATCGCCAGGGTGCGGTCGAAGGAGAATTTGACGTCCTGCGCCGTCAGGGGGTCTCCGTTGCTGAATCGCAGACCGTCCTTGAGAACGCATTTGTAGACCTTGGCGTGGCCGTCCGTGAAATAGCACGATTCGGCGGCGTCCGGCTCGGGCTCGGTGGCTCCGACGGGAAAAGTGAGCAGCGACTGGAAGACGTTGTTGAACAACAGCCACGAGCCGGGGTCGTAGCCGGAGGCCGGGTCCGTGGCCAGCACGCCGTCGGACATTCCGACCACCAGGCCGGGGCTCTCACCGAGGCTGGTGCACCCGGTCAGCAGAGCGAGGGCCAGTCCGGCGGGGGCGAGCCGGGCCGTCCACTGGTTGTGCATGTTCACCGCATGTGCCTCGTCTTGGGTTCTTACTGGTCCGTGGACCGGTCGCACTCGGGGCCGGGCTCGTCCGGACCCGCGTGGGAGGGTCCCCGGACCGGAAGGGTTCCGGGCCGTCGGGGACTGCGGCGGATCACAGGGATGGGGGTGGCCCGATCGCCACGGGAGCGCGTCGAAGGCGCCCGGGACAGCCGATCGGAGGGCCGGTCGAGAGCACTCTACGTGCGCCGGATCACCGGAAACGGCGTCCGCGGACCCACTGTCCGAAGAGGCAGCGGTTGTGCACGGGAACCCGCTTCCGGGTGCCGGTCACACCCACCGCACCGGCAGCCGCCGGGGACCGTGGACGAGCATGCCGGGCCGCCATGCGACGGCCTCCGGGCCGGTGTCCAGGGCGAGAGCGGGGAAGCGTCGCAGCAGCGCCCGGACGGCGATGCGCGCCTCCAGCCGGGCGAGCGGGGCGCCGAGGCAGTGGTGGATGCCGTGGCCGAAGGCGATGTGGCCCCGCGCGGGGCGGTGGATGTCGAAGCGGTCGGGGTCGGGGAAGCGCGCCGGGTCGCGGTTGGCGTCGGCGACGACGACCAGGACCGGCTCGCCGCCGCCGGGGATCACCGCGCCCCCGATGTCGACGGGTTCGGTGGTGAAGCGGAACGTCGCCGCCTCCACCGGTCCGTCGTAGCGCAGCATCTCCTCCACCGCCGCGTCGACAAGAGTCATGTCCTCGCGCAGGGCCGCCAGTTGTCCGGGGTGGGTGAGCAGGGCCAGCACACCGTTCGAGATCAGGTTGGCCGTGGTCTCGTGGCCCGCCACCAGCAACAGCCACGCGGTGCCGACCAGTTCGCCGGGGCCGAGCCGGTCGCCGTCGTCGTCGCTGGTGCGGATCAGGGCGCTCATCAGGTCGTCGCCGCCCGCGCGGCGCTTGTCGTCCAGCAGCCGGGCGAGGTAGGCGCCCATCTCCTGGCTCGCCGTCCGGCGCGCCTGCGGATCGGGGTGCGAGAACACGTCGGTGCTCCAGGTGCGGAACGCGGCGCGGTCCAGCGCCGGCACGCCGAGCAGCTCGCAGATGACCGACATGGACAGCGGGAACGACAGGGCCTCGACGAGGTCGGCACGCCCGTCCGGCCGCGCCGTCATCGCGTCGAGCAGCGCCTCGGTGATCTCCTCGACGCGCGGGGCCAGCCGCTCGACCCGGCGCGGGGTGAACTCGTGGGCGACCAGCTTGCGCAGCCGGCCGTGGTCCGGCGGGTCGGAGTTGAGCATGTTGGGTCCGGAGGCCGGCCGCACCACGGAGAGCGTGGGCGCGGCCCGCTCCCAGGACTTGGCGAGACGGGGGTCGGCGAGCGCGGCCCGCGCGGCCTCGTACCCGACGACGAGCCACGCCTCGTAGCCCTCGGGCACCCGCACCCGGTGCACCGGGCCGGTCTCGCTCAGCGCCGCGTACACCGGGTAGGGGTCGTTGACGAACCCCTCGCCCAGCGCGCCGAGGTCGAGGAGGCCGGCCGTCGTCATCTGACTCCTTGGGAGATGAGGAAAGAGGAGAGGAAGGGGTGTGCGCGAGTGCCCGGCCGGGGGACGATCGCCGGGCCCTCGCGCACGTGCGGGGGCGGTGCGTCAGCCGAGGTTCACGAGGGAGTGGTTCGTGGTCGTGCCCTTGGCGGCACCCGTCCAGCCCTTCGACGCGGTGAAGTGGGCCGTGCCGACGTAGAAGCTCTTGCCGGGGTTGTTGTTGTAGACGCCCCACACCTTCCCGTAGGTGCTGCCGGAGGAGAGGGGGAGCTGTCCGCACGTGCCGGGCGCGATGAGCGTGGTCGAGATGTCGCCCTGCTGGGGGAGGGTCGCGTAGGCGGTGTAGTTGCCGTACGCGCAGACCTTGAAGGTGTGGGCGGTGGCGGCCGAGGCCGAGCCCGCCGTGCCCGCCAGCACCGCTGTGGTCAGGCAGGACACCGCACCGATGGCCAGGGAGGCCCGGCGGGCCGCCTTGAGGGTGAACTTCATGACGTTCTCCGTTCCGTTCAGTAGTACGCGGAAGTGACTGAGACAGGTAGCAGACCGGCCTGCGGGGCGCCGAGCCGGCGCCCCTCGGGCCGGGGAGCGCCCCTGCACGGAGGAGGCGGGCCCGGAGGTGCCCGGTGCTCCTGGTCGTGCGGGGGTGGCCGTCACCAGTCCGGGGGCTTGACCCCGGCCGTGCTGTGCGTGGTTCCGGGGGTGTCGGCCGCGGTGATCGCGGCGACGGTAGCGAACGCCAGCGCTGCGGCGATCAGACCGCCCAGGAGAGCGCCCAGGCTCGTCCGTCGGTTGCGACGCATCGTCCATTCCTTCCGTCGTGTAGGGAGACGCCCTGATCGGGCACTCGAAGTGTGCGTACACACCGGGTTCCTGCGGGTGACCGGAGGACCGGACGTGCCCCCTCGGGCGGCGATGAGGCCCCATGGGGCAGCCCCGCCGATGGCGAGTGGGACGAAGCCGGCCATGCCCCCGATGGACACGCCCCCACTGTCTCTTTCAAATGGAGGAGTCGCCGATCTCAGGAGCCGGCGCGGGTGGCCCGAGGGGCCCTGTACGCGGGTGTGCCCGGGTGCCCGGCGCCCTTGTGGGGCGCCGGGCACCCGGGTACGTCCGCCGGCCCTTCCGTGGGTCGGTTCACGAGGGAGGATTCGTGTCCCGGCCCATCCGCTTTCGGTCGGGACGAACGGACGCGTGAGGAAACTATCCGACCGCGCCGGACCGGCGGCGTTCCGCGCCGCCCCCTCTGCCCTTTCGGACAGCGAGGCGTCACTACTGCCCCGCCGAGTCGGCCCCGGCCTGCACGGAAACGTTCCTGCGAGCTACGAACCAGCCGCCGACCAGAGCCCCCACGACAAGCGGGAGGCATTCGACGGTGGTACGGGAGACACCGCCGTCCTGCCACATCAGCACCACGATGGAGGCGAGGAAGACCAGGGTGACCACCTGGGTGTACGGGGCCCAGGGCAGCCGGTACTCGGGACGGGTGACGGCGCCGTCCTGCGCCCGCTTCCAGAACAGCAGCGAACAGATCATGATCATGCCCCAGGTGCCGATGATGCCGAAGGAGGCGAAGTTGATCACGATCTCGAAGGCCTTGCCGGGCATCGCGTAGTTGAGGACGACACCGAGGACACCGAAGCCGGCCGTCAGCAGGATGCCGCCGTACGGCACTCCGCCCCGGTTCATCACGCCGGTGAACCGGGGCGCCGAGCCGGACAGGGACATGGAGCGCAGGATGCGTCCGGTCGAGTACAGGCCGGAGTTGAGGCTGGACAGGGCGGCGGTCAGGACGATGAGGTTCATGACGTCGGCGGCGCCCGGGATGCCGAGCTTGGTGAAGACGGTGACGAAGGGGCTCTCCCCGGCGGCGTAGACCGAGGACGGCAGCAGCAGCGAGAGCAGGACGACGGAACCGACGTAGAAGAACCCGACGCGCCACATGATCGAGTTGACGGCCCTCGGAATGATCTTCTCGGGGTGCTCGGTCTCGCCGGCCGCGATGCCGCACAACTCGACGCCCGCGTAGGCGAACACGACCCCCTGGATCAGCAGCAGCATCGGCGTCCACCCGTGCGGGAACAGACCGCCGTGGTCGGTGACGGTCGCGAGCCCCGGGGTGTGGCCGCCGACGTCGTGCTGGGTGATCACCAGGTAGAGACCGACGAGCAGGAACACGACGAGCGCCGAGACCTTGATGACGGCGAACCAGAACTCCATCTCGCCGAAGTACTTCACCGAGATCAGGTTGGCCGTCAGCACGACGGCCAGGGCGATCAGGGCGAGCACCCACTGCGGGATGTCGGAGAACAGGGACCAGAAGTGGGCGTAGGTGGCGACCGCCGTGATGTCGGCGACGGCGGTGGTCGCCCAGTTGACGAAGTAGAGCCAGCCGGCCGTGTAGGCGCCCCGCTCTCCCATGAACTCGCGCGAGTACGACACGAACGCGCCGGAGGAGGGCCGGTGGAGCACGAGTTCGCCCAGCGCCCGCACGACGAGGAAGGCGAAGACGCCGCACACGGCGTAGGCGATGAAGAGGGACGGACCCGCGCTGTGCAACCGGCCGCCGGCGCCGAGGAAGAGGCCCGTGCCGATGGCGCCGCCCACCGCGATCATGTTGACGTGCCGTGACTTCAGGTCCTTGTGATATCCGGCGTCGCCCGCGTCGACGTGGGCGGTGGCGGCTGCCGCCGGCGGCGCGGCAGCGGCCGGCGGAGCACCGGTCGCGGTCGTGAGGGGATCGTTCATGATGGTGGCTCACCTTCGGAGTGTCTGCACTGAGCGGGAACCGGAATCCGCGCAGGACGGAACCGGCGGACGCCACGCGACCGCCGGATTATCCGGTTCATGACATGCGATGCCGGGCGCCACGGCGTGACGCCAGTGGCGCGCCGTGGGCTGCGCGAAGAGCCCCGGTCGCACCGCTCGGAGCAGTCTGGGGGCGGACGGCTCCCGACGGCCCGGTCCCGCACGCCGCGATGTCCGATGGGACAGGGGGCGTACCCGAAGGGGACGGATGGTGATCAACAGGTGTCGGACCGCCGACGCGACCCCCGTTCGGACCACCTCACGCATCGGTCCACCTGACACACAAACCGCTCAACTGGGCCTATGAGGAGCCCAGTTGGGACGCGACGACGTGAGGCGTGGTGGCGCCGACGCCGCCGACGCCCCTCTGACGGGGAGGGCCGGCCGTCGCGGCGCCGTACGCAGCGGCCACCCGTCAGGGGGGTGGAGCCTCAACCGCTCCGTATGCGGCGCCTCGGGCGTCGGCGCCTACCGCGCACGGCTCGATCTGCTCAACGCCGCTTCCAGCAACCGGCGTTCCTCCGCGGTGAGCGACTGTCTGATTCTCGAATTCTTGAACCAGCCGTTCAGAAGAGCATGGGAACCACCCAGCCCGAGGGAATAGGACCACATGCTCTCGCCCGCCGCGCCACCGTCCCATCCCGCAGCCCATCGAAGAAGGTGGCTGACTTTCTGGTCATGGCTGTATCGTGCAGACATTGCTTCGGTGCTCTCCGGATTCGACGTTCGGACGCAAGCTCGGGTGCGCGCGCGGGTAAATTGTGGCGAATCCTAGGCAGCGAGAATACACACGGGCACCCACCCGAACACGGCCGGCCCCGAAGGGCAACGTCTTCTCCTGTTCGGGCAGACCGGAGACGCCGCAGGATCCGCTCACACACCCCCGGCCCGGCGGCACCGGTCGTTCCCGCTCACCATGCCGTTCCACCCCTCGTGCCGCACGGCGGGCGACGAGATCGGACGTGCGGTTGAGTGCCTGTTGCCATGCGCCGGACAGATACGGAATACCCGGTCGGAAAACCCGGTCACTTCACGAACGTTTCGGCGGCCGTCGGCCGGTGGCTGATCCTCCGGGATTTCCGTGGGCGGGACGAGCCCGGACCGGGCCGGCCGGAAAGTCAGGCCGCCGGCTGCTCCCCCGTCACCGCCCGTCGGAGCGCGTCCGTCTCCAGCAGCAGACTGGCCGCGCCACCGGGATTGAGCAGCAGGCGCTGCTCCGGCTCCAGGACATCGAGCAACAGGGTGACCGGCACGGCCTCGTAGGCCAGCCGCCCCAGGGCGTCGACCTGCGCGGCGGAGGTGTGGACGGGGATGACGGGAATGCCGTCCGGGGTGGCGGCCAGCAACGGCCGTCCCTCGGCATCGACCGGTACGGCCACCTCGGCCGTCGCGAGCAGCCGCGTCACCTCCTCGGGCCGTCCGTAGCCGGTGACCGCGAGCTGGACGGCCTCGTCGACCTCGTCGGTCGGCGGCGGCCAGCCACGCGCCGACGGGGAAGGCCGGTACTCCTCGTTCTCCCGCCACTCGACGATCTCGCCCGCCGCGTCCGAACGCCACTCCCCCCGCACCGCCCAGGACGGCGGCGGCCCGTCACCGGACCACGCCGGATCCACCATGCCCAGCCAGTGATCGGGCGCCCGCTTGGCCGCCGCGCGCAGGTCGGGCGGTATCTCGGGGGCGTCGCGCGGGCCGTCGGCCGCCGGGGGGCCGTCCTGCGTCGCCGTGCCGGACGCGTGCTCCGGGCGAGACGCCTGATCCGGGCCGGGCAGCGGTCCCGGAGTGTCCGCCGTCCATGGGGCGTCGGCGTTCGTCATCGGTCTCCTCGGTGTCGGTCGTCGCGGTCGTGGTGACGGCTTCGGGAACGGTGCCTGGTGCCGCTGCGGGGCCGCCGGGGCGTGGGGGGCTCCGGCTGCCGGGGAGGCTCCGGTGCGGCGTCGGCGGGCTCCGGCTGTCCGGGGTGGAAGGCCAGCCATGCGCCGTCGTCGTGGGGACTCGGGGGTTCGAGTTGCAGCCCGGTCTCGATGGAGGCCGTGGGTGCGTAGACGACACGACCGGTCTCGTCCGCCACCTGCTGCGCCACACTCCGGCCCGGCTGCGCCGGGTCACCGCCGGTGTAACAGGCGGCCAGCACGATCGGCACGTGTGCCGGCAGCCGGCTCAGACTGGGACGGCGCTTCAGAAACCTGCCGAGGTTCGTCCCGTCCACCGGGATGTCACCGGACGGGGTGTGCAGCATCGCAAGGTGCGTGAGGCCGTGAGCCATGAAGAAGTAAGGCGTCACATCCTGCGCCTGCTGCCGCCACGGCAACGGTCGACGCGAGCCGGGCCGCACCACGTACGTGTCCTCGGCCTTGTCCCACACCTGGGATGTCTTCCTGGTCCCGAGCTTGCGCGCCCGCTCCCCGAACTTCGTCTTGGCCCACTGCTCCGGCGCCAGCGAGGCGCGTCCCAGCGGCCGGTGCTGCTCGTCCTGGATCGTGTGGGTGACGACGTCCGCGCCGGTGAGCGGCCGTCCGTCCAGCGAGGTCAGCCGGGCGGGGCGGGGCGGCAGCACCCGGGCGCGCTCCTCGGCGGAGACGGCGCCGAGGTCGTCGGGCAGGCTGCGCAGCCAGTGCCCGGACGCCTCACCCTCGCCCTCCACGGTGATCCGGGTGGCGGTGCCGTCGGGCGAGGGCAGCAGCGACAGCTCCCCGGTGTGCGACCACACGGTGCGGCCCGTGCGGGCCGCCACCAGGCGCGGCAGTTCCAGGCCGCCCGCGCCGCCACGGGAGACGACCAGCACGACCGGCGCGTCCGCGGGCAGCTCCCGGAGGTGCGGGAGGGCCGCCAGATGGTCGGCGAACTCCGCCGGACGCATCGCGTCGCCGCCCTGCGCCGTACGCACCAGGACGGCTCCGTAGGCGGTCTCGGCCACCACGAAGTACGGCACCGGCGCCGACACCGAGAGCGAGAACCACGGCGGCCGTTCGGGCCGGTGGGTCCTGACTCCGTCGGGACCCGCCGGTCCCGGGACGTACGTCGTCCAGACCTCGGGCGGCGCGGTCACGTCCAGGCGGCGGACGCCGTCGGGCCGGAAGTCCAGGCCGATGTCCGCGCGGGTGTTGCGCCGCGAGACGATCGGCAGCGCGTCCGGTACGGGGACGCTCCGCTCGGAAGCCACCGGTGCCGGGCCGGCCGGCTCGGCACCGCGCCCGCTCCGGCCGGGCCGCTCCCCGGAGTCCGGGGAGGCGAAGTCCGAAACACCGGGTCCGTCCCCGAGCACGGGCCCGAGCGTGTCGTCCTCCGGCGCGGAGCGGACCACCGTCACGACGGCCTGCCGGCGCAGCTCCTCACGGCTCCCGCCCGACTCCTGCGGCACGTCGCGGCCCGCCGACCTCCCCAGCGGCACCACGGAGAAACGGGAGTCGTCCATGACCGCCACGGCGCCCGCCCCGGGCTGAAGCTCATGGAGTGCCTCCCGCACCGCCTGCCGCAGCTCGGCCCTCACCGCCTCGCCCCGGTGCAGGCTCGTCCGCATCGCCGCGTCGGCCCGGCCCGGCAGCGGCAGCACACTGCCGTTGCCCCCGGCCTCGATGCGCAGCCGCGGCCAGGGCAGCCCGGCCCGGTGATCAGCCAGAGCCTGGCGCGCGACCTCCCACGCGAAGCGGCGCATCTCCGCCCGCTGCTCCGCTGACAGGTCCTCCGCCTGCTCGGCGAACCGCACCACGTGCCGTGACACACCGGCCGACGGACGGGCCGACGACGATGCCGTGCCGGCGGGCAGCGCCTCGGGCTGCGGCGGAGGGATGTGCTGCCCGCCGACCGCGGCCCGCGCCACCGGCGCCGTCGTGCCCGGCGCCTCCGACGCGGACGCGCGTGCCGGCCCGTCGGTGTCCGAGCGCCCGGGCCGGAAGGTCAGCCACTCGGGAGCCTCGTCGTGGCTCACGGCCACCAGCTCCAGGCCACCGACCGTTCTGCTGGTGGGTGCGTACACGACGCGGCCGGTTTCGTCGGCCACCATCTGCGCCACGTTCCGGCCCGGCTGTCCCGCGTCGCCGCCGGTGAGGCAGGAGACCAGCACGACGGGAGCCTCCGAGGGCAGCCGGCTGAAACTCGGCCGGCGCTTCAGGAACCTGCCGACATTCGTCCCGTCCACCTTGACGGTCCCGGCCGTGGTGGGCAGCACCATGTGCCCGGTGGCACCGTGCGCCATCAGGAAGTAGGGAGTGACCCCCGGCAGATCACGCTTCCACGGCAGCTTCCGGATGGAGTCGGGCCGGGGAACGCGCCCGCCGTCGACGCGGTCCCGTACCCGGGAGGACTTCCTGCTGTCCAGCTTGGCGGCCTGCGCCGCGAAGTTCTCCGCCCAGTCCTGCGACGTCATCCAGGCACGGCCGAGGGGCCTGTTCCGCTCGTCCTGGATCGTGTGCTGGACAATGTCCGCGTCGTTGACCGGCCGGCCGTGCAGCGTCGTCAGCCGCGCGGCCTCCGGCGGGAGCACGCTCGCGCGTGCCTCTCCGACGCGGGTGTCGAGGTCTTCGGGCAGGCTGCGCAGCCACCGCGCGCCGGGCGGTCCGTCGCCGCCCTGCACCACGCTCGGCCGGCCTCGGCTGTCCGTCGAGAGCTGAGGAAGCACCTTCCCTGTGTACGACCACACGGCGCGGCCCGTGCGGGCGGCGATGAGGCGCGGCAGTTCCAGGCCGCCCGCGCCGCCATGGGACATGACCAGCACGAGGGGCACGTCGGCGGAGAGCGCCCGCACCTCGGCGTGTGCCGCCAGGTGGTCGGCGAACTCCACCGGGCGCATGGCCTGAGGCTCCGTCGCCGTCCGCACCAGGACGGACCGGTGTGTGCCGCCGGCGAGGACGAAGTACGGCACCGGCGCGGACGCGGAGTCCCACGGTGCCCGGCTCTCCCGGGCGGTGGCGGCACCCTCCTCACCGCTCGGCGCGGCCGTGTCCAGGGGACGGGAGCCGGCGGGCCGGAAGTCCAGCCCCAGGGCGTCGCCGGCGCTCGCCACGACCGGCACCGGGTCGGGTACCGGGACGCTTCGCTGCCACTGCGTCCGGACCTGCCCCTCCGCCGCCGTCGGCCCCGGGGCCGGCTCCTGAGGCACCGGCCCGCCGGTGCGCGCCGTGTCGGACAGAACGGCGGCGTCGTCCGCCGGCGTCGGGTCGGGGTCGGCCGCTGTCCCGGTCGAGTGGTCCGCCGCGGGTGCCGCGTCCGTGGTCTTCCCCGATTCCGCGGCGGGAGCCGGCAGCTCGCCGGTCCCGGCCGCGCCCCGTCCGACGGCCGCCGGGGAGGGGCCGTCGCCGCGGTGCGCGTACGGCGCGAACACCTCCGCGATCTGCCGCAGGTGATCCGGTGTGAGGACCAGCCGGGACGCGAAGGCGCCTCCCTCGACCGTCCCCATCAGGCTCGACCGGCCCTCGGGCACCTCCTGTTCCGCGCGTCCGCCGGGGGGGAGCAGCACCCGGGGATCGGCGGAGTCGTCGAGGGGGCCGAGGCCGTGGACGATCTCGTGGACGTAGGCCGCGGGATGCACCCCGGTGAACCACAGGTTCTGCACCATGGCCCGTTTCCCGGGCACCCCGCGTCGTACGGTGACGACGGCGTGCGCGTCCTCGGCGGTGGCCGTGAACTCCACCTCGACCCGCAGCCGGGGCCCCGGGCGCCCGGGGCCGGTCACCTGGTCCGGCTGCAGTCCGGGCAGACGGTACGCCGGGGCGTTGACCAGATGTTCGAGGGTTTCCGTCACGCCCTGCCGCAGTCCGGCCAGTTCCCGGCCGCCCACCCCGTCGTCCGGAACCAGGTGCACGCGCCGTGTCAGCAGCAGGACCTCGTCCCCTGCCGTCTCACCGCCGTACCAGACCCAGTCGTAGCCGACCTCTGTCCGTTCGCCCGACCCGGCGGGCCGGCTCACCACGGGCCGTTCGCCTGTCCGGGGGTTCGTGAAGTGGAAGGCTCCCGCTTCCTCCTGCCCGTCCTGGCCCGTCCGGGACCGGAAGGGCAGCCACCGCTCGCTGCGGACCTCGCCCCGGCCCAGGACCGGGCCGAAGGGTGCCCGAACGGTGTCGGCGCTACGGGCCGGAGCCGGCTCCGTCTCACGGCCCGCCTCCGCGGTCGGCGCCGGGGTGGTGTCGGCGGGGGTCTGGGAGGTCGTCGCGGCGGCGGTGTCCCCCGGCGTCCAGTCGATCCGTCCGCTCTCGGCGTCCCAGGTCCCGGTCCGGTCGGCCGGAGTGACCAGGGAGTAGTCCACCGCAGGAGCGCCGTCCGTGTTCCCCCGGCCTGCCGTCCCGGCGGCGTCGTCGTCCGAGGAGTCGTCCGCGTCCGCGTTGACGGCCCTGAGCGTGACGGGCGGTGCCGCGTCGCTCAGCATGCCGGGGCTCCAGACGACCTGCCGGGTCTCTGCGTCCCACGTTCCGCTGCGGTCCTCCTCACCGTCGTAGACGATCGTGATCGCCTCCGGGCTGACGCCGTGGGTGAAGGCGACCTCTTCCTCCTCCGCGTAGTCCGGCGTCGAGTTCTCCCGCTCCAGGCTGGCGTTGACGTCGATGCCGACGGGGTCGTGGTTGGCCGCCGCGAAGATCTCGTAGCGGTAACGCGCTTCCCGGAACCACAGGTTGTGGTTGCGTGTCGTCGACACGAACGGGGAGGGCGAACTCAGCAGGGTCCAGTCCTCCAGCGGGACGAGGGCATGGGGGTCCTCCGCGGCGAAGCCGTGGGTGAAGACGTGTTCCGGCTCCGCGTCCGAGAAGCGCCACAGGATCTCGTGCGGTCCGCTCTCGACGACATAGGCGACGTCCTGGGGGTGGACGGCGGAGTAGTCCACCGCCGGTGCCACGTCCGGGTTTCCCGAGGCCGGGAGCACGGTGTTCCGTGCCTGCTCGTCGTGGTGGGTGCTGGCGGCGTGGCCGGACGTCGTACGGGCCCGGTCGTCGTCGGTGAGCGGGGTGGTCGTGGGCTGTGCGGCGGTGTCGGTGGGGGTGTCCTGCGGGGCCTGGACGTCGGCTGCCAGGTGCGGAGCGAGCAGCGCTTCGGTGCGCGTCAGGATCTCGCTCAGCCGGTCGGCCGTGCCGTCGTCGAGGTCACGGGCGTCGCGGACCATGCCGCGCAGCTCGTCCAGGATCCGCCGGGCGTCGCCGGCCGCGCCGGCTTCCGCGGCCGGCCGTTCCGCCGCCTCCCAGGCCCGGTACAGCAGGTCGGGCAGGCCGGGGTGGAGGGGCTCCAGACGCTGTTCGATCCGGGTGCGGACCGCGTGGTCGAGGGTGCTGCCGGGCTGCCAGGACCCGCGGTGGAGCGCGCCCAGTGCGGCCGCGTCGAGATTCAGCTCCGCCACCGCTCGGCGGGACACCGGGGTGAGGAGTCCGGCGGCCTCGGCCCGCTCGGCGGTCAGCGTGTCGTCCGCTTCCTGGTTCCGGGGGTCGAACGGGTACACGCGGCCGAAGGGTTCCGCCCAGCGGCTGACGGTACGGCCGTCCGAGCCGGTGACGTCGACGCGGACGGGCAGGTGAAGCTCGTGGGCGACGTCGCGGACCAGGTGGTCCACGGACAGCATGGTGAACGGCAGCAGCAGCGGCAGCCGGGCGGGCCCCGGGAGGAAGCCCTCCCGGGCGGTGAGCACGTCGCGGACCCGGTTGACCTCCCTGATCACGGCGCCGACGGAGGTGTCGGTGCCATCGGCGTCGACGGTGTCGACGGTGCGCGGCGGTTCCGTCCGGCCGCCGTCGAGCAGGCGTTCGTACCGTGTCAGGCTCTCCGGTGCCTCGATGTCGGGGTTCGCCGAGCGGGCGGCGGCCAGGTCGGCGCGGAGGGTGGCCACCGCCCAGCGCAGGGCGGTGCGCCGGGCGCGGGCGTCCAGGTCCGTGCGGTCCAGGCGGAGCACCGCCGCCTCGAGCGCCTCGAGCGGGTCGGCGGCCGCGTCCCGGACGCGGCGGGCCACCGTCTGGTACAGCCGGGCGGCGGTCATGCCCGGCTCGCCCGCGGCCTGCTCCATCAGCGCACCGAGGTCGACGGCGGGGGCGCGGTCCAGGGCCGCCCAGCGCGCGGCGCCGAGGGCCGGCGGTACGGGCGTCCGCCTGAGCCTCTCCAGCAGTTCCTCGACCTCGGACTCGAACAGTTCGACGTACACGTCACCGGTGAACGGGTCGCTGTGATGGGTGGCGCCCTCGGTGGTGGACGGCCCCAGCAGGTTGCGCGCGTACAGCTCGGCCACCAGCCGGTAGAGGCCGCGCAGGCGCACCAGCAGCGTCGGGCCCTGCTGCTTGATGTGCTGTTCGCGCCGGTAGTTCTCGGTGCCGGCGCCGCCCAGGTTGCTGCCGGTGTTCCGGGACGTCGAGGCGCCGCCCGACCCGGTGAACGGCGGGTAGGCGTGGCCGTCCGGGGTCTGTGCCGGGTCGTGCGGGGCCAGGACCCCCGACGCGGACGTGCCCACGCTCGCGGAGGGGCGCCAGCGGTCGTTGCTGGCGCTGACCGTCGTACCGCTCTGGTGCTTGGTGTAGCGGCCGGTGCCGGTGCCGTGGACCGGGCCGAGGACCTCCAGGTCGAAGAGGTCGCCTTCGAGGTACAGCCTGGCCCGCCGCGAGGAGTGGCCCGGCACGAAGAGGGTGTCGGTGAGCAGATGGCGTCCGCCGGCCGAGGCCGGGAGCAGGTGGTTGGTCAGGTGGCCGCGGCTCATCAGCTGCCGGACGCTGAGACTGGTGCGCACCCGCGCGCCGTCCGCGTCGCGGCCGAAGAGCTTCGTCATCAGCTTGAGGGCGGCCGGGAGCGCGTCGTCCAGCAGGACACCGGTGAGGTACGCGTCGCCGGGCAGCGGGGGCAGCGGCCGCAGGACGCGGTCGCCCTGGGGTCCGTGCAGCGGGTGGAACTCGGCGAGTCCGCGCGGCACCTGGAGGTCCAGCACGCCGGAGGCGCTGGTGGTGGCGCTGGTGATGGGGCGGGCGGTGGACAGGACGCGGGAGAGCCTGTTCAGCGCGTTGTTCAGCGGTCGGCCGGCCATGTCGAGGAGGCTGACGGTGACGGTGAGGTCGAAGGGGAAGCGGGCCACGTAGGTGCCGTTCCACCCGTACCCGGTCTGCTCCGTGGTGCCCGTCTCGGCCCGGGTGACGCCCCGGTGGGCTCCCTGGCCGACGCCGATCCCGCCGCTGTGGGACGTGTACGCCTCACCGGCGCCGAGCCGGCCCGCGGTCAGGGCCTGGGACACGTCCCGTGACCTGCCGACAGCGGTGCTGGTGTAGCCGTGCCCGTAGTTCTCCAGGCCGGTCTCGGGCCGGAAGTCGCGCACCTCCGGCCCGGACTTCAGGGTGGCGGTCACGTTGATCGCGACGATCCTGGACGTCAGCCAGCCTCTGGGGTCGACCAGGTAGAACGTGTGGCCGTTGGGCGAGAGCAGGTCCCCCAGCATCGCGGAGTCGCGGCCTTCCGCCAGGAGGAGCTGGAGGAAGTTCGCTTGCAGCCGGCCGACCTGGCGCCCGTCGCCGGTCCACAGCTCCGGCCGGGAGGTCAGCAGGCCGGGCGCGACCCGGTCCACCTGCTCGCGCACGATGTCGTAGGTCGACCGGCCGTCGTCGTAGCCGAACGCGTGCACCCCGCTGTGGCCGAGGATCCGGCCGCCACGGTCCAGGCGCGTCAGGTACTCGGGGAACCCGACGTCGGGGAAGCGGCTCCCCGGTTCCACCAGGTCGTGCTTGAAGCGGCGGTTGAACGCGATCCTGGTGCGCTCGTCCAGCACCGTCAGGGCGCCGCTCTTGTGCAGCCGGGCCAGCAGGGCGGCCAGGTCCCCGCGGTTCGCCTTGAGCGCGTCGAGGGCGTCGGGGGCGTCGGGGCCCTCGGGCGCGTCCAGCACCCAGCGCGTCAGCACGCCCGCGACCGTGTTGCCGCTGAGCCGGACCTCTCCGTCGTGCCAGCGGTTCATGACGTCGACGAGCTGCTGGTCGGAGACCGGCAGGACGTCCTTGGCGTACTGCTCCAGCGCGTCCGGCTCGGACAGCAGGTACAGGGCCGTGCGGCCGGTGACCTCCTGCCGGTCCGAGCGGTACGTGTCCGGCAGCAGTTTCGCGGTCTTCTCCAGGCGGCTGTGGATCTCGAAGTCCACCTCGGTGCGGTAGGCGTACGCGCGGTTGAAGTCGAGCTGGATCAGCTCCGTGGCGCCGGTGCGTCCCTGGCTGGTGGAGGAGTTCCACTGCCAGTTCCGGGAGGCGCCGGCCTCGCCCTGGACGGACACGTCGCCCGCCGCCCCGCCCACGGTGATGCCGGCCTGTGCCCAGGACACACCCACGGACGAGGTGTCGGTGCCGTTGGTCTGCGTCATCCACAGCCTGATCACGCCCAGGACGAACTTGTCCGGGGTGGCACCGGCGAACACGGAGCGTCCCATGCGGCCCCGTACGTCGATCGCGCCGAAGGTGTCGCGGAAGCCGGTGTCGAAGAACTGGTCGCTGGTCAGGCGCCCGTAGAGGCTCTCCTTCAGGTGGGCCCGCAGATTGTTGGTGCTGAGGAAGGAGGTCAGTTCCTGGTCGGCGTGCCCCTGGGGGCCGGTCAGTTCGCCCAGCACCGTCGTGGCCGCCTCGCGCAGGCCGGTGACGTCGATGTGGTAGACCACCGCCCGGTCGAGCACCGAGGCGGGCGTGTGGCGCAGCGAGGTGGTGCCGGGGTGGTCGAGACCGCCGAGCGGCGGCAGGTAGGCGATGGTCCGCTGCCCGGAGACCACGATCGGCTCCGGGTCGCGCGCGCCCGGGCGGATACGGCCCCGCAGGCCGCTGTGCTGGAGCTCCAGGGTGGCGGTGAGGTCGATGTACAGGGCGTGCTTGTGGACGGTGCCCGCGTATTCCAGCAGTTCGGGGCGGTTGTTGAGGTAGGAGACGCTCTCGGTGGCGCCCACCGAGCGCCGTACGTCGAAGCCGGTGACCGCGCCCCTGAGCGGGCCGGTCAGGCCCTTGAGCCGGAAGCTGAGCCCGACCGACCTGCTGCCGCCGCTGGAATGGCCGGCGGTGTCCATGCCCATCGCGAGGTTCACCACGGCCACCTCGTCGGTGGCGCCGAGGTACTCCGGCGCCCTCTCCGCGGACTTGGACGCGCGCAGGGTGATCTTCACGGCGTCCAGGTCGAAGTCGGTGCCGAGGATGCCCCGGCGCCGGTACATGGTGATGACCAGGCCGGACTGGTGCAGCTGGTCGTAGTGCGACTCCAGTCCGCGCAGGGAGACCCACTTGTTCAGCTTCTCCTGGTTCTCCAGCAGGCCGTCCAGCTCGCCGGCGTGCGTCCACCAGCGGTCGGCGGCCAGCGGGTACGCCGCGTCGGCGGGCAGGAAGCCGAGGCTGACGAGTTCCCGGGTCAGCCCCTCCCGCAGCTCCCGCACCGTGCTCTCGTCGAACTCGACGATGCCCATGCCGATGCCGCGCCCCTCGGCGACGTGCGGCGGGAGGTCCATGTGCTCGTCCGGGCGAGGGCGGACGGTGCCCCGGATCCGGTCGGGATCGTACGGGACGGTCCGCGTCGGCGCGGGGGTGATCGCCGTGGCGTCGGAGGTCTCCTCGACTGGTGCGGTCTCATCGGACGCCGCGACCGGTGCGGCCTCCGCCGGTTCCGCGACCACCGTGTCCTCGGCCGGCTCCAGGGCTCCCGGAGCCTCACCGGCCGTCGCCGCTTCGTCGTCCGTCGTCAGCGCTTCCCGGTCCACCGGCATGCCGTGCTGGAGGGCCTGGCTCTCCCGTACCCGCACCAGGCCCTGGCCGAGCACGGACGGCGTCAGGACCGGCTCGGCGTCGCCGCGCACCGCCACCAGGGCGCTGTGGACGAACTCCAGCCGGTACGCGTTCGTGTGCCTCTTGAAGCGCGGCACCACGACCCACAGACCCGTGCGGCCGGCGCTGTTGCCGTCGGAGTTGGACCACGTCATCGCCAGCGCCGCGCTGACGCCCAGGCCGAAGTCGGGGTCGGTGAACGGCAGGGGAAGCAGGTTGAGTTCGGCCGACGGCAGGCTGATCGTGGTGGAGTTGCCGACGGTGTGGCTGCCGCTGGTGCCGTCGATCGCGGTCCTGACGTTCTCGATCGGGGCGTTCTCGCTGGTGACGCCGACCCGGGTGCCGCGGGAGTACCGCACCGTGCGCACCTGGACGGTCGCGACCGGCTTGCCGTGCCGGTCGTGCAGGGCGAAGGCGTAACCGGCGGCGTCGCCGACGGCCTCGTCCAGGTGGGAGTCGAGGTTCCACAGCTTCTGCAGCAGCTCGTCGCGGGGCACGCTGCCGACCGGCAGTTCCAGCCCCTGCTGGTGCGCGGCGGCGACGATCCGGTCGAACAGCGCGGGCAGACCGGTGAGGCCGGACGCGTAGTGGACGGCCGGCAGCCGGTGCTCCAGCACTCCGCTGCCCGTCGCGACGACCTGCTCCGGCGCCTGTTGGAGGTAGTGCTCGGGCACGTAGAGCAGCAGCCTGCGGTCCCCCTCGGTCACGACCTCGACCGGGGGTACCTCCGCCCAGGGGCGCTGGGCTTCCGTACGGACGCGCACCGTCCAGTGCGGCCGGTACGCGACCATCGTGGAGTCGGCGTCGGCCAGCTCCACGTGGCCGCCCTCGGCGTCTCCCACCCGGCTCGTGGACCGGCTGGAGGCGTTGGCCGTACCGGAGACGCCCGCGCCGACCCGCGCGACCTGGAGGACGCCGGGGCCGAGGCCGATGCCGTACGACATCGAGATGCCCGCGCGTGTGGCGCCGGTCGGGCCCGAGTGGGTCTCCACGTGCGCGCCCGTCAGGTACGAGGCGTTGATCGCCTGGTTGGCGTGGAACGGCTCGGGAGCGGTGTCGCGGGGCGGCACCAGGCCCAGGGGGCCGGTCGGCGCGTCGGCCCCGGACTCGCCGGACACGGCGGCCTGCGGCTCCGGCTCCGGCTCCGGCTCCTCCGGGATGGTCTCCAGCGCCGAGGGACCGTCGTACGACCCGGCCGGCCGGGTGACCGTCCTCGGGTCCCGCGGGTCGAGCGTGATCAGCGCCTCCGCGCCGCCCAGCGGCACCAGCAGACCCGCGTTCGCGAACTCTCCCTCGCCCGGCACCAGGTAGCGGTAGTTGCTGAGCAGGCGCTGCGGCAGCTGGGCCCACACGGACTCCGCGACGCTCCGTCCCGTCTGTCCGACCAGGGTCCGCAGGGTCCGGACGACCTCGGGGACGTAGGGAAGTTCGGCGCGCGGGATGCCGATGGTCCGGGCCGCGGGGTGCACGTCGAGCGGCTGGCCGAGCACCGGGCCCCGGGGGACGCCGGTGGGCCGGGGCGGCGGGAAGAGGTGCGGCAGGGCCTGCTCCAGCCCGCCGGCCAGACGGCCGTCACGGTCCAGCGGGAGCATCGCGTACAGACCGCCCGGCACCTCGATGCGCAGCGCCCGGCGGGCACCCTTCTCCAGCTGGACGACCGCCGTCACGCCCAGCTCCAGGTGCCGGTACCGGCGGGTGGCCTCCCGGTTCACCTCATGGGTCCCGCCCGCCTCGAAGCCCTCCTTGTGGCCGGTGCGCACGCCGTACACGTCGAAGCCCATCCGGTCGAAGACGCGGTGCCCGTCCGCGCTGCCGCCCGCTTCGGGGCCGAGGGAGAACACACCGCCGCGGGAGCTGCTCTGCTCGCTCTTGGGGCTGGTGTGGTCCTGCTGGTACCGGCGCGCCTTGAACTCGACGCCCTCGACGGGGCCGATCACCTTGGCCGAGGTCAGCTCGAAGCCGACCGTGACCGCGCGTCCCCCGACCGGCACCCGGTAGCGGTGGTGCAGCAGCTCGGCGATGTTGGCCCGCAGCATCGTGGACGAGGTGTGGTGGTCGTAGTTCATGCCGGCCGTGGTCAAGGGGTCCAACCCGGTCAGCCCCCACGTCTCCGGGCGGTCCAGATCGGGTTCGCGTACGGACGTGAGCGCGGCGGCCTTGGCCCACCGCTGCACCGCGTGCGCGGCCGGCACGTCCCACGCGTGGATGTAGTCGGTGAGCGCCTTGGGCGGCGTAGTGGACCGGTCCTCGACCGGCGCCGTCCACCGCGGCGTCCCCTGCGGCCGCACCGGTGCGACGACCGGCGGCACCGGCTGCTCCACGGGGAGCGTCAGGTGCGTCGGGACGAGCAGCCGTACGTCGCCGGTGACCGGGGCCCGGTCGCCGAGGCCGTCGTCCTGCCAGGTCCACACCCGCACCGGGTCGCTCCGGCGGGCCGCGCCGCGGCCGCGCAGCAGCGCCGCCACGCGCAGGGCCGCGTCCCGCACGGCCTGCGCCGGCACGGCCAGCGCGGCGGGCGGCTCGGTGGTCGCGCCCAGCCGGATGCGGAAGGTCAGGTTGTGCTCGAACTCCTCCGAGCCCTCCCGGGTGTTGGCCCGCGCGATGTCGACGACCTGCCGGGCGGTCTCGTGCGACCGCTCCCGGCTCATGCCGTAGGACGCCTCGATCTCGGTACCGCCGTGGCCGTCGTGGTCGCCGATGCGCGTGCGGGTGCTGAGACCGGCACCCGCGTGGAAGGAACGCTCGGTGCCGCTCTTCTCCTCGGTGACGCCTTCCGAGCGCAGGGTGAGCTTGACCTTCGGGCGGGAGCGGTGGGCGTGCGGCGCGGCCAGGTCGGCGGTCACCTTCACCCACACGTACCGGGTGCTGCCGAAGGGGCCGCTGACCGGGAACCAGCGGGCGACTCCGGTACCGGTCAGGGCCGTGTACTGGGTCTGGAGCGCGTCCGAGGAGAAGGTGACGCCCAGCGCCCGCAGCAGGTGCTCACGGGCCGACCCCTTCTTGCCGAGCACGCCGCGCCCTTCCAGTCGCGCCACGATCGTCTTCAGCACGTCGTCGGCGCGCAGCCGTTCCACGTGGGCGGCGCCGGGCAGGGGGCGGCCGAGGAGGTGGGTGCGGGCCAGTACGCCGGGCGTGGCGGTCGCGGACTCCCCCGGCGTGGCCTGCACCTGTCCGGGCTCCGGTGCGGACTGCGGTGACTCGGCCGGAGCGGGGCCGCTCTCCGTCCGTGCGCTGCGCGAGGGGCCGGCCTGGGGCACGTCGTCCGGCGCGGTGCGGGCAGCGTCCTGGGATGCGTCGGGGGTGTTCGACTCGGTGATCGTCGGCGCGGTGCGGGCAGCGTTCGCGGACGCATCCGCGGCGTCGGGCCCGGCGGTCGTCGGCTCGGGGCGGGGCGGGAGCAGGTCGGGCACGCGGCGCTCGGGCACCAGCATCTCCAGACCGTGCTCGACGCGCAGATAGCGGACGAACTCCTCCTGTCTGCCGCCCTTGGTGCGTTGCACCAGCAACTGGATGACGGGGGTCGCCTCGACGACGTGCGTCTCCTCCCGGTACGTGGCACGGCTGATCTCCACCACGCCCCGCATCCGTTCCCGGCCGCGGCCCCCTCCCCAGCGCATTCCGGCCTGGGCCAGCGCGACGGCGCGCAGCCCTGTTCCGCCCTGCCCGTGGCTCCCGTGGGCGGGGGCTGTCTCCTCGCCCTCCTGCCGGGCCAGGACCGAGCCGCCCTCGTGGTGCGAGCCGCCGCTCGCCAGGGCGCCCACGCCGAACTGCGGGCCGACGTTCGCGCTCAGACCCGCCTGCCACCCGCTCTTCTCCGCTCGGGCGTACCGGTCGGTCGACTGCGCGTACTGCTCGATCTCCGTGTCGCCCGCGGTCCTGCCCAGGTCCTTGCCCGAGAACGCGCGCAGCCGCAGCCGCACCTCGTAGCGCCAGCCGTCGCGCTTGGGCAGCACGGTGCTGTATCCGTCGGGGCCGGTCAGGGCGCCGAGGCGGGCGGCGAGCGCGGTGGAATCGGTCAGTGCCGACAGCTCCGCGGGCCAGTTGGCGGAGTCGGCCAGCCATCCCGCGGGCAGTCCGGCGAGCCGGGCGTAGCCGGTGGCCGCCAAGTGGGTCAGCTGGGGCATGGCGAGGAAGGCGGGGTACACGCCGCCGGTGTGGCCCCGCGCGAAGTCGACCTCCGGCTGCCCGGTGGGCCAGGCACGCAGGTAGGTGGTGCGGCCCAGCTCGGCGACCCGGGCCGGGTCGCGCGGCTCGGCGGGGACGTTCTGCCGGGGCACCACGATCGTGGTGGTGAGGTACGGCCGTTCGATCCACCAGCGTTCGGCCCGCCGGCGCCGGTCCGGGCGCTCCGGGCTCAGCGACAGCTCCAGGATCGTGCGGTAGACCTGCTCGCCGACCTCGCCCTCGGTCTCGGTCCGGCGGTAGACGGTGTTGGCCGCGGTGAACTGCTCCTCCTGGGACCGCTCGAAACCGCCGCGGGCCGTCATGCCGCCGACCCGCAGCCGGGTCGAGCCGCCGAGCGGCACCAGCACGCCGCCGCCCGCGCCGGCCTCGACGCTCCACTCGGTGCCCCGTCGGCCCAGCACCGTCTCGGTACGGGCGGCGCGCGCGTTCACGGTCATCGAGTAGCTGCGCCCGGGCGTGCGGTCGAGCAGGATCGCCTTGACCGACGCGCGGTAGCGTTCCCCGCCCACGGTGATCATGTGCACGGTCTCTTCGAGCGGCAGCTTGCCCTCCAGCGCGGGCCGGCCGAAGTGGAGGCCGAGCTGGGCCTCCACCGCCGTCCAGTCGGCGGAGCGCCGCACCGCGGGCGGGACCATCTGCTTCAGGGCCCAGCTCAGCTGGTCCAGGACGAGCTCCGAGCCCGCCATGTCCACGGCCATGGCGAAGCCGAGGCCGCGCCGCGCGGCCAGCGCCGGCGGCTCGGCGGACCCCGCCTGGGCCCCGTCCACCGCTTCCGGCGCCCGCCGGTAGGCGGGGTGCAGCTCTCGCGGGGGCTCCATGGACCGTACGGGCGCGGTGCCCGACTGCCGCAGCAGTTCCCGTACGGGGGCGGAGGTCTGCACCGGTTCGGGCCGGTCCGTGACCGCGTCGGGTTCCAGCCCGGGGGTGCGGACGCCGCCCAGCACCCGCTGCTCGAAGCCGGCCGCGCCCCGCCCTTCCTGCCAGGGCAGCCCGATCTCCGCCTCGGCCGTCTCGGACACCGTCCCGATGCGCGGGTGGGTCGGGGAGTCGACGGTGACGGTGAGCCGCAGCCGGGCCCGGTAGCGGGCCTGGGTCTCGCGGAAGTTGAGGACGGTGTGGCCGAGGGTCTGCGAGGTGACCGTCAGACCGGCGCCGGTGCCGCGGTCGAAGCCGGCGCCGAACAGCGGCAGCAGCCCCTTGGCGGCGGGGTCGGCGGCACCGTCGGTGACCGGCATGGCGAAGCCGTACGCGTTGTAGCCGAAGGAGATGCCCGCGCTGCCGCTGCCCGACCGGCCGACCCCCCGGGCCGTACCGCCGCCGAGGTCCTCCCGGATCTGGACGTTGTCGGTGGTGCCGGCGAACTCCAGGGCGGCGATCTCGGCCCGCACCCGCAGCCGGCCGCGGAACGACCGCCGTCCGGCGGCGCCGGGCACATGGATCTCCCCGGAGATGTCGCCGTTGGTCATCCACCACCGGCCGCGGGTGCGGGCGGCCCGCTCGTTGAGCGTTTCCCGCGCCTCGGTCATGAACCGTTCGGCCGCGGTGGCGCCCATCCCGGCCCCGCGCACCGCCCGGTGCAGCGCCGCCAGCAGCGGCCCCATGTCGACGGCGTTGAGCACGACCCGGTCCGGTCCCAGCCGGGCCTCGCCGGGCGGGAGCGCCGCGGCGGGCCGGCCCATGGGGGGACGCGGCGCGTCGGCGCCGGTGTACTCGCCGGGGAACTCCACCCGCAGACCGCGGTCGTGGACGGCGCCGGGGCGGTGCCGGACACCGTCCACGTAGACCTCCACCCGCAGCCCGGCCAGGAACGGCTTGTTCCCGCCGATGAACAGCGTCCGTCCCGAGATGGCGTTGCGCCGCTGGGTCTCGGAGCGCCGGGCGGCCGACTCCGCCCGCAGCTGCGGTACGCCGAGGATCATCGCGGAGGCCACCGCGGAGGCGGTGCTGAAGCCGAGCAGCAGGGCCGAGTCCGCGCCGAGCGTGCGCTCGCGGTGGCGTTCCCCGCTGCCGCTGGTCGTCGCGAACCGGACGCTGTACTCGCGTACCGCCGACTCCCGCTCGTCGGCGGGACGCAGATCGGCGAGGAGCGGACGCAGCCACACCAGCCGGCCGTGGGAGACCAGGGTCACGCCGTGGGTCAGGAGGTCCTCCCAGGCGTGCCGGTCGGTGGTGGCCAGCATGGTGTGCAGCGCGGTCTCTACGGCACCGGCGAGGTTCCGGTCCGGCAGCCCGGCGGCGACCTGCCGGGCCCAGTCACGGGCGCCCGCGTCGTCGAAGGTGCCGGTGCCGCTCACGGAGGCGTGCCCGAGCGGGCCGTGATCCAGGTACCAGGGGTACTCGGGGCGGGGCTGGAGGATCGCGGCGGCGTCGGCCGCCCCGACGGTCTCGGCGACCTCGGTGGTCCCCGCGGCCTCCGCGACTCCGGTGGCCCCGGAGGCCCCGGTGGTCCCCGCGGCCTCCGCGACTCCGGTGGCCCCGGAGGCCCCGGTGGTCCCCGCGGCCTCCGCGACCTCGGTGGGCGGGACGGCGGCTGTCTCGGCGAGGAGGGCGTCCGGCCGCGCGGCGAGCGGGCGGAAGCCGCGCGGTGCGCCGCCGGAGAACTCCTCGTCGGAGCTTTCGGTGCCGGCACTGGCGGTGCCGGCGCCGCCGGGCGCCCCGAAGGACATCTCGCCCAGGTCATCGTCGTCGAAGACCTCCTCGTACTCCGGCACCCGGGGGACGTGGACGGTGACCGTGGCGCGGCGCAGCAGTGCCACCCGGTCCCGGCCGGTGGCCAGGTCGTCCGCGGACAGCTCCTGCCCGCGGGAGACGGCGACGACCACGACGGGTTCCCGCGTCCCCGTGTTCTCGTACCCGAGTTCGGCGGCGCGCCGGGCGAAGGACGTCCGCAGCAGCGCGGCGACCGTCTCGGCACGGCGGAGCCCGGTGTCCAGGCCGAGCCCGTCGGCGTCCGTGCCCGCCGCGTAGCCGGTCACGGTGACCACCGGACGCAGCAGCGGCTCCGCGAATCCCGGTACGGCGTCCGGTGCGACCCGAGCGGCCAGCCCCTCGACGACCGGCAGTTGGTCGGCCGGCACCTCGCCGGAGTCGTCCGCGAACACCACGGTGGCGGCGACGGCGGACCGGGGCCGGAACGTGCGGTACTCGCCGGGGGCCGAGCCGTGGGCGACCGTCACGTAGGGCCGGGGCGTCCCGTGCTCGGCGATTCCGCTGAGGTCCACCTCCCCGTTGGGTGCGTACACCGTCGTGCCGAGGTGGTCGGCCACCTGCTGGGCGAGGCCGTCGTCGTGGGCGCCCGTCTCGCAGGCGACCAGCACCACGCCCGCCTGCGGGTTCTGCGCCCTCAGCTCCCGCAGGCTGGGGCGCCGCCGCAGCATGTCGGCCACCTCGGGACCGAAGACGGGCCGCTGCCGGCCCGCCGCGTCCTCGACGGCGAGGTAGGCGGCGTCGGCGTGCGACGACACGAAGTAGTGGCCGGCCCCGGACCAGGGCACGGGCTGCTGGACGTAAGGGTCGTACGACTGCCGCTGCCGCATGAAGACATCGGTCGAGGCCGGGTCGTACAGGGCCCAGCCCCGCGAGCGGTCCGCCCATTCGGCCGCACCGAAGTAGGCCCGGCCTACGACGGTGCCCGCGTCCGAGACGATCCGGTGGGACAGCGGCTCGTCGCCGTCCGTGGACGCGGCGTTGAGCAGTCGCGGGTCGGGGCGGCGGTACCCGTACCCGTACTCCAGGTCCCGGTCGTACCCGAACTCGTCCTCGTCCTCCTCCACGTCCTGTGCCGGCCGGGGCGGCGGGGCGGGGGTGCGGGGCACGTGGACGGTGACGGTGGCACGGCGTAGCAGGGCGGCCGGGTCCTGGGCTCCCGCCAGGTCCTCGTCCGGCACGTCCCGCCCCCGGGAGAGCGCGAGCACCACGACGCCCGCCGCGCGCTCGGCGCCGTCCTCCCCGAAGGCGGTGAAGTGCCCGGCGAGAGCGCCGCGGAGGGTCTCGGCGACGTGGTCGGCCCGTGCCTGGCCCGTGGCGAGCCCCTGAAGGTCCGTGCCGGTGCCGGGCGCGTAGCCGGTGACCGTGACGACGGGCTTGAGCTTGGACACGCCGACGCCGGACAGAACGGTCCGGACGGTCTCCACGGCCAGGTCGTCGACGACCGCCAGCTGGCCGGGCGTCAGCTCGCTGGAGCCGTCGGCGAAGGACACGGTGGTCGCGGCGTCGGGCCGGGGGCGGAAGGTGCGGTACTCGGCGTCGCCCTCGTCGCTGTCCAGCCAGGGGCGGGCGGCCTCCCCCGGGGCGCGCATGACGGCGACGGACGTGGTCGGCCCGTAGACGGTGACGCCGAGGTGGTCCGCCAACTGCTGGGCGAGGCCGTCGTCGAAGGCTCCGGCCTCGCAGGCGACCATGACGACGCCCGCCTGCGGGTTCCGCGCCCGCAGTGCCCGCAGACTGGGGCGCCGGCGCAGCATCTCCGCGGCCTGCGCGCCGTGCAGGAACCGCTGGCCGCCCGCGGCGTCCTCGACGGCGAGGAACCCGCCGTGCCCGTGCGCCGACAGGAAGTACTGCCTGTCCCCCGTCCACGGGACCGGACGTTCGGTCCTGTCCCACCGGCCGGTCTGGAAGTAGGTGGCCTCGGAGGCCGGGTCGTAGGCGGCCCAGTGGCTCGCGCGGTCGGCCCAGTCCTGCTGGTTGTGGAACGCGCGGCCGACGACGGTGCCCGCGTCGGAGACGATCGGCCGGCTGATGACGTCGTCCTGCGGGGCGGGGACGTGGTCCGGCGGGGCGGCGTCGCTGCTGTGGAGTTCCGGCCGGGGCGCGGAGAAGCCGCTCTGGGCCGGGGCTGCGGCGGTCTCGCGGTCCCGTTCCTGCCCGGATACCCGGGGCCGGGGCACGTGGACGGTGATGGTCGCACGGCTGAGCAGGGCGGACGGGTCCTGGCCTGCGTCGGTGTCCTCGGCGGGGAGGTCCTGGCCCCGGGAGAGCGCGAGGACGACGACCGCTTCGGTGCCGACCGGCCGCGCCTGGCCGGGCTGCCGCGCGGCGAGGTGGCGTGCCAGGCTCTCCCGGAACAGCTCGGCGACCGTCTCGGCACGCTGCCGACCGGTGTGGATGCCCTTGATGTCCGGGAAGCGTCCCTTCGCGTACCCGGTGACCGTGACCACCGGCTTCCGCCGCGGATTGTCCCCGGCCGCCAGTGCGGCCACCGCGGTGTCGGCGGCGAGGCGGTCGATGGCCGGCAGGCCGGCGGCGGCCGGCTTGGTGCCGCTCGCGAACATGACGGCCACGGCAGCCTGTGGGCGCGGCCGGAACACACGGTACCGGCCGTCCGTACCGCTCGCGTACGGACGGGCGGACAGCTCAGGAGCGGGACGGCCCGGCGCCTCGGCCGGCACGGTGGGGCGGTACATCCCGGCCACGGTGGTCGGCGCGTAGACGGTGGCGCCGAGGTGGTCGGCGGTCTGCTGGGCGAGACCCTCGTCGAGGGCTCCGGCCTCACAGGCCACCATGACGACGCCCGCCTGCGGGTTCCGCGCCCGCAGCTGCCGCAGGCTCGGACGTCGCCGCAGCACGGCGGCCAGCTCCGGGCCGTACAGACGCCGCCGGTTGCCCGCCGTGTCCTCCGCGGCGAACTGGGCCTCGTTGGAGTGCGAGGTGAGGAAGTACTGGCCGGGATCGCGCCACGGCACCGGCTCCGCGACCTGGTCGAGCCGGTGCGGTTGCCGCTGACGCATGTAGACGGGGGTGCCGGCCGGGTCGTACTGCGACCAGTCGCCCGAGCGGCCGGCCCAGTCGGCCGTGCTGAAGTAGGAGCGGCCGACCACGGTGCCCGCGGTGGAGAGAATCCGGTGGGAGACGTGGTCGTCCGCCGGCTCGCGGAAGCGGTCCAGGGGGCTGCCGCCCAGCAGGCGGAGCCCGGTCCGCAGCTGCTCCTCGGTGAGCGGCTCCATGGTGGCCGCGTGCTCCAGGTCCGCCGTGGCGGCCTCCGCGTCCGCCAGGCGCCGGCGGGCGGCCGCCACGCGCTCGACGGCCGCCGGGTGGGCACCCGTGCTGCTGTGCTCCTCCAGGGACCGGAGCGCCGACTCCGCACGGGACAGCTCGGTGAGCGCGTCGGCGTGCTCCTCCCGGGCCGCGATCTCCTCGTCGGGCGTGACGCGGACGGTGCCCGGCGACCGCTCCGCCTCCGGTGCCTCCTGCCCTTCCCGCTCTTCCCGCGCCTGCCGTGCCTTGCCCTTGTCCGTCGCGGGCCGTGCCTGGTCCTCGTCGCCGTCCAGGGCGAGCAGTGCCTCCAGGTTCTCGGCGGGCACGTAGAAGACGGCCGCCTCGTCGCTGACGGTCACGTCGACCGCGCGCGGCTTGCCCGTCACCGGGCGGTGGACGATGTGCCAGGTGATCGAGGTCGCCTCCACCCGGGCGAACGTCCGGTCGTCGTGCCGGACCGAGGCCCCGCCGGCCGCGTGCGCCATCCGGCCGCCGGAACCGGCGGTGCCCGAAGCGCCCCGGAGGGAACCCTGGGCGTCCTGGACGGTCGTGCCGGGCAGCGTGCCGTCGCCGCTCCCGCGCGGTGCCGACACCCGCAGTCCCCGGATGTCCGCGCTGATCTCCAGGCGTCCGCGAAGGTCGGTACTGGTGCCCGGCACCGTCACCGGCTCGTGCAGGGTGCCCTGCGCGGCGAGGTCGAGGAACCACCGGCTCAGGTAGGGCGGGCTGAAGATCGCGGCGATCTTGGACCGCAGCACGAAGAGACCGCCCTGCCAGGAGTTGGCGGCCGGGGAGACGCCCGTGCGGGGCCCGCGCGTCGCGAAGAGGCCCTCCGTCGCCGCCCGCAGCGCCGCCAGGTCGCCGACGGTGCCCAGGAACGCCTCCCGGAGCAGCTCCGGGGTCGGGCGCACCCCCTGCCGTGCGTACTCGACCGGTGCCTTCGACACCACCAGGGCCGGCGGGCGCGGGGCCGGAAGCGACCGGGGCTGGGTGAGTTCTTCCCGGTAGCCGAGGCGGAGGGAGCCGGGCAGCAGCCGGGTGCCGAGCCGGTGGTGCTGGTGCCGTCCGATCAGCGGCAGACCGATGCCGACGCCCGGCGAGGACGCGCTCAGCGCCCAGTGCAGGTCCAGGCCGGCGGTGACCTCCACGTCGAACGCGGTCGTCCACGGGCGGGCCGCGTGCCGGAGGGCGGTGCCCGCGCGGTGACCGGTGCGCGCCTGGCCGGCCGGGGTGGTGGTGTGACCGACCGTGGGGGCGAAGCCCGACAGGGCGCGCTGCGGGGCGTCGGAGTCGATCAGGGCCAGCTGCTCGGCGAGGGCGGGCTGTCCGGCACCGTCGTGGAGCGGGGTGCTCGCACGCTCGACGGCGCGCTGGTTCCCGCCTTCCAGGATGTGGCCGCCGGGCTCCTGGCCCAGCGCCCGCGCGTTGGTGAGCCGGGCGGTGAGGGTGACCCGGGCCGTCGTCGTCCAGAGCCCGCTCCGGTGGGGCACCAGGATCGGCAGGCCCGCCAGCATGGTCTCCAGCAGGGCCTTGGTGCCCTGGTGGGAGGCCGTCTTCCACAGCTCGGCCTCCACCGCGTCGGCGTGCTCCGGGGAGAGCAGCTCGCGGAGTCCGGGCAGCAGGCCCCGTACGAACGGCCGCAGGTCGGGCACCGAGAGCAGCGCGGTGTGGTCGAAGCCGTCGCCCCGCAGCACGTTGGCGGGGGCCAGCGCCTGGTCGGGGGCCGATGCCGGTTCCCGGACGGGTCCGGGAACCTGGACCGGTACCTGCTCCGGCGCCGGTGTCGTCCTTTCCGCCGCCCAAGAGGTCACGAGCCCGCGCTCCAGGGCCGGTTCCCGCTGCATCAGCGCCAGTCCGGGCGCGGTCACCGGCTCGCCGGTGATCTCCCGCTCGGAGGCGCGCCGGGAGCGGGATCGGCCGAGGAAGCCGGCCTGCCGCTCCGTCCAGCGGCGCACCGTGACACGGAACGTGACGGGCGCGTCGGCCCACACGTGCGTGCCGGTGGTGATGTCGACCCGGTCGCTCCGCCCGCTCGCCGCGCGGTCCGCGGACACCTGACCGCCGCGCGTGTAGCCGAACTCGGGCCCGGAACGGTTGAGGTCGGACAGCTGCACCTCGACGGGGCTCTCCTCCGCCGCGCCCGGGGCGAAGGTGAGGGACGTGCCGACGCCCGCGTACAGGGACAGGCTGTCGTCGGTCTCCGTGTGCCGGACCAGGGCGGTGCCCAGGGTGTGGTCGTAGTGGTAGGCGTGCTCGCTCTCCCCGATCGCGGTCAGTGGGCCGGCCGTGGCCTGCACCGACACCTCCGCCCACTGCGGGAGGCCGAGGGAACCGCGGCCGACCGGCCGGGTCCACAGCGGGTACGGGGCTCCGGCGAAGTCCCGTACCCGGGGTGCCAGTCCGGTCACGGCGGTGCGCAGCGCCGCCTCGTCGAGCGGGTCCAGGGCGGGCACGCCGGCCTGCCGCAGCAGGTCGGTGATGTGCGGCAGCAGGTGGTCGGTGCGCACCATGTGCAGGGTGTCCTGCGGCAGGCGTCCGTCCGCGGGGGTCCAGGTGGGTGCCGGACCGTCCGTGGTGGGGCGCGGTGTCCGGACGGCGGCACCGGTGTCGTCGAACCCGCTCTCCAGGTCCAGGGTGCGGACGGTTCGGCCGTCGCCGTCGTCCTCCATGACCAGGTCCTCGGAGACGAGCAGGGCGGCCCGGACCGGCAGCGGACCGGCGGCGACCGGGTCGGCCGCGGCCTGCCCCGGGCCGGTGACGCGCTCGACGGTGACGTGCAGACGGACCGGTCCGCTGAACTCCGACACCCACAGCGATCCACCGCCGGACGCCCCGCCCGCGTAGAACCCGCCGGCCTCCGTGACGGAGCCGCTCCAGCTGAGGCCGGGCGCGAGACGGCCGCCGGCGGCCTCCGTGGACAGGTCGGTGTCCGGGAGCAGCCCGGCGAGCGGCAGTTCGACGCCCGCGGCGAGCTTCCACCGCCGGGTCGCCGAGCTGGTCAGGTCGTAGTACGAGCCGTAGTAGACGTCCATCCGCCCGCGCTGGGAGCGGACGTAGGCGAAGTCGTCCGGGTCGAGGCCGGCGCGGACGGTGACCCTGATCCGTTCCGGTCCGGCCGGACCGGTGCGGGTCAGCACCACGGCGTGGCCCTGGCCGGTCATCAGGTGCATACGGCGGGACAGGCCGGTCTCGCTCAGGGCCTCGTCCAGGGTCAGCTGGTTGCGGACGTGCTCCGGCGACGGGTCGCCGGCCGGCCGGGCCGGCAGCCCGGTGGCCTCGGCCACGGGCGCGTCCCGCCATGGGTCACGGGCGGCCAGGAAGCCCGGGAAGCGGTCGTGGACGAGTTCCAGCGTGCGCAGCCGCACGCGCTCGGCGGCCGCCGCGTCCAGGTGGCCGACGCGGCCGGTGGGCGGCAGCCAGTCGCGGAACAGCGCGGGCAGGCGCAGGGTGCGGCCCGGGGCGGTCCTGGCCGCGATGTCGGGGTCGACGACGGTGCCGGCCCCGGCGTCGGGGGCGGTGCCGGTGCCGGCCCGGGCGGCGGGGGCGACGGCGGTACCTGCCGGGGCGGCGGGGGCGGTGGCGCTACCGGCCGGGGTGCCGGGCGAGGCGGCGGTGCGGTTCGCGGCCGGGGCCGCCGGGTCCTGCCGCCGGGGTGCGAGGCGGGCCGCGTCGGACGCGAGCATCCGCACCCGGGCGGTGAGCCAGGTCTCCGGGCCGCCGCGCCCGCCGAGCCCCCGGGTGTCCACCCGGACGTCGAACTCGACCACGGTGGTGGGCTCGTCGGTGTACCGGAGCCGGTTGAGTTCCACGCTGCCGGCCTGCTGGCCGGGCCGGGAGAACCGCACGGAGTGCACATAGGACAGCGAGGGCAGCGGGATCGGGAGCCCGACGGCGGTCGCCGCCAGGGAGACGGCGTCGGAGACTCCGGTGGTGGAGGCGTCCCACTGGGCGGCCGACGCGCCGACGTCGCCGACGCGGACGTCCTCGGTGTCCGCCCGGGTGGGCTCGTCGAGGCCGGCCACGACCCGCGGGTTGTGGAAGGAGGCGCGCACCCGGACCGCTTCGGACCGGCCGGTGGCGGAGTGCACCGCCGTCGACCGGTAGCCGCCGGCGGCGGCCTGGTGCAGACCGGCCATCAGGGTCCGCACCCGGGCGAAGGCGTCGAGCGTTTCGAAGGCCGCGGAGAACGGGTCGGCCAGGGCCGGGTTCACGGCGGCGAACACGGCGGCCCGGTAGTCGGCCGCGCCGGTGATCGACTCCAGCCACGAGACCTCCGGAAGGGCAATCGGTGCGCCGACGACGGCGGGGCGGGGCGCCCGGCCGGCCGGGACCCCGAGGTGGTGCGCGTCGGCGGTCAGGGCGCCGCTGTCCCGGGCGGCGTCCAGGGCGCGGCGCAGTCCGGCGGTGCCGGCCTCGGGCGCGCCGGACCACTGCTGCCACAGCGGCGCGGTGGCGTGCCGCACGCCGTCGGGGCGCGGCAGCTCACGTACGGTCTCGCGGGGGTGGCGGGCGACGAGGGAGTTCTCGACGACCGTCCGCCACCGCCGCGGGGCCTGTCCGCGGCGCTGCACCACGAGGTCGACGCCCACGTCGTGGCGGAAGTCCACGGCCCGGTCCGAGGACGGCCGGAGGATCCGGGTGGTGCCGAGGGTGGTGGAGGACGTGAAGTCGGTGGTCTTGCCGAACCCGGTGAGCAGCGTCCGCAGCGCGGCGCCGGCGGTGGCCAGGGGCGGTACGAGCGCGAGCGCCTGCGAGAACGGCAGGGCGGCGGCCGTGTCGAGACCGTGGTTGACCGTGCGGTTGGCCGACGCGGTCTCCCGCCAGTCCAGCACCTGGGGGGCGCGCCGGTCGCGGGTCTCCCAGCGGGTGGTGCCGGCGTCCTCGGCGAGCGGTGCGCCGCGCGGGTCGGTGAGCTGGGTCCAGTCGCCCAGCCGCAGCCGTACGGTGACGGCCACCGGGCCGCCGGGGAGCCCGAGCACCACCGTGACCCGGTCGCCGACGGCCTGGCGCAGGGCGTCGGCGAGGCCGGCGGTTTCGAAGTACTCCGCCAGGGCGTCCGCGGCCCGCTCGCGCGAGCGCTCCGGGAGCAGCGCCAGGACGCCCTCGCGGATCGCCGCGGGCAGCCGGTCGTCGGCGAACGCGTACGTCTCGGTGCCGGTGCCGTGCCGGAAGTCCGCGGACACGGTGTGGGCGGGCGGCGCGAAGACGAGGCCGGCGTCGCGGCGGTCGCGGGCCTGTTCGGGGGTCTCGGCGGGCCGCGCGACGCGACCGGCGCCGGCCTGCTCCTCCCGCGGTGTCCGGGGCACGGCCGTCGCGGAGGCGGCGCCGGCCGCGGAGAGGACCGTGTCCAGGCTGGGCACGGTCTCCGGGCGCGGCTCCAGCAGGGCGCGGTCGAGACGGTCCGCCTCCGGGGTGCCGGGTCCGGCAGCCAGCTCGGTCACCGGCGGTCCGCCGTGGCTGCCGGCGGCCGGGACGGTGGCGGTGCCGTCGGGCACCTCGACGATCTCCGCGCCCCGGAACGTCGTGCCGGTCGCGCCGGGCCGGGCGGTCAGCCAGCCCGCCCGGTTCCGGAACGGCGCGATGTAGAGCGTGCTCGGTCCGACGCCGAGGGTCCCGGTGGGACCGGTCACCGTCATTCCCAGACTGTTCGCCAGGCTCTGGATGTAGGGCGTCTCGGGGAAGGCGGCTGAGCTGCCTATGTTGCAGATCACCGTGATCACGGCGCTGTCCACGGCGTTCACCGCGCCCCGCCGGAACGCCTCGTAGCCGGCCTGGCGGCGCAGCACCAGGCCCAGCTGGTCGCCGGCGAACTCGAACGGGCGGTCGTCGCGCGTGTGCAGGCGGACGGTGGCCCCGCCCACCCGGCCGTGGGCGACGACGAAATGCCGCGGGGCGCCGTCGCCCCACGGGTTGACGCCCGTGATGCCCGTGGCACCGTCCACGGCCCGTCCGGCACGGAAGGTACCGATGTCCGGAATGGACCGGAAGGCGAACTCGGTCCGGGCCCGGTCCTGCGTGCTCAGCGACATGTGGCCGATGACGTGTCCGGTGCGCGGGTCGGCGAACGGCGTCATCACCAGGGAACGGAAGTGGAACCGCTCGCCGGTCACGGACCGGACGTAGTCGTCCTCGCCCTCTCCGGCGTCCTCCTCCCCCGTGACGGCGGACGACGGTGCCTGGGCGGGATCGACGCGCATCCAGTGGCCCTCGGGCCCGTCGGTGTCCCGGACGGTGGTCACCTCCAGGACCCCGAAGGCATTGCCGACCAGGTCCACCCGGCCGCTGTGCGTCCACACGGTGACGCCCGCCCGGTCGGCAACCGTCCTGGCGAGGTCGAGCCCGTACCGCGCGCCCTCGTCGGTCACCAGCCACAGCGGGCGGTCGCCGACGCGGTTGTGGGCGGCGAGTTCCGCGAAGGCGTCGAGCGACAGCCGTACCGGCTCGCCGTCCTCGTAGCCCACGACGGTGGGCGCGGCGGGCGGTACGCCCGGGTCGTAGTCGAACCTCAGGACGAAGCCGTCCCGCACGGTCAGCGGTCGCGCGCCGTCCGCCTCGTCCTCCCGCGCGCTGCCGAGCAGGTCCAGTCCCGCGATGTTGCCGGCGGTGTCGTAGAGCAGCCGGGCGTCGAGGTCCGGCAGCTCCTGCGCGTCCTCGTCCATCGAGGACGTCGCACCGTCGTCGTCGGAGTCGTCGTCGTACGACATCGGGGACTCCGGTGCGTCGGCCTCCTCGTCGGCCCACTGGGCGAGCGGGCCGGTCGCACTCAGCGTGAGTACGTCGCCGGTGCCGTACGTGTCCGGGTCCAGCCCCAGGTCGCGCAGTGCCCACCGGGTCTCCTCCAGCCGGGCCTGCGTCCTGGGCAGCGCGCGGGTGTGGTGGGCCCGGTGGGCGGCACCGTCCTCGGCCAGGGCGGTGTGGTACCTCGTCAACGCCTCGGTCAGGCGCGCAAGTTCGGCGTCCGTCACGAGCGGGGGAAGCTCGGCGGACCGTGCGGCGGTGGCCGCCCCGGTCTCCTTGCGCTTCCCCCTGACCTTGCCGTTCGCGGTCCGGACCGCCGTCGCTTCCGCCTCGGCCCGCTGGGCGGTCTCCCGCACCAGCGCCACGGAGGCCACCAGAGCCGGGTGGTTGCGCACCACGTCGAGGTCCAGCGGGCCGTCGCTGTACCGGCTGCTGTGGCCCTCCCACTTGTACCGGTTGCCCTGGCGCGCGGTGCTGACGGCGTACACGAGCACGTCCACGCGGCCGTCGGGTGCCAGCACGTAGGCGAACGAGACTCCGCCGCTGCCGCCGTCCAGGTGCACGTGCAGGGCGCGGTTGATGCGCATCTCACGGGGCCGCAGGCTGCCGTCGGCCACCCGGCGCAGCACCGTCAGCCGTGCCTCCGTCAGCTGGTCCGGCCGTACGTGGCTGGCGTACACGAGCCGTTCGCCATACTCCCAGCTGTCGGTCCGCAGCGGGGAGAACGCCGCCAGGCGCTCGGCGGCCCGGGCGGTCTCCGCCGCCTCGCGGGCCTGCCGCTCGGCACGCGAGCGCGCCCACACGCCACGCGCCACCTCGGTCACCCGACCGTGGTAGTCACCCTCCAGCACCACGGCGGTGCGATCCAGCCAGGCTCGGAAGTCGTTCTCGAAGTGCTCCAGTCCGGCCTCGCCGGTGCGCAGGAACGCGCCGAACGCGTACTCCGGCCAGAGCGACGGGTTCTGCCGCAGGTCCTCCGCCACGGTGGGCGAGGCGATCAGCAGGGGCAGCAGTTCCGGGTTCTCGCCCAGCGCTCCGGACACCGCGCCGCCCGCGGAGCCGAGCAGCAGCTCCGCTGCCTCGGGCACGGAGCGGAGCGCCTGGGCCCAGACCGATTCCCGCGCGGGCCGCGTCGCCGTCCGCCCGCCGGTTCGGCCGGGGCGCGCCGCCCGGTCGCGCCCGGCGTTCTCGGGCGCGCGCTCCGGGGGCGCCTCGGTCGTCCTCGCCGGACCGGCGCCGCTCGACACCGCGCCCGTCAGGGCCTGCGGCGACGGGTCCTCGGCGAGCTGCCGGAAACGGGCGGCGTCCTGGGCGAGGGTGCGCAGCGCGGTGGTGAAGTCCGCGTTCCGCAGCGCCGGCTCGTACCACGCGGCGGTGCCCAGGAAACGCGCGGCGAACGCCGGGTGGTCGTTCAGGAAGTGGGTGAGGTCCGCGTTCGACAGCAGTCGTCGCAGGTCCGCCGCGGGCATCGTCTCCGCTACCGGCGCGCGGTCGGCCAGTACCGTCAGCAGCGCCTCCCGGGTCGCGAGCCGGCGCGTCAGCTGAGGTGTGAGTGCCTCGGCGAAGACCCGGCCGGCCCGTGCCGCCCGCCACAGCGGACCGTCCGTCCGCGCCTGCTCCAGCAGGCCCTGGCTCCGCTGCAAGGCGTCCGCCAGCCACGGTGCCTGCCGCAGCTCCGCCGCGATCCGCGGGTGGTCCGTCATCGCCTCGGCGAGGCCGCGCACCGCGGTCAGGGCCGGGCGCAGCGTCCGGCCGTCCCCGGCCAGGTCCGCAGCCACGTCGGGCTGCCGGCGCAGCAGCTGATGGACGGCCGGGCGCCGTGCCAGCAGCCGGGCCAGCCCCTCGTCCGCCGCCAGCGCCGCGACCACGGCGGGATTGGCCAGCGCGGTCCGCGTCAGCTCGGTGTCCGCGAGCACCACCGGCACCTGTCCGGGGTGCGCCGAGAACGCGTGCCGCAGCGGCTTGCTGGTGAGCAGCCGCAGGTAGTCCGCTTCGTCGGAGAACAGGCCGGGGTTCCCGGCCAGCCCCTCCGCCAGCCCGCGGACGATCCTGATGACCAGCAGCCGGTCGGGTTCCGCCGCCAGCGCCCGCACCAGCGGCAGGCTGCCGAGCGCGGCGCGTACGGTCAGCAGGCCCCTGTCCTGGAGCACTTGCTCCGACAGCTCGTCGCGCAGCGCCCTGTCGTCCAGCAGTACGGCGGCGACCGGCCCCTGGTCGGCTATGACGCGCGCCGCGTCCACGCTCATCATGATGAGCCGCCGGTCGCTCTCCGAGGACAGCTTGTTGTAGGCGTTGTCCGCGAACAGCATGAGCCGGCTCAGCTCCGGATTGCTCACGGCGACGGCGACGGCGTCGGGGCTGTCGAGGAACCAGGACCGGATCTTCGGCTGGGTGAGGAAGAGCCGGTACAGGTAGTCGTTGGTGCGCAGCGCACGGGTCAGGTCCGGCTTGTCGTGGAGCAGCGGCAGCGCGTTCTGCGCGGAGTCGGCGAGCAGTTCGGACAGCGCGGGCCTGGCCTTGAGCGTCTCGGACAGTTCGGGGTTGTGGTGGAAGGCGACCGCGAACGCGTCCCGTTCCCGGGCCAGGCCGAGGAGACGCTGGTCGTCCCGGACCGCCTCGTCGACGCTCAGCGCCCGGGCGCGCTCCTCGGTGGACGCGCCGGCCTCCGCGGCCCACGCCTCCAGGTGCGGCGCCGCCTCTTCCCGGGGCAGCTTGAACGCGCGGATGAGCGAGGTGTCCCCGGCCCGGTACCGGATGCCCTCCGGCGACAGCACGGGCCGACCGGTGCCATCGACGAGGGCGATCAGCTCCCTGACCCAGGCGCGGCTCTTCTTCTTCCTTCCGGCCTTGCGGGCCTCCGCGACCCGGGCGAAGCCGTCGTCGAGGCTCCCGTCGGCCAGCGCCCCGGCGAAACCGGGGCGCGCGATGGCTTCGGCGAACGCCTCGGGTGCGGAGAGCAGCAGGTCGAGTGCCGTCGCGCTGCCCGGACGGGCCAGCGCCCCGAGCAGCCGCGGGCTGTCGAACAGGTGCTCCCAGTGGGTCACGGAGACGGGCGTGCCGAACCGGCCCGCCAGTTCGCGCACGAGGGCCGCGTGGGGGCGCAGGTTCTCCAGTCCCCGGGGTCCGAGGGCGGTCAGGGCCCCGGGGTTCCTGCTGAGGAATCCGAGCAGTGCGCCGTCGTTCTCCAGCAGCGCGTCCGCGAGGTCCGGCACCGTGCCGAGCCGGTCGAAAAACGCCACGGCTCCCAGAGTTCCGCCGACGAATCCGATGAGGCGGTCGTCGGTGCCCAGCCGGGCGGCCAAGCCGTCCAGTGCTTCGATCGCGAGGGTCGCGTGCGGGGTGCCCGCGACGAACTGCGCCATCGCGGGGTTCGCGGCGAGCACGGCCGGCAGCCACGGATGCCGCTCGACGGCGTCCTCGATACGGGCCAGGGCGGCGTCGCCATCGGGTCCGGCCACCGCGTCCCGCAGCTGCACGTGGCGCAGAACCGCCCGGAGTACGTCGGGTGTCAGCAGAGCACCGTTGTCCTCGGCCACCAGCCGCTGCCTGACCGGGGCGTTCTCCGGCAGCAGCAGCCTGCGGTATTCGTGCGGACGGGACAGCAGCCAGGGGTGGCGCGCCAGGGTCGCCACCAGGCCGGCCTGCTGCCGGAGCACGTTCGCCGCCTCCGGCTGGGCGAGTGCGGCGTCCAGGGCGGCGTTCGCGGCCCGGAGCCGGTCCACGGGAGAGGCACCCGGCGGCGCGGTCCGTGCGGCCCGCTCCGGGGTCCGCGCCGCGCGCAGCGCGTCGGCCAGCCGGTCGTCGGGAACCGCGTCGAAGGCGCGCGGGTCGTAGGAGACGGCCTCCGCGACCGCCGGGTTGCCGGCGGCGGCGCCGATCAGCTCCTTCGACCGGGCGATCCTGGCACCGAAGGCGGGCACGTCCGGCAGGACGTCCACGAGCCACGGGCTGCCGGCCAGCGTCTCGACCACCGTGGGGTCGCTCATCGCCAGGTCCAGCAGGCCGGGCACCCGGAACAGCGGGTACGCCTGGTCGCCGTGGGCCCGCAGAGCCGCGCGGAGGTCCCGGTGGGCGTAGAGCCGGCGGAAGTCGAGCTCGCCCGTCGCGGTGGTCCCCAGGGTCGCGGAGAGGCCGGTGACCAGGGCCCAGTCCTCGCGCAGGGACATCAGCTGATGGACCGGGCGATCGGTCCGGAGCAGCGCCTGTGCGGCTTCCGGAATCACGTCGAGGACGCCTGCCAGCGTCTTGTCCTTGGCGTCCAGCACCGCGCGGAGCAGATCCTGCTGACCGTTCAGATGGAGGGGCAGCCCGGGGAACACGAGCAGCAGCTTGGCCCAGGCCGCCTGGCTCTCGATCGCGTCGACCAGTTCCCGCCGGCCCGAGGGGGACTTCGCCAGCAGGGCGCCCAGGTGGTCGGGCGTGTCGACGAGAGCGTCCGCGCTGCTCGGGGACTCCTCCGGCAGGGTCTTCAGGGCGTCCAGGAAGGCCGGCGAGACCGCCAGCACCTCCGGCATCTCGGGATGGGCGAAGAGGAACGGTGTCAGCGCCGGGTGCTCCGCGGCCTGCTCGACCACGTGGGCGGCGTCGGGCTGGAGCAGCCGGGTCACGGCCGCGGCGTTCTCCGGCGCGTGCCACCGGCCGTCCTCGCCGAGCAGCCGGGCCATCGCCCGCACCGGCCACGCGTCGTGCCAGCCGGACCGCTGGGCCGCGGCGATCAGCTGCGTCCGCACGAGGGGTTTGGCGAACTCGGGTACGGCCGACGCGCGCACGGCCGCCTCCAGCAGCCTGCGCCCTTCCATGGTGAGCGGTGCGGGCTCGGAGGTCCGGCCCGCGGCGGAGGTCTCACCGGCGGAGGCGGGTGCGGTGGCCTGGTCCGCGGACCGGTCGGCGCCGCTCGGGGCCGCCTTGCGCCGCCTGGACTTGCCGGCGCGCGGCTGCGCGTCCGCCGGGCTCTGGGCGGGGTCGTCGCCGGCGAGCTCGATCAGTACGCCGTCGTTCGTCGCGGCGGACGGCACCCGCCGTTCCTCCGCCGGCGCCGGCTCCCGCGTCCGGTCCGGTTCGGCCTCGGCGGCCCGCACCGCCGTCCGGCCGTCCACCGAGCCCCGACGGGCGGCGGACTCCCCGGCACGGTCCGCCCCCGTCTCCCCCGCCGCGGAGCGCACCGCTCCGGGGACCCGGACCGGCTGGGGGCCCTGGGCGTCGGCCGACTCGGGCTCCCCACGGCGCGCCCGCTCGGGATCCGCTTCGTGTTCCGGCCGCGGCTCCGTGTCGTGCGTCCGCTCGTCTTCCGGCCGTGTCTCCCGTCCCGCGTCCGACGGCGCCGGCTGCTCGGTGTCCCCGTCCGGGCGGGACACCGCCAGGCCGGGCGGGAGGTCCAGGGTGCGCAGCACCATCGTGCCGACCACCCAGCGGGTGCCGCCCGGCCCCTCGACCCGCAGCACGGCCAGGGAGCGGATCAGGTAGCCGGGTGTCGGACCGGCCGCGCCGGCCGGGGCGGAGACGCCGAACTTGAGGTAGTCGCGCCGGTAGGCGTTGGTCGCCGCGGACTGGCCCTGGCTCGCGCGGTTCTGGGCGTTCGGCAGCGTGAGCCGGACGCGGTGGGTCTGGTCCGCCGTCAGCGGTGTGGTGAAGCGGGTGCTGACCGCCGGGGTCACGGCGGTGGAGGCGCTCGCGGCGGACGAGTCGGAGGCCACCCGGACGTCGTCCAGGGCGGTGGGGCCCTCGGTCAGGACCTCCTGCGGGAACAGCCGGAGCCGCGCGGACGTGGCGTCACTGGTGCCCGTGCGTCCCATGAAACGGCCCACGGCGCTCCGGTCGAGCAGGACGCCCGCGTCGCCGCCGCCGGGCCGCACCAGCCGGGTGAGCCGGATCAGCAGGGCCTCGTACGACAGCGAGGTGTGCATGCGGTCCACACCGGCGAGCGCCGGGTCGACCTGTCGCAGGGCCTGTGCGAGCTGCGGTGCGGCGTCGAAGGCTTCGAAGGAGAACGGCCGCTCCGGCACCCAGTGGCCGCCCGTCAGGGCGGGGCGTACGGCGAGCGGCAGGCCCTCGACGTCGACCGTGACCGCGTCCTCCGGCTCCACGCGCCATGCGGTGGGGTCGTCGGTGAGGACGGTGGGGTCGGGCTTCGTCAACCGCGCGACGTCACCCGGCTCGGCGGGCAGGTCGGTGCGGTCGAAGCGGAGGGTGACGCGCGCGTCGACGGAGGCGTGGAGGTCCTCCATGGCGACGCCGCCGGCCACCGCGTCGGCGAGCCGGGCGACGGGCGCCCCGGTCAGCGGGGTGCTGCGCACGGACGCATGGATCTCGTACGGGATGTCGGGGAACTCCACCAGTTCGCCCGACCGGCGCCAGACGCGGGTCTCCCGCGAGGCGGACACCGAGGCGCCCACCGCGCGTTCGGCGGACAGCGCGAGGGTGGTCTGCACGCGCCGGCCCTGGTACTGGAGCACGGGCACGGCGTCCAGTTCGTGGCCGCGGGAGTGGGAGACGCTCTGCCCGGCGGCGCCGGGCACCGGCAGGTCGCCGTCGCGCCCGCTGCCGTGCGCGGCGGAGCGGGTCAGCTCCGAGGTGTCCGGCGCCGGATACCCGCGCAGCGCGTCCAGGTCGGCGTCCGGCCTCGGGCGGGCCGCCAGCGTCACCTCGACCAGGCTCGGTGTCAGCCAGCCGCGGTGCAGGAAGTGGATCGCCACGCGCCCTTCGGGGCCCGCGGCGATCAGCGCGCGCAGCGCCACCTGGGAGGTGTGGTCGGCGATCCAGGTGAGGACACCGGGCACGTACGCGGCGCTTCCCGGGACGGTCGCCCCCGGTGCCGCCGCCTCCACGGCACGCGTGATCCGGCCCCGGAATCCGCCGCGCGGGCCGTCGAGGACGGTCTGGGTGACCGCGCCCTGCCCGAGCTGACCGGTCGCCCGGTAGAACGCCGGCAGGGCCAGGTCGGCCGCCGGCACGGCCGGGGCGAGGCCGAGTACCCGGGTGAGCGGGAAATGCCGGGCCAGCTCGCTGCTCGGCAGCAGGAACTCCACGGCGTCGGGCACCCGGATGCCGAAGGTCCGCTCCGTGTGGGGGCCGCCGGCCAGCGTCCCGGACACCACGTTCCGCCGGCCCATGCGGACCGTCACCTCGTAGGTGGCATCGGCCGTGAACCGGTGCAGCCGGGTGTTGTTGTCGGCGGTGACCCGCGCGTTCGACGCGTTGTCCGCGACGGTCACACCGGCCGAGGTGCCCGAGGAGTGCGCGTACCGCCCGCTGGGGAAGAACCCGACCGTCGGCCCGTAGGCACCGCTGACGGTCAGCCCCTGTTGCCGCCCGCTGCCCACCGACCGGGTCACCGAGGAGGTGTCCGCCGAGTACAGCCAGGTCTCCAGGCTCATGGCCGGCGGTTCCGCACGCATCCGCACGCCGTCCAGGTAGGCCCTGACCGTCACCGAGGCGTCGGTGCCCGAGGCCAGTCCGAAGCTGCCGATCCCCTCCAGGACGAACCCGTCGCCGAACACGGCCAGGGCGTTGCCGGTGAGCTGCTGCGAGGAGAGCGCGGAACGCAGCACCTGCTGCGCCATGCTGTCGGCGTCGGTGAGCGAACCGCCCACCGTCGAGCGCGCCGTCCACCGCCAGGCCCCGTCCGCGGCCCGGACGACCCGGCCCAGCGGCCCCACCGCGCCGTCCGACGCCCAGGGTCCGGTGAGGCGTTCGGCCGTCTCCGGGTCCCCGGCGAGGGCCGCCGACAGGTCGAGCGGCTCCCCGGTCCGCGGCGCGGGCGCGACCGTGCCCAGCACCCGGCTCACCGCGTCGGCCAGGGCGCTGCCGCCCGTCACCCGGTCCACGAAGGCCGTCTCCGGGAGCCGGTGCAGCTCGCCGGAGTCCGCGGCGGCCCGCAGCCGCCGAAGCTCTTCGTCGCTCACCTGGACGGGGTCCGCGGCGGGCCGGGGCGTGGGCTCGGCGGTCCCGGCCGCCTCCGGTGCCGCCTCGGTGCGGTACGTGGGCAGCGCGAGGCCCAGCGTGCCGTTCGCGGTGACCGGCCGGGGCGCCGGGCCGTGGCTCCAGGTCAGGTCCAGCCGCAGGCGCACCGGGACGTCGAAGAGCTGGAGGCCGTCGTCCGCCGAGGAGACGACGTACTTCTCCTGGCCCACCAGGGAACCGGTACCGGTGGTCGTGGCGGTCTGCCGGCTGTACGCGTACTCGGTTCCGATGCCTTGCAACGGCAGCTCGACGTGGCGTTCCAGCGGGTTGCTGACCGCGCCGGACCCGGTCACCGACCAGGCGACGGGGGCCACCGTGCGCTGTTCCTGGCCGGGGCGGGCGAACCCGGACCAGTTGTTCACCTGGACGCCGGGCAGCGCCCGGACCGCCTCGACCGGGCCGTCGCCCCGGCGCTCGGCGGTCAGCCGGAGCGCGACCCGCTGGGTGTCGGCCGTGGTCGGCAGCTCGAACCAGACGGTGTGGCCGCCGTCGACGAGTTCGTCGGCGGCGGCGCGCAGCGACTCGCCGGAGCGGGCGTGGTCCAGGGCGCGGGCGTTGACCAGTTGGCGGGCACGGGCGGCCTCACCGGTCCAGCCGGCGCCGCTGCCCGCCGAGGGCAGGAAGCCGTGCTCGCGCAGCCAGCGCTCGGCCAGGGCGAACAGCGGCTCGGCGCCGTCGACGCGCAGCACGGTGGTCGAGATGCCCAGCGAACGCAGTTCCGCCACCTCGGGCGGGAGCCGGCGGGCGGTGTCCTGGACGCCCTCCAGCGCGGCGCGGGACGGCACCTGGAACACCACCGGGTACGACCCGAGTCCGACGGGGGTGTCCAGCGGGCTGCCCGGCGCCGGGAACACCCGGTCCCGGCCGGGGCCGACCAGCTCCACCACGAGGCCCACCCGGCCCCGTACCCGGAACAGGGGCCCGCTCCACTCCAGCGCCTGCGACCTGGTGACCTCGCCGCCGGAGCCCAGGCCGTACGACACCTGGTGGCGCGCTCCGGCGTTCAGCGACACCGAGCCGCCGACCGGATCGGGGACGCTCTCGGTCTGCGGCGCCGAGAAGCCGAGCGAGACGCTGAGGTCGGCGCCCGCCGCGTTGGTGACGGTCGCCTGTCCGGTGACCCGGACCGTGCGCACCACCATGTGCATGAGGTCCGCCTCCGGCGCCGCCGGGCCGACGGTCTCCTCCTGGCCGGTGAGGGCCGCGTGCACCCGGAAGTGGCCGAGCACGGAGCCGTCGCCGGCCAGCAGCACGGGTGAGTTGTGCCATCCGCTCAGCATTCGGGGCAGCGCGTCCCGCAGGTTGCGGGCGCCGAAGAACCGCCGCAGGTCCTCCCGGGACGCCTCCGTCGCCCTGTCGAGGTGATCGGCGAAGGATGCCTCCACGGCGTTCAGCACGCGGTCCGGGGCGAGCACCGACTCCACCGCGTACAGCGGCGATTCGTGCACCGCCGCCCGCAGCGGGGCCGCCTCCCGCTCGGCCGCGGCCGGCCGGACCAGGGCGGTCGTGCCGTCACCGTCGGCCGGGGCCGTGTTCTCCGGCGCGGGCTCCCGGCCGGTGTTCGGGGCCGCGTTCTGCTGTCCGGTCCTCGTCAGGTGCTCGGGGAACCAGACCGCGATCCGGCCGTTCTCCCGCTCGGCCGTCCAGTCCCCGGCGGCCTGCGCGCCGTCGGCCCGCACCTGCCAGCGCATCCGGTAGTCGAACGGCACCGTCCCGCCGAGCGTGGTGGTGATGGACAGCGACTGGGCGCCACCGGCGGCGCTCACGGCCGTCGACAACTGGTTGCGGACCACGTTGACCTGCGGTTGCAGCACGATCTGGCGCAGCGGGCCGGCGGTCGGCACGTCCCACACATGGCTGTAGTTGAACTGGAAGGTCCGCAGGTCGGCCGTTCCGGAGGAGTTGCCGGCCTCCGAGTAGCCCGCGCCCCAGCGCTGCACCCGGTTGGGCACGCCCTCGGCCAGTCCGTCCAGCAGTTCGGGCGCGGACCGGGGATCGTCCAGCCGCAGCCGTACGAAGACGGTCCGGCGTGCCCCGCGGTGTTCCAACTGCAGCCGCAGCCCGGTCTCGCTGCGTACGTCGGCCCATTCGTGGACCAGGTAGGCGGCGGTCAGCCTGGAGTCGACGCGCCGGCGCAGGTCCGCGTCGGGGCCGGTCGCCCCCTCCAGTTGCCGGGCGACCTGCTCGCGCAGCCACGCGACGGTCTCCTCCGGCACCAGGCCGAGGTGGGTGGTGCCCTGGGCACCGTCGAAGACCGAGCCGAAGGTGCGGACGTGGTCGCTCAGTCCAGGGACAGCGACCGTTGCTATCGCTGCGGCCGTTTTCGGTTCCGTTGCGATCGTTTCTGGTGCCGTTGCGGTCGTTTCCGGTGCCGCTTCGGTCATGGACACCGGTCGCGGGTCCGCCGGCCGGTCGCGGAGGGCCTGGTCGAGCAGGGCGTCCAGGCTGCGCGGCGCGTCCGGTCGCGGGCCGAGGACCGCCGCGTCCAGCTCCGCCGCCGCCGTGCCGTCGACCGGCACGATGACCGGCTCGGCCATGACGGTGCTCGGTCCGGCCCGGCCCGCGTCCTGACCGGTCGTGTCCGCCTCGGCGAGCCGGCCGGCGCCCGGCGGGAGAAGACGCGTGTTCGGTCCGGCCAGTCGCCGGGCCGCCGCCTCGCCCTCCGTGTGCAGGACCCGGGCGATCTCCGCCAGGCGCCCGTAGTACTCCTCCCTCGCCGCCTCGGAGTCCATCGCCATCGGCGCGCGCACGTACCCGCTCGCCCTGCTCAGCAGCGTCGTGGCGGCCGGGACGGAGATGTCCAGTCGCGCCGCCAGTCCGGCCGCGGTGTCCGGGTCCGTCCGCCGGTCGCGACGCCCCTGTACCTCGGTCCCGGGCAGATCGAGGTCGGCCTCGTCGGGATCGAGCAGCCGGGCCGGCAGGACGTGGCTGCCCAGGCGTCCCCGGGGCGCGCCAGGCATGGTGTGCACCAGGCGCCGGGACCACGGGGGCAGGACGACCGTGTCGACCGGCTGGAGCGGACTGCCGCCCAGCATGCTGAAGGTGACGGACCGTACCAGGTCGCGGAGTTCCGGGTCGGCGGCGATGAATCCGACGACCGCGTCCCACAGGTCGTCGGGGCGGGGCCGGCTGCGGACCAGGGGCGCGACCTGCGCCAGGTTGAGGTTGCCGGGCTGCCGGTACAGGCCCTGGACGAGGGTGACCACGACGGCACGGGCGACCCGGAGTTCCTCCGCGTGGTCGTACGCCGGCGCGGTGGACACGGTCGCCGCCGTGTCCTGCCCGGGCTGCGGCGGGAGCCAGGACTGGGCGGACGCGGGCGTGAACACCTCGGGCGAGAGCGTGACCAGCTCGTCCAGCATGTCCGACAGGCCGACGCGGCGGGCCAGCGTCCGCCAGACCGTGGGGCTGGGACCGCTGCGCATCAGCACCTCGTCCCGCATCGTCTGCCGCGAGTGGGGCAGCACGGCGGGGTCGATCGGGCGCCGCGCGGACCGGTCGTCCAGGGGCCTCTCTCCGTCCTGCAGCTGAAGGGACCGCAGGACGTTCTCGGCCGGGGTACGTGTGTAGTTCCCCCGGATCACGTCCAGGTAGGGGTCCAGGAAGGCGTGCCCGGCAGGCGCGACCAGAGCCGCGTTCCAGGGCCGGCCCCCGTGGCGTACCGTGCCGAGGCCGTACCGTGAGTCGACGACCCGCCGGAACTCGCCGGTCAGGTTTCCGGAGACCGCGTTGTCCAGGTCGCTGGCCGCGCCGCCGAACCGTCTCAGGATCTCCAGGCGCAGGATGTCGCTGGCGGCCGCGTACGCCACGCCCATCGCCCGCGCGATCTCCGCCCGGTAGATGCCCTCCAGCGTCATGGGCGACGTCGCGGAGAAGATCTCGTCGACGTTGACCAGTTTCACTCCCGCGGCACGCGCCCACTGGAGCATGTCCAGCACGTCGGCCGTCCGGCGGTCCGCGGTCACCGCGTCGGCCGACGTCTTCGCGACGGCCTCGGCCGCGGCGAACTCCGCGCGCGTGACGTCGGTCCACAGGATGACGGTGAAATCCGGATGCGAGGCCGCCAGCCTGGCGGCGTTCCACCGGAACCCGCGGGTGGCCCCTTCGTCCCGCAGCGGTCCGCCGAGCCAGATCGCGTGCGTGAGCTTGGCGATCCTGGTGGCCTTCGGCAGGCCGGGCATGGTGCCGCGGCTCATCGACCGGCTGCCCGACTCGACCACGGTGCCGGGCCGCCGCGGCAGCCTGGAAGGCCGTATCTCGTCCGCGTGCGGGGCCGGCCGGGTCATGTCCACGGCGGCGAAGAACGCCGCGCGCTGGGCGGCCTTCAGCTGGGCGTAGTCGTAGTCGCGCAGGAACGCGGGCGCCGGGGGTGCCTGCCGCTGCCCGTAGACGTCCGGTCCTAGGATCCGCGCGATCGCGGCGGCGTCCGGGTCACCGCCGAGGCCATGACCGCGGTGGACGTCGAAGCCGGACGCCAGACCGCTATGCAGCTCGCGGACCTCGGGGGTGACCTCCCACCCCGCCGTGTTCGCGCCGCCGAACCGGCCTGCGCCCAGCATCTGCACCGGTGACCAGATACCGGGCGTCTGCACCGTCAGTTCGTCGACCAGCGCCACGGCCCGGGCGACGCTGTTCGTCCGCCCGAGCGTCTCGATGATGCGCAGCAGCCCCCGCTGCTGCGCCTCCCGCAGCCGTTCGCTCGCCGGGTCTCCGGCCGCCAGCGTGGCGGGCTGGAGCAGGGCGGACGCCTGACGGGCGAGGGCTTCGAACGTCTCCTGGCCGAACTCCCGGCGCAGTCTGAGTTCCATGGCGCCGGTCGTCTCCCGAGCGGTGCCCTCCTCGGGCACGTGCGCACCGGACGTCTCCCCAGCGGTGCCCTCCTCCGGCACGTGCGCACCGGACGTCTCCGGAGTGGTCCTCTCCTGGGCCGTACGCGCACCGGCCGCCTCCGCGTTCTCCTGCCGGGCCGCGTGCGCCGGCTCGACGGTCCGAGGGGGGAGGCCCAGGTGCCTGTCGCGCTCTTCCAGGACGAGACGGCCCCACGCGTCGCCGAAACCGCGTAGGACGGCGTAGTCGTCCTGGGTGACGGGGGGACGCCGGCGGAACAGCCTGATCCACGCGTCGAGGTCGAAGGTCGACTTCGATCCCGGGGCACGCAGCGCGCGGATCTCCGCCGCCGGTGGCGGCACCACGAAGGCGTCCCCCTTGGCCTGCCGATATGCCTTGGCGGCTGCCTCGGCGTCGCGGGAGGACCAGAACATGCCGAAGGAGTCCAGCACGTCGATGAGCCGCTGGGGGTGCGCCGGCCGGTGCCCGCGCAAGTTGCTGAGCGCGCTGCCGAGCCTGTTCACGACACGGCCCTCGCGGACGGGGACGTTGAGGTGCCGGAACTCCTCGAAATAGGCAGCCGCGGCCGTGAGCCTCCAGTCCTCCGCCAGTTGCTGGTGCGCGTACAGCCGGCTCCACTGGTCGAGTACGTCGAAGCCGGGGTTCGGTTGCTTGATCGTCAGCCGCCGCGCCGCCAGCCGGGCGACGTCGGCGTACGTCAGGGGCTCCCTGCTCAGGGACTCGTGCCGGCGCACCGCGGCGAAGAAGTCGGTGCGCTCGGCGTCGGTCAGCGAGTCGTCGGGTACCGCGTCGGAGCGGGGCTCCGGGGACTGACCCCACGGGCGGTCCCTCCAGTCGGAGACCTCGGCCCCGCCCGCGGACGACGGTCCGGCTTCCGGCGTCATCCGCGCGATGTCGTCCGCACCACCGGCCGGCTGGAGCCACGTGGACGCGTCCGGCGCCGGGCCGGCGGTGTCCGCCTGGAGCCACGACCACCAGGGATCGTCGGACAGCGTGTCCTGGTAGCTGTAGTAGTCCTGGTAGCTGTAGCCGTCCTGGTACTGATATTGGTACGCGTCGGGCAGCAGGTTGGCCAGTGTCGTCAGTTCGGCTTCGAGGTCGAACCCGCTTGCGTCCGGGAGACCGAGACCGAGCTGGTCCCACGGGACGTCCGGGACGTCGAGCCCGGCGTCCGGTCGGCCGAAGACCGACTGGTCCCACTGGAAATCGGCTCCGGAGGAGAAGTCCTGACCCGCGCCGTCGTGCGGTCGGGTGTCGTACGACGGACCGGCGATGCCCATCAGGTCGTCGTCGGACACGGCCTGCCCTGTCCCGATCCCGGGTTCGGCCGTCAGGTCACCCGCGGTGCCGAGAGGGCCGGCCTCCTGCTGCCCGCCCGTGGGGGCACCCTGGTTCTCCGTCGTACCGGAACCCGACGCGATCGGCTCTGGACCGGACACGCCCCGGACGGACGCCGCGGACTGCTGCGAAAGTCGTGCGGCGCGCTGGCCGAGCGGGGCAGCGGCTGACGGCCGGGTGGCGTACTCACCGCTCAGGCGGGTGACCAGCTCGAGGCTGAGTTTCCTGGACAGCACCTTTTCGGCGTAGCCACGCACGTCCCTGAACGTCAGCTTGCGCTTGCGCTGCCGCTCGCGGGCCCGCACGTACGTGAACAGCTTCCTGCGCTCCTCGGACGTCACCGAGTCCTGCGGAACGGGAGAGGCGGCCTGGGCGACGGACGCGGGCAGATGGCGTGGCGGCGCGCCCCACAACTGGAGCCAGCCCTCCGTGGGCGCGGCCTCGCCGGGCAGGACGCTCGCGGCCCAGACCGGACCGAGAACGTCGCGGATCGCGTTACGGTCTGTATCCGTTATGCGAGACAAATGGGGCAGCGTCGCGCCCCAGTGTGCCAGGTCGAACGTGGCCGTCCAGCCGGGCACCGGCACCGCTCGGATCTCCTCCACCGGTGGCGGCGCGTCGAGCTGCCGGCCGGTGATCCCCCTGTCCCTCAGATACGCCTCGGCGGCCTCCAGCGCGGTGGAGGTGGCCCAGCGCATGCCCATCCCGTTCCAGGTGGCCACGGTCGTCGGGGACAGGTTCGAGTAGGGCATCCGGCGCAGCAGATCGATGTAACCGCCGAGAGGGTCGTGCTGTCCCTCCACCCGGGCCGGCACTTCCAGGTGCCCGTGGGTGGTGAAGTACGCGTGCGCCGCCGCCACCTCGTGCGCTGCTTCCCCGGTGACGTAGTCGCGCCACCGGCGCCCCTGCCCCGGCTCCGAGGCGCCGCCCCGCCGGCGCGGATTCCGGTGCCAGTACTCCGCGTGCAGCCACCGCACCTGCTGCTGCCCCAGGACCGTCCCCCACGTGGCGAAGGCCGTGTCGGCCACGCTGCCGAACGTCACCTCCGGTGCCTCCGCGCCCTGCTCCCGCAGCCGGGTGAACAGCTCGTCCTGCTGCTCCAAGGTGAGCCACTCGCCCCAGAAGGGGCGTGCGGACGGTGGCTGTCCCCGGGAACTCCAGCGCGTGGACCGCCACTGCTGTCCGGCCCCGTTTCCGGTGTGCTCGTCGTCCTCGACCTCGATCGGCCAGGCGTGGGTCCCGGGTCCCGGCTCCTCGGTCTCCTGCGCGGCGGGACTTTCCCCGAAGAGGTCCGTCATCAGGTCGTCCGGCTGCTCCTGCGGCGCGCCGCCCGACTGCTGCCCGGCACTTCCGAAATGGGGCATGACCAGCCCGGAGGGTCCCTGCGCGGAGGACGAGGAACCCGCCGTCCGCTGTCCCGTCGTGTCCGCCGGCCGGGCGCCCGCGCGGATCCCGGCCGGCGCCGGGTCGGCGCCCAGTTCCGTGGCCCGGTCGCGGGCCGCCCGCTCGTCCTGGGTGTGCAGGACGGCGGCGACCTCCAGCACGCGCCGGCGGTGGGCCTCGCGCAGTGCCTCGGTCTCCGCCTCGCCGCTGATGGTCAGCTTCGGCGGCACCAGCTGACCGGCCTTGCCGATCAGGGCGGCCAGCCGGCCGTGGTCCAGTCCGCGCAGTTCCGGCGGCAGCAGGTCGGCCGGCCGTTCGCCGGCGGCCCGTCCCTTGCCCTTGTCGTCGCCGCGCAGGGCGTGCAGCCGCGCCGCCTCCAGGCCCGCGCCGAACGCGTCGGCGTGCTCGGCCTCATGGGCGGCCCAGGACGTGGACAGGGCCTGGGGCGCCCACAGCAGTTCGAACGCGGCCAGGAAGTCGGCGCGGAAGTCCTCGGCGTGCTCCTCCCACCGCTGCCGGGCGGTGTCGTCCTCGGGGCGCAGGGTGTGGAAGGACCGCGCGGCGTCGTGCAGAGCGGCGTCGGACCAGGATTCGAAGGCGAGGTGCGCGGGCAGCGCCCGGGCCTGCTCGGCGAGCAGGGCGTCCCACTGGCGGGCCGCGCCGGCCATCTCGTCGGGACCGACCGGACGGCCGGTGAACAGCGCGTCGAAGGCGGCGAGCAGCCGCTCGTCCAGACCGGCCCGGGCACGGGCGATGTCGGCCTCGGTCAGCGCCTGGGGGCCGTGGGCCGCGCGCCACCGGTCGAGCTGTTCGTCGAAGAGGCGCCCCGAGGTGGTGACCACGCCGTCCCGGGCGTGCCGCACGGTGAGCCAGGTGTGCAGCCGGTCCCGGCCGGTCAGCTCGGCGTACGCGGTGTGCCAGCGCTCCAGCCGGGCCCGGACGTCTTCGACGCCGGCGGTCACGCCGTCGTGGCCGAAGAGCTGCTCGAAGTGGTCGTCGACGGCGGCGGCCACGGAGACGTCCAGGGTGCGGCGGAGCAGGGGGCGCACCTGGTCGGAGGAGACCGGGAACCGGTCGAGGAAGGCCCGGCCCGTGCCGGTGGCGGAGTCGGCCCAGGAGGCGACGGCGTCCGCGATGTCCTCCTGCGAGCGCAGGATCGCCGTCTCGCGCGCCGCCTGGAGGGCCAGCCGGCCGGGCAGCGCGTCGAGGACCGTGCGCACCCGGTCCTGCCAGGCGCCCGGCAGCGCCCGGCCGCCGTCGGCCAGCCCGGCCACGGACGCAGCGCTCGGGAAGACCTTGTCGAACGCCTCCCGCAGCGATCGGCGGGCGTCTTCGAGGATCCGGGTCCGGCCCGCCTCGGACACCTCGGTGTGCTCGGCGCCGAAGGCGGCGAGCAGGTCACGGGTGCCCTGGTCGAGCCGGTCGTGGAAGGCTCCGTCCGCCAGTTGCTCGAACACCGCGTCGAGCCGGGAGAGCTGGCCGAAGAGCAGCGCGTACCGGTCGAACTCCCCGTCCAGGCCGGAGACGAGCCCGCGCAGCAGCCGGGCCGACTGGCGCACCGCCGCGCTGTCGCCGGTACGGACGTCGGTGCCGGAGACGAGGGTGTTCCGGAGCATCCCCTCCCACCGGTCGCGGAAGTCACCGGCGGCCAGCTCGCGCACCGATTCGGCCATGTCCAGGACCAGCTCGAACGGCGCCGGCACGCCGTCGGTCAGCCGGTTGCGCCAGGCGTCGGTCAGCCTGAGGCCCCAGCCGCGGAAAGCACTCTGGAACGCCTCCTCACCACGGACCACGGCCAGTTCGCGAGCCGCCCGCAGGGAGAAGGCGTCCCGCAGCTGGTCCTCCGCCGTGCGGTCGGCGGTCGTCTCGCCGAACCGGCCGGGGTTCTCCCGGACCCGCTCGCGGACCGCGGCCAGCCGCTCCTCGGACACTCCCGGGGCCTGCTCCCGCGCCCACTGGCGGAACGCCTCGTCGAAGGTGTTCTCCCGCTCCGCCGTCGTGGCGCCGTCGGATGCCCCGCCGTCGGTGCCGGAGGCGGTCGCGGAGTCCTCGGTACGGGCCTGCGCCAGCAGGTCGGCGTAGCGGCGGTGCAGCTCCCGCTGCGCTTCCTGCCACGCCGGGACCCGCCAGTCGTCCTGGGCGGCGGCCTGGGGGTGGGGGGCGCGGAGTACCTCCGGCAGGCCGGTGTCCCGGGCCTGCTCGGTGGTCTCCAGGTACGTGTCGCGCAGCGCGGCGATGTGGCGCCGGGTCCAGTCGGCCGTGGCGGCGTGGGACAGCGTCACCGTGTCCTGGGCACCGCCCTCGAACTGCCGGGCGAAGTCCTGGTACGCCGTGTGCCGGGCGTCGGCGACCTCGCGCAGCGCGGCGGACTGCGCGTCGAAGCGGGCCAGAGCCTGTTCGCGTGTCTGCGGGCTGTACAGGTGGAGCCGGTCGGTCAGCGGTTCGGCGAGTGCCCGGCGCCGCTCCTCGTACCATCCCGTCAGCTCACGGTCCCAGGCCGAATCGGCCGTGAACCGGGCCATGTGGTCGGCGAGGACGCTGTTGTGGGCCACCACCGTGCGTGCCCGCCGCTGCTCGTACAGCGCGGCCTGGCGCACGTCCTCGTCGAGCCGCGCCAGCCGCTCCCGGCGCTCGGCCTCGTCCGCGACGGTCAGCGCCTCGGCGCGGTCGGTGACGTACTGCTGGCGCATCTGGGCCAGCTGTCCGGCGTACCAGCGGCGTGCCGGGCCGTTCCACTCCGCCCGGCCGTCGGTCAGGTCGGCGCGTCCGCCCGCGCCACCGGCGAGGACGGCGTCGAAGGCGGCACGGGCCTGCCGCTCGGCGGTCCAGGCGGCGTGCGCCGCGGCGTACCGCTGCCCGAACTCCTGGACCAGGCCGGCCAGGCGGACCGGCGGCTGTCCAGCGGCCTCCCGCTGGAACTCCTGCGCCAGCGCGACCGCCGGCCGCGCGTGCGCGAAGGCTTCGCCGTGCCGCGTGTCCGCCACGGTCGAGGCGACGTCACGGTGGAAGACCTCCGCCGCGTCCGCCTCGGCGGCCAGCCGCTCGCGAACCGAGGTGAGCCGCGTGGTCAGGTCCTCCAGGGCCGCGCCGCGGGCGGCGGTCAGCTCGCCGGGGCCCGTGGCCGTACGGTCCCCGGTCCAGGCGTCGGCGAACGCCTCCCGGGCGGCGGCGACCTGCTCCGTCGCCTGCGGGGTGCGCAGTTCGGGGAACGGCGTCAGCCGGGACTCGAACTCCCCGTACGCCCGGTCGCGGGCCTCGACGGTGTCGCGCAGCCCGGCCAGGGCCTCGGAAGCGGGCGCCTGGGCCTGCGTCTCGTCGGTCCGGGAGGCCGCCTGGGCCGAGGGCTCGTCGGTCCGGGTGGCTCGGGGCGGGGCGGCGGCGGACAGCGGGGGCGGTGCCGGCTGCTCCTCGCGGGCGGTGAGGAGTTCCTGGGCCTGGAGCCGGCCCTCCCCGTCGCCGTCCCGGGCGGTGCGGACCGCGCCGTCGGCGGTGGCCGGCGCCTCGGACGGGGTACGGGTGCCCCGGGTGATCTCCATCCGGGCCGGGTCCAGCGTCCACCGCGGTTCGCGCTGCCACGCCTGGACCGCCTCGTCCTCGGCCCGGGTGCGGTCGCTCAGCTGCTGCCACCGCTGCCGTGCCTCGTCCGCGAGGGCGGCGCGGACCGCTGCCTCGCCGTCCGGGGAGGCGGTGCGGGCGGCGGCGTCCCACTCCTGGGAGAACCAGGACTTCAGATCCGACAGACCCCGCTGGTAGTCGCCGGACACCCGGGCCGAGCGGATCTCGGCCTGCGGGATCTCGACCTGGCGGGCCAGGTCCTCCAGCACCGCGCCCTTGCCCAGCATGCCCTGGAAGTTGGCGGCCACCTGCTGCCGCCACCGCAGGCTCTCGGCCTGGGCGCGCTCGCGCACGGCCGTGTCTCTCGGCTCCCGGAGCGCGGCGCTGTCCGCCTCCCACTCGTCGCGCACCGTGCTGCCGAACGCGTCGCCGCGCTCCTTCTCTCGCTCCAGCCAGCCGTGCAGATCGCGATCGGACGGCCCGTAGATGTCGTGGTAGCCGACGGCCCAGTCGCCGCGGAAGTCCCCCGCCAGCCGGTCGAAGGTCTCGTCGGTGACCGTGTAGGCGCGCGCGGGGCGCTCGGTCAGCTCGTCGAGCCCCGGCCCGGACAGCCGGTGGAAGGCCGAGCCACCGTCGCGCAGCGCACGCTCCATGCCCCATTCGAACTGCAGCCGGTCCGGCAGGGACCGCTCCGCGGCCGGCAGGTACTCGCGGAAGACGATCTCCTGGCCCGCCGCGACCCGGTCCAGGTCCCACGTGCCGTCCTCGGCGCGGCCCGCGAGTTCGCGGAAGACCCGGGTCACGTCCTCCCGCAGTCCTTCGCGGGCGCGCTGGGCGCCGGGCCCTTCCGCCTCCAGGCGGTCGAACATCCGGTCGGCCTCGGCCAGGGCGCGGTCCAGCCCGGCCTGGTACTCCAGCCGGGTCGGCAGCTCGTCGGCCAGCCGCTCCTGGGTCTTCCGCAGCTGTGCGGCGTAGTCCTCCCACTGCTCACGGGTCAGCGCGCGCGGGTGCCTGCCCGCCAGGAACTTCTCGCCCTCGGCCGTCAGATCCGCGCGGTGGGAGGCGATCACCGCCTCGGTGTCGACCGCGGCGGCGTCCGCCGGGTCGTGCCGTGTGGACCGCTGCCATTCCGCGCGCCGGGCCTCGACCTCGCGTCCGGTGCCGGCCTTCAGCCCCTCCTCGGTGACCCGGGCGCGCAGCCGCGCCTCCCACCGGTCGCGGAAGTTCTCCAGCTGGCCGCGCAGGGCGTGGCGCTGTTCCCGGAACCGCTCGTACTCCATCCAGCGGGTCGGCGTGCCGTCCCCGCCCGGCAGGGTCCGGGTCGTGACCTCGAACTCCTCGCGGAAGTCGGCACGGGTCTCGCGCACCCACGGCGCCTCCCCGTCGGCGCCCACCCGCCGGCTGAGGAAGTCGAACGTGTCGGCGGCCTCGGCTGCCAGCTCCAGGCGGGTTCGCAGGCCCCGGGTGAGGTCCCGCATTCCGGCGTCGTGGGTGCGGTACAGGTGGGACCAGTCGAAGGAGTCGACGCGCTCACCGTCCTGCCACATGTCCTCGGCGGCGCGGTACACCTCTCCGACGGCGGCGTCGGCGAAGTCCTCGCGGGTCTGCCGCAGTTCCTCCTCCGACATGGCCTGACGGCGCGATCCGGTCTCGACGTCGAACACCTCGTTCGCCGTGCGCCGGGCCAGGTGGGCCGCGGCGGACAGCTCGAACTCGTCGTGCAGCCCGGCGGACAGCCGGTCGAACGTCTCGGCGAACTCGGAGCGGGTGATCTCGCCCCGCCGGTACTCGCCGTAGGACTCCTGCCAGCGCTCGTCGAACCGGGACTTCACCTCCTCCATCCACCGACGGCGCACCTGCTCGACGATTTCCGGCGTCACCTCGGCACGCCCGCGGGCGTCCGCTCCGGACCCGGGCCCGGTCTCGGCCGTGCGGCGGCCGCCGTCCTCCGCGCGCGCCGCGCGCTCCTCGACGGCGCGCTGCTGTTCCGCCTCGGCGATCCGCAGACGGATCGCGTCGACGTCGTCGGGGCCCCGGAAGACCGGGTCCGGGTCCGCGAGGCGTCCGGCGAACGCCTCCTCCACCCGGCGGTCGGCCTCCTGCTGCTGCCGGAACCGGTCCTGCTCCTCGTCGAACCGGCCGCGATGCGTCGCGAGCAGGCGCTCCTGCTCCTGGCCCCACCGCTGGGCGCGGACCTGGTCGTCGCCGTGGAACGTGTACGGCTCGTAGCGCCCGGTGCCGGTCTTCGGCGCGAGGTACGCGTCCGGGCCGCCGGCGTCCTGGTAGGACGGCGGATTCGCGTCGTCGCCGCCGCCCTGGTAGGACGGCGGAGTCCCGTCGTCGCCGTCACCGTCCCGGGCCGGCGGCGGCTGGTCCCCGGCCTGATCCGGCTGCCGCGCGGTGCGGTCGGCGGACGCCGGGCCCGCGTCGCCGTGCTCGCCCTCGCGGCCGGCCGTCGCGGACACCGGCGCCCGCTCCTCGCTCCGCTGGCCACCCGGCCGCACCTCCGCGCCGTCGCCGGCGCTCTCGGTACGCACGTTCGGCGTGGCGTGCTCCGGCGCCGCGCCCGGCCGGGCGTCCGCGCCGGCACGGGCCACGATGTCCGGCCGCACACCGGCACCCTGGCCCGTCACCACCGGTTCACCGGCGGCGCGGACACCGGCGCCGGGCGCCTGCCCCGCCGTGCCCGGCCGCACGTTCCCGGCGTCGCCGGGACTGCCGGCACGCACGTTCGGCGTGACCTGCCCCGCAGCCGCGCCCGGCCGGGCGTCCGCGCCGGCATGGGCCACGATGTCCGGCCGCACACCGGCACCCTGGCCCGCCGCCGCCGGCTCACCAGCGGCGCGCACGCCCGTACCGGACGTATCACCCGCGGTGCGCACACTCGTACCCGACGTCTCGACCGCCGGCCCCGGCCGGGCCCCCGTGCCGGTGCCCGGCGCCGCCTCGGTGCGCACGGTGGGAGCCGGAGCGCCGCCGTTCGTCGCAGCGGCCTCCGGCCCGCCGGCCGCACGGGTCGTGGTGCCGGGGCCGGGCTGGGCGGTGGTGGACGGCCTGGGCGGTACGGCGTTGCCCGCGGGCGCGGGAGTCTCGGCGCCGCGCGTCGCGCCCTCCGGCCGGCCGGCAGCCGTCGGCACGGCATCGGTGGCACCGGGTCGCGGGCCGGAGGCAGATCCCCCGCCGAGCGCGGTCGCCTCGCCGCCGGTGCCCCGGATCTCCGCGGCGCCGCCGCCGACGGTACGCCCCGGGAGCCCTCCGGCCTGGCCGTTCGAACCGGTCTCCACGCCCCGGCCCGGTGCGCTGCCGCCGCCGACGGCGGCCGGTCCTTCGGACCGCACGGGACCCCCACCCGGCGCAGGCTGCGCGGCGCGGTCCCCGGTGGGCTCGCCGCCCGCGCCGACGACCGTACGTCCAGGTGCCTCCCCGACCCCGCCGACACCGGCGCCCGGGTGCGCGCCCGTCCCCCGGTCCGGCAGCACGCCGCCGGCCGTCGCGGGATCCTCCGGCCGTACGACGCCCGCGTCCGGCGCCGTCTGCGTGTCGCGGACCCCGGTCGTTTCCCCGCCGTCGGCACCGCTGGTCCGGACGACGGGCGGGACGGTCGTCCGGTCTCCCGTCGGCTCCGCCGTGGACGGAGTCCGGCCCGGGACCTCCCGCACCTGCCCGGTCGTCGCCGGCTCGGCCAGCCCCGCACGGTTCCCGGTGCCGCCCGCGGCCGGGGCGGGCTCGCCGGGCTCGAAGCCGGGCAGACCCGAGGTCTCCCGGGTGACCGGCGGTACGGCACCGGTCTCGGCCGGGTCCGGGGCGCCGTCGCGCACCACCGGCTCCGTGCGCGGGGCAGCGGAACCGGGCGGGCCCGGCACCTCCGCGCCCGCACCACGTGCCGTCCCCGCGCCCGCAGGGACGGCTGACTCGGGCGCGGGGACGGCGGTCTCGGAGTAGCGCGGCAAGGTGTCGACCGAGGACGAACGGCCGGGAGTCCGTACGACGCCCGGCGTGCCCGTACCCGGGCCGGAGTCAGGGGCGACGGTCGAGAAGTCCTTCGTGCCCCCACCGGCACCGCCGAACGCGGACAGGTCGGTGCTGTTCACGCCGTCGGGCGGAGTGAACGGGCCCTTGCTGGAGAGCGACTTGACCGCGTCGGCCAGCCCCTCCGTCGGCGTGACGTCCTGCTTGCGGCCCCCGCCCTTGCCCGGGGCGCCGAGCATGGCACCGGCCGCTCCGGCCAGGAAGGCCAGGCCCAGGTCCTGTTCGGCACCGAGCGCGGCGTTGACGGCCACACCGCCGACCACACCGGATGCACCGCCGATCGCGGTGCGTCCGATGAGCGAGGTGGCGAACTTGGGCACGAAGTGATTGGCGAGGCCGGAGAACCCGCCGAAGACGGCGCCACCGATGGCACCGCCGAGAGCCATCTGCCCGATGGCGTTGAGGTCGAAGTGCTTGCGTACGCCTTTGAGGATCTCGATGGCCTGGAGAAGGCCTTCCAGTCCCGCCATAGTCGCCGCGCCGATGGCCGCCGACATGAAGAGCCGCCGCATGATCGTCATGATCACCTGCCGCACGCCCGTGATGAGCGCGGGCACGGCGGCCATCCCGAACAACGAGGATGCCAGAAAAGCCAGTTGGCCCAGCATCCAGACGAGCATGGCGATGGTCATGTTGGTCGCATGCTCGGTCTCGAGGGCGTACTCGTCGCTCCTCACACGCAGGTTCTCGGCCGCCTTCGCCAGCTCGGGCAGTGTCGTGCCCAGCGTCCGCATGTAGCCGTCGAACGCCTCGGCCGGATCCCCGTTGACGTTGGCGAGAACGGAGTTGCGGACCGAGTTGACCTCGCCCATCATGCCCACGATCTGCTGGGCGAGGTCGCCCCAGACCTCGCCCTGCTGGCGCAGCAGGGCGGGGTCGGCCTCCGGCAACTGGGTGCCGGTGATGAGTGCGGCCCACCGAAGGGGCTCGGGGACAGGACTCACGCGCGTCCGCCGCGCCCGCCGCCGCTGCCGCCCCGGCTCCGGGTGCCGCCGAGCTGTCCGTTGAGCCGCCCCGTGGCCTGCATGGCACTCTCGTTGGCGCTCGAAAAGATCTTGGCCATGGCGCGCAGATTCTGCGCGGAGGTGCCCAGCACCTCGTGGATGCCGCTGCCGGCCTTGATGATGTCCTCGGCGACGGGGACGTAACCGGCGGCGAACCGCTGGCCGGGCTTGTCGTTCCCCCACGCCTTGGACCCGTCCGCGGAGATCCGGGCCGCCGCCGCCTCGAAAGCCCCGCCCAAGCGCTCGGCCAACGCCGCCAGCGGCACGCTCGCGCTCTGGAGCCCGTCGGGGTTGACGATGAACGTGTTCTCAGGCATGACAGGCTCCGTTCCGAATGGGCGGGTCAGGGAGTCGGCTGGTGGGCCGGGGCGGGCCGGCACCCGCCATGCCGCAGGGCCGACGGGTACGGCGGGGTGCTACGGGCGGACGGGTACTGCGGGCGGACGGGTGCCACGGGCCGGTTCCGGGCTGTCCGGGGACCGGCGCCGGCCCGTCACACCGCGCGGCCCCGGTCGACGTACGCCCGGACGGCGTCCGGCATGGCCGGCTCGGACGGAATCAGCTGCGCCACGTCGGCCGTGCCGCGCAGCAGTTGCTCCGCGTCGAGCCCCTGGGGCAGGTGCGGGGCCATGACCTCGGCGACGGCGGCGACGGCCTTGCCCCTGGCCTCCTGGACGGTGCCCACGATCAGATCCGCCAGCTCCTTGGGAGCCATGCCGCGGTAGGCGCCGGTGGGGAACTCCACCGACAGCAGCTCGCCCTGCGGGCCGACCGTGACCTTCATGGCCTGTGCCTTGGCCGTGGCGGTGCCCGTCACCTCGCGCATACGGCTCTGCAGTTCGCCGATCTGCGCCAACTGGGCCTGGTAGCCCGCCCGCAGTTCCTCGAGCTGCTCGTCGAACGGCGTGGACACCTGCTCGCTCCTCATGGGTCGGATGTACGGGGGGTCACCCGGCGCGGGCCCGGTGACGCGCGAGGCGGTCACAGCCTCTGCCCCCACACCGAAACACGACCCGGGCCCCGGAGAGAACCGCAGCTCACAAGGCTTGCCCGCGCGAACATCGGCCCTGTCCGAACAGACGCGGGGCGAACGGCTCACGCCGTGCCGTCGACGTCCTGCGTGCCCTCTGCCTTCACTGCCTTCTCTGCCTTCTCTGCCTTCTGTGCCTTCTGTGCCTTCTCTGCCTTATCGGCGTCCCCGGCCTCCGTCAGGGCGTCGCGGAGCGGTTGCGTCTCGACGGTGAGGGAGACGGCTCCGGCCGGGTTGAGGTAGAGCAGATGCTCGGGCGGCAGCAGGGCGACGACGTCCCGGCAGGTCATGACCCGGTACGCCAGTCGCCCGGCCGCGTCCACCTGGGGCTGGGCGGTGAAGGCGGGCAGTACCGCGGTGCCCTCCGGGGTCACCGCGGTGACGACTCCGCCGTCCGGGCGGACGTGCACGGCGAGTTCGCTTCCGACGAGGGCGCGTACGACGTCCTCGGGGCGGCCGTAGCCGGTGGCGGCCCGTTGCACCGCGTGGTCCGCCGGATCCGTGGGCGGGGCCCAGCCGAGCGCGGCGGGCGAGGGACGGTAGGTGTCGTTCTCCTGCCACTCGACGATCTCTCCGCTCGCGTCCGAGCGCCAGCGGCCGATGACGGCCCAGCCCGGCGGTGGCCCCTCGGCCTCGTCCCAGGCCGGATCGACCATCCCGAGCCAGTGGTCGGGGGCCCGGCGCGCGGCTTCCCGGATGTCGTCGGGCGGTTCCGGCATGACGGGGGTGGGGGGTGTCACCGGTGTGGTGGGCGGGGCGGGTGGTGCGGGGAGGGCGCTGCTGTCGCTCATGGTTCCGTTCTCCTGGGCGGCCGAAGCGGCCGGGGCGCGTATGGGACGGCGTGGGGGACGAGGTGATGAGGGAGGGGCCACGGGTGATCCGCCCGTGGCGGACGGTGGCGGGCCGTCCGGCACGGGCGGTGGGAGGCACCGGGTGAACGGTGCCTAGCCGATGGAGTCCGGTACGACGGGGCGGGTGCCCCAGGTGGAGGCGTCCTGCGTCAGCAGGTCGACCATGCCCTTGTCCTCCGCGTCGTCGTCCTCCTGTTCGCCGTCCGCGCCGGGGCCGGTTCCCTGGGCCTCCGGCTCGTCCGGCAGCTCGCCGGCCCCGTTCCCGCAGCGGATCTCGACGTCGGAGTCGGCCAGACCCGCGGACGCCGGGCTCTGGGCCGTCGCGGCGGCCCTGGCGGCCGGCCGCCAGGTGGTCAGCTCCGGCTCGGCGAACGGCGCGGTGCCCGGGTCCGCCGTGCGTTCGGCGGCACGGAGGGTGCTCGTGCCCTCCGCCTCCCAGACGGCCGGCGCGGCGGTCGCGTACCCGGAGGTGCTCTCCCGGTGCTCGCCGTCGGCCGAGCCCTGACCCGCGAAGGCGAGCATCAGCATGCCGAAACCGGCCGCCGCCACGTCCCAGGTGGAGGTGTCGTCCGCCGCCGCGGACGGCGCCGGGAGCGGGACACGGTCATCGGGCAGGTACGGCAGCGGGACGGCCACCACCTGATCGCCGGACACGGCGTCCGCCGTACCCCTGTCCGTGGTGGACGCGGCCGCCGCCTGACCCGTGGGGGCCTCCGTCGCCGGCTGATCCGTGGTGGCCTCCGCCGTCTCCTCACCCGTGGTGGACGCGGCCGCCTTCCGGCCCGTGGTGGACGCGGCCGCCTTCCGGCCCGTGGTGGACCGATCCGCCTCGTGCCCCCTGGCGGCCGCTGCCGTCTCCCGCCTCGTGCCGGCCCCGCCGGACGCCTGCGCAGCCGGGAGACCCGGGATGCCGGCCGGGACGGCGGCGGGGGTCGCCTGTGCCGATGCGGCCGAGGCCGGCGGCGCGGTCTCCCCCTCTGCCTCGCCGGGCGTCCACGCGGCGGGCGAACCGCCGAGCAGCGCGGACGCGGCGCTTCCCTCCTCGGCGCTTCCCTCCCCGGTCCGGCCGGCACCGGAACGCGCGCCGTCGGAGCCCTGGCGTGCCGCCGGCGCCACCGGCAGGGGCAGCACGGGCACGGGCATCGCCGACGCGGTGGCGGCCGTGCCCGAGAGCACGGAGCCGCCGGCCGACGCCCCGGCCACCGGACCCGCCTCCGCGCCCGCTTCTCCGTCACCGGTCCAGGGCGCCGTCGCCTCCTCCAACAGCCCGGACGAGTCGGGGCGTTCGCCCGTGGCCGCGCCCGCGGCCCCGGCTCCCGCCGCGCCCGTGCCCGGCATCATCGGCATGAACGGCATTCCGGCAGCCGCGGCGGCGGTCTCACCCGCACCCGGCGCCGAGGGCTCCGCCGTCGACGCCGTCTCCGGGTTCCGGGTGGCCTCCCGACCCGCGTCCAGGCCGGCCAGACCCGCACCACCGGCCGCCACACCCGCCACCGGCTCCGCCTCCGGCAACCCGCCCAGCTCGGCACCACCGGACCACGGTTTCACCTCACCGC
>NZ_JBVJYH010000014.1:86901-255531 GCF_055600785.1 Streptomyces sp. NPDC038200
CCAACAGCCCGGACGAGTCCGGCCGTTCGGCCCCCGCACCACCCTGCGCACCGGCCCCCGGCGCACCCATGCCCGGAGCCATCGGCATCATCGGCACACCGGCAGCCGACCCGGCGCCCTCACCCACGCCAGGCGCCGAGGCCCCCGCCGGCTGCGGAGACTCGGCGAGGCCGGTGACCGGCTCCACCGCACTCCCCGTGTCCGCCGTGTCCAGGCCGGACAGACCCGCACCACCGGCCGCCACACCCGCCACCGGCTCCGCCTCCGGCAACCCGCCCAGCTCGGCACCACCGGACCACGGTTTCACCTCACCGCCCAACAGCCCGGACGAGTCCGGCCGTTCGGCCCCCGCACCACCCTGCGCACCGGCCCCCGGCGCACCCATGCCCGGAGCCATCGGCATCATCGGCATACCGGCACCGCCGGCGGAGCCCGCTGCCGACGCCTCGGGCATGCCGGGGGTGGAGACGAGGTTGGCGGACGGCATCGCGGAGGGTGTGCCGACACCGGGGGCGCCGCTCAGGAGGTCGCTCGGCAGTGCCGCCGCACCGGTACCGCCGACGGAGCCGACGTCCGGCGTACCGACCGTTGCGACCTCCGGCAGCGCGGCGCCGCCGGTCTCCGGCAGAACGGTTCCCGTGCCACCTGCGCCCAGCTCCGGCGCGTCGGCACCGCCGGTCCACGCCGAGACGGGTGCGGTCAGGCCCTGGCCCGAGGTCGAGGAACCGGTGTTCCCCGTCGTCGGTGTGGCCACGGAGCCGAACCCGGGCAGGGGGACGGCACTGCCCGGGACCGTGCCGGCGCCGGTGGACGGGTTGAGGATGTCGTTCAGACCGGTGCCCGTGGAGCCGGGGAACGGCTCGACCGTGCCGGTGCCGCCCGTTCCCGTGCCACCGGTACCAGTACCGGTGGGCAGGTCGGGCGTCGTGGCGCCGCCGGTGAACGGGTCCACGGCACCGCCCGTGCCGCCGGCGTTGCCCGTGCCGGGGAGAGTCAGGTCGGGTGCGGCCGGCCCGCCGGATCCCGGGCCGCCGGTCGAGGTGCCGCCGGGGAACGGGGAGATCGAACCGGTGGTCCCGGGATCCCCGATCCCGCCGGGGTCCCCGGCCCCTCCGCCGGTAGTGGCCAGGTCGGGCAGGGAGGTACCGCCGGGGAACGGGGACGGCGATCCCGTGCCGCCGCCCTCTCCTCCGCCACCGCCCAGGGTGCTGAGGTCGGGCCCGCCACCGCTGCCGCCGCTGCCACCGCCGAGGGTGCTCAGGTCGGGCCCACCACCGCTGCCGCCGCTGCCACCGCCGAGGGTGCTCAGGTCGGGCCCACCACCGCTGCCGCCGCCACCCGTGCTGCTCAGGTCGGGGCCGCCCGTCCCGCCGCCGGTGCTGCCGGGGTCCTTGACCGGGGACATGACCGGCTTGGGCTGCACACGGCCGAGCACCTGGCTCACCTGGGCGTAGTTGGTGGCGAGTTTCTTCAGCTCGGCACGCATGTCGTCCGTCATCATCTGGACCAGCTCGGGCTTCTGGCTGATCGGCATGAGCCCGTTGGCCATGGGCTTGACGCCGAGCCGCGCCGCCTGGTTGGCGTACCAGCTGTCGATGGCGTGGATGTTGGCCTGGGCGACGGTGAGCGCGTTGGCGCTCCAGACGAGGTTCTGGCCGACGGAACTGCCGGTGGCACCGCCGCCGAGGGCTTCGGCGTTGGAGGCGACCTGCTTGGAGAACGTGGTCATCGTGTCCATGAAGGCGTCCGCCGCGCCGCCCTGCCAGGGCGCGCCGTCGCCACCGGCCAGGGCTTTCGCCTGGTCCGCCAGGCTCTTGGCGACCATCGCCATGACCTGCTGGACGTACTGGAAGTCGTTCGCCGCCTTCACCAGGCTCTGCGGTGAGGACACCGCCGACGCACGCGCCTCCCCGCCCCCACCGGGCACCAGGGCGGAGCCACCCGTGACGGCCGCCATGATCTGCTTCCAGTCCCAGCTGTCGTAGTCGGACGGGGAGCCCTGGACCGTGGGGTCGACATAGATGCCACTGCCGTCCTCGTGGAATCCGCCCTGGTTGTAGTCCGGCATCAGCCTGCGCTCTCGTCTGGGCCTCGGCCTCCGGCACACGAGCACGACCGCGGCGGAGGGACCGAGCGCTGTTTACGTCCATGCCTGAGCCGCTGTCGGTGGCACCGGGTCCCGGTGCCACCGACAGCGGCGGGTGTTGCTGTTATGTCTTGGTACTGCCGTTTCCGGAGCCCGTGCTGGTCGACGATCCACCGGTGGACGTGACGGTTGCACCGCTGTCGTTTCCCAGCCGCTGGAAGTCCGCCGAGGCGTTGCCCAGTGCCTCCAGGAGGTCACTGGTCTTCATGCGGTTGCGTTCCTCTGCCGTGCTGTGGGTCTTGCTCAGTTTCAGCATGCCGGTACTGACGTCCTGCAACCCCTCGGCGAGGTCGGCGAGGACGTTGTAGTACTTCTGCTGGAGACCGGCGCCGCCGTTGGGTCCCGATGTCTGGGAGCGCAGTTGGTAGGCGTCGTAGAAGGCGCCCGGCTGGACGACCGAGGCCGAGCCGGCGGCCATCCGGTTGCGTGCCTCGACGACGTGCGGCACGAGAGCCGCGACGTTCTTGGCGAAGAGGTCCATGGACGCCGTGTTCACGGCCTCCTTGCCGGATCCCTTCCCGCCCCCCGTGGGTACGGAGGGCGGATCCGGTACCTTGCCCGGTTCCGGTCCGTTGGGCGTGTCGGGCCGGTGGACACTGGTAGGGTCCCACGCCTGCGGAGGACCGCCGTCCGGTGCCGGATCGTCCGGGGGCTCGTAGCCGCCCCGAGTGGGAAGGGCGGCCATGCCTATCGGCCGCCCGCGAAGAGCTGCAGTCCGGTGACGTACGCCCCGTGATACTCGTTCTTGCACGAGTCCGCCACGGACTGGGCCTGCGCGGCCTGCGCCTGCATCTCCTGGGACCGCTTGATCCAGTCCACCTTGTGCGCGTTGAACGCGTCCCGGACGTCACTCGCCCACTCGGCGAGCGCGTTGGTGTTGCCCGAGTCGAAGTCGTTCGTGAGAGCGTCGATGTGGCTCTGTACGACCTTCAGCCGATCGAGCACCTCGTTGACCGCACCCCAGTTGATCATGTACGTCTCAGCCATGCTGTTCCCCTTTCCAGGGCACTGCCCGGTTCACAGGTAAGGTGCCGCGGCCCCCGGGAGTCGGCTCCACGACACGAGGATCGGAGACTTTCGTCAGAAGCCCTTGAGGCCGATGGGCGTCACCATGCCCGAGGCCAGCGTCGCCGTGGCGTTGCTCGTGGTGTTGTGTGCTTCTGTGGTGTTGTTCAGATGGGCGTTCATCTTCTGGTTCATGGTGTCGACGTACTCGTGCACCTTCTTGTAGTTGGCGAGCCAGGCATCGAGCGCCTGCTTGAAGTTCTGCCCGGCCGTGCCCTTCCAGCCGGCCTCCGCCTGCTCCGCCAGCTGCTGCATCTCGCCGTAGGTCATGCCCACGCCCTCCAGCGCGGACAGGTGCACCTTGATCGAGCCTGCCAAACCGTCAAGGCTGACTGCCTCAATTCCCGACGCCATACCGATTCCTCCGATGTATGCGCGGTTGACACGGAACCCGTGTCCTCGTGCCCTCCATCCTGTTCGCCCGCCGCACCCGTGGACAGCGATGGAGAGCCGTGCTGCCCGGTGGGACAGGCTCTTTGCCCCTGCGAGCCGTACGGGGGCGCCTCTCAGGCGACGGGCAGGGTCGCGGCCTCCGGCTCGGCAGTGTCCTCGTCGAGCAGGTCGGCCACGTCGGTTCCGGTCAGTACGCGCGAGACCGCGACGTCGGCCAGCCGGTCGGCGAAGGCGTGCGCGTCGAAGGCGCCCCGCGCCGCCGGAACCCGCGTGAAGTACTCCACCAGAGCCTCGACCGTCCCGTCACCGGCCTCCAGTCCGGTCACCGTCAGCCGCCGTACGGCCAGCTGCGCCAGTTCCTCGGGGGCGTACGGCGCGAAGTCGGCCCGTCCCGCGAAGGCGGCGGCCAGTTCGGTTCCCGGTGCGCTGCCCAGGAGGCCGGCCAGCGGACCGGGCTCGCCGGAGAGGACCAGCACCACGTCGTCCCGGAGGGCGGCCAGCTCCCGTACCGCGGTGAGCAGCGCGGTGCGCTCGGGGAGGGTGCGGGCCGCGAAGAACTCGTCGAGTTCCAGCACCAGTACGCCGCCCGTCGCCTCGTCGAACGCGGTCAGCACGTTGATCTCCGCCTGGCCGGGCCAGCGGGCCGGCCAGGCGGACATCGGCACCCGGTACACCGCGCCGGTGGGCAGCAGGCCGAGTTCGGCGAGCGCCCGGGCGTACAGCACCGCCACCGCGTCACGGCCGCTGCCCTCGGCGCCCGCGAACACCAGGTTGGCCCGCCCGGCCAGCGGTTCGCCCCGGTGGTGCGACGGCACCAGGGCGGTCAGGCGGTCGTGGAGCGCCCGGCGCACCTCGTCGAGGCCGACGAGTCCGGCGAGCCGGGCGAGGGCGTGGCCGGCCACGGCATCGGGGGGAGCCTGGGCCGCCGTCGTGCCTGCGCCCGCTCCCGCGCCCTCGGGAGCGGCGGCGGCGTTCTCCTCCGGGCCTCCGGATGGCTCGGGCACCGTCTCGACATCGGCCTCGGTCAGCCGGCTCAGCTCCGAGTCGCTGCCCGGCGGGGAGACGGCGAGCCGCGACGCCTGTCTGTTGATCATCGACTCGAAGACCTGGCGGGCGACCCGGCCGTTGCCGAACGTGGGCCCCTTGGGGATGTGCGCGAAGTAGCGGCCCACGGCCTCCAGGGCGCCGTCGGTGAGTTCGTAGAAGTGCTTGGCGCACAGGCCCCGCACGATGGTGACCAGTTCCTCGACCGTGTAGTTGGGGAACTCCACCGTGCGCGAGAAACGCGAGGCCATACCGGGGTTGGAGGCCAGGAACTGGTCCATGTGCTCGGAGTAGCCGGCGGCGATGACCACGACCTCGTCGCGGTGGTCCTCCATGAGCTTCATCAGGGTCTCGACGGCCTCCTGACCGAAGTCCGGGCCGGTGCCCTTGGACTGGTTGGTCAGGGTGTACGCCTCGTCGATGAACAGCACACCGCCCAGGGCACGGTTGAAGACCTCCGTGGTCTTGATGGCCGTACCGCCGATGATCTGGGCGACCAGGTCGGCGCGGGACACCTCCACCATGTGTCCCTGGGTCAGGATGCCGAGTTCGGCGAGGACGGCGCCGTAGAGGCGGGCCACCGTGGTCTTGCCGGTGCCGGGCGGCCCGGCGAACACCAGGTGCCGGCTCATCGGCGGCATGGGCAGGCCCATCTCCTCGCGCCGCCGCGCCATCTTGTTCAGGTTGATGAGGCCGGTGACCTCCTGCTTGACGCTCTCCAGACCGACGAGCGCGTCCATTTCGGCCAGCGGGCCGGTGCCGACGTGGCGCGCGGTGGAGCCCGCGTCCTGGCCGGCGGCGTCCCCGGGCTGCGACCACCGGTGCCCGGGCTCCGCCCGTGCGGTCCCGCCGTCCTCCGCCCCGGTCACGTTCACGGCGTCGAACCGGGGGTTCTGGCGCAGCTGGTGCAGCGCCTGTCCGCCGTTGTCCCGTAGCTCGCAGTCCTGGATCCGCACCGGTTCCTCGGTGTTGGTGCGGATGCCGTCCCCGGTGTTGTCGAAGACCACGCAGTGGGTGACGTCGGCGCGGCCACCGGCCTGGATGTGCACCCCGTGGCCGTGGGCGCCGTGCACCCGGCAGCCGACGGCCGTGAGGTCGCCGCCGCCCGCCACCCGGACGCCGTCCGCGTCCGACGCGACGACCTCGGTGTCCTTCAGTTCCGCCCGTGCGTCGGCCCCGACGAGCACTCCGCAGTCCCGCAGGACGCACGCCGCGGCGACGGCGGTGGCCCCGGCGACCGCCAGGCCGGGCGCGCCCACGGCACCGAGGCGTACGCCGGTGAGCCGGGCGGTCGCGCCCTCGCGGACGTCGACGGCCGGGCCGGACGCCGCCGCCAGCTCCGTGTCGCGTAGCGTCAGTTCGGCGCCGCCGGTCACGCGTGCGCCGGTGCCGCCGGAGACGGACAGCTGCTCGCCGTCCACGGTGGCGCCGTCGACCAGGAGTCCCTCGCCGCTCGCGTCGCTCACCCGGACCGAGCGGAGCACGGGTGCGGCGCCGCCGTCCACCAGGATGCCGACGGGTGAGCCGGTCACCAGGCAGCTCTCCAGGTACGGCTTCGCGGACTCGGTGATCCGTACGCCGGTGCGGGCGGCGCCCGTGATCGAGCAACCGCGCAGTCGCGGGGCCGAGCCGGCGCTGACGAGGACGGACTCCGCGCGGGAGCCGGTGAACACGCAGTCGGTGAGGACGACCTCGCCGCGGCTGGTGAGGTAGGCGTCGAGTCCCGTGCTGGCGGTCACGGTGACCGCGCGCAGTTCGGCGCCGCCGCTCTGCTCGACGACCAGGGCGGGCTGGGCGCTGGCCGTGATCTCGGTGGCCTCGACCACGGCACGGGCCTGGCCGTTGACGCAGACGCCGTTGCCGCCGGTTTCCTCCAGTCGGCAGTCGCGTACGGTCAGCCGTCCGTGTTCGGCGACCACGATCGCGGAGGACCGGGTCTGTGCCACCGTGGTCTGTTCCACCACGTTGGCGCCGGACGACGTGACCACGATGCCCGCGCCGCCGGCTCCCGTCACCCGGCACGAGCGGGCGATGAGGGTTCCGCGCTGCCAGGCGAGGATGCCGGCCCAGGCGTCTCCGGAGACGGTGCACTGCTGGAGGGACGCCTCGCCGTGGCGTACCTCCACGACCGGTATCTGCTCGCTGCCGCCCTCCAGGGCGAGCCCGTTGAGCTGGGCCGCCTCGGCGGCGATCACCACGGCGCTGGCGGTGCCGCCGTCGACGCGGACGCCGCCCGGCTCGGAGCCCGCGGCCAGGGTGACGACCCGGTCGATGACGAGGGCCTCGCGGTACGTGCCCGCGGCGATGGTGATCAGGGCGCCGTCGGCGGCGTCGGCCAGGGCCTGGCCGATGGTGCGGTAGGGCGCCGAGCCGTCCTGGGAGACCAGCAGCATCTGCCGGCTCATGGTGTTGTCCTCTTTCCGGGCGGGGGCGGTGGGGCGGGGGGTGGGGGAAGGACGAGTCCGGGCGGGGCGGTGAACCGGACGGCCTGCTCGGGCGGGAGGCCCGGGGCCGTTGCGGGGTCGCCGGCCTGCCAGGTCCGGTCCGCCTGTTCGAGTCCGGACAGGGCCATGTCGTCCAGCGCGGTGCGGCCGGTGTCGACGCGGCCGTCGGCGGAGATCTCCGACGCGGACAGTTCGCGCAGCAGTACGGCCCGCCGGTCGCCGTCGCGGACCGACAGCACCTTGAAGGTCGTGCCGGGCAGGAAGAGCACGCGGGCCGGCTGGTCCGGGGCGAGCAGGGCGGTGCGGCGCGCGGTCATCGACCAGATCAGGACGTCGGTGTCACCGGGCAGTTCCGGCGCGGCGGTGGTCAGCGCCCAGCAGAACGCCCACTCGGTGACGAGGGTGCGGTGCCGGTACCAGTCCCGTTCGGCGCCGCCGAGCGCGGCGCGCAGGACGGTGGCGCCCCGGTAGGAGGGCAGTCTGCGCACTCCTGCGGCCACGCAGCGGGCGAGCGGGATGTGCGGCCCCACGGTGGCCTCGCGGACCTGACGGTCGAGCAGGGCGCTGTCGCCGCGCAGGTAGAGGCGGGCGGCCACGAGGTCGGTGAGGACGTCCTCGGTGGGGGTCTGGGCGGTGCCGCGCAGTCCCGGTACCTCGGAGAGGAGGCGGGCGACGGCGCCGGCGCCGTCGTTGTACTGCTGCCGGAAGGCACCCCGCAGCCATTCGCGTTCCCGCGCGATGCCGTTGCGGGGCGGGACCGCGCAGGCGGCCGGGCTCGGTACGGCCTGGACGCGGGCACCGGCGGGGGCGGCCGGGGATTCCGGCCGCCCGTCCGCCACGGCCTGTGCCGCGTCCGGCGTCCGCTCCGGGGCTCCGCCGGTACCGGCGTCCGGGGCCGGGGGTACGGCTTCGGTGCGGGCGGTGCCGGCGGGGCCCGGGGATACGGCTGCGGCACGGGCGCCGGCGGGGTCCGGCGGGGTCGCGGCCGACGGCGGAACAGGGCTGACCGGCGGCTGCGCCCCGGCGTCCTCGTCCGGCCCCCCGGTGCCGGGAACGCCGGGCGCTCCGCTGTCCCCGGCGGCGGACCCGGGCACCGGACCGGGCGCGGGCAGTCCGGGCGCCGAGACCAGCCTGACCGACGGCAGGGACGGCCCCGGGGACAGCGACGGCCCGGGGACAGTTGGACCGGCGGACGGCTCACCCCCGGACGGCACCCCGCCCGTCACCGGGCCGACGGGCTCCTCCGGCGGGGTCGGCGGCAGGTCCGCCGCGGGGGCTTCCGGAGCACCGGCGGGCGCCTGAGGACCGTGTTCGTCCACGGAAGGCTCCGCCACCGGCGCCGCGACGGCACCCACCGGGTCCCCGGGAACACCCGGCCCGGGACCACCCGCGCCACCAGGCGGCGCGGGCCTCCGCTCCCCCGACAGAGCCAGCTCGCCCACACCCGCCCCGTACCCAGGTCCACCCGGACCAGGACCGGCCGCACCGGCGGGCGGCACGGGCATCCGCTGTCCCGCCGGAGTCCGGTCGGCGGCGTCCGGTGGTGTCCCGTTCGGTGCGGCCCCGGTCGTCGACGCGGCCGTCCGTACGGTCTCCGGTGACGTCGCTCCGGTCACGGCCGCCGCGGAGGCCTGCTCGCCGCGCGCGTCGCCGAGGACCGGTGCGGCGGTCGCCAACCGTAGCCGTGGGCCGCTGCCCCCCGGTCCCTGAACGGTCACCGGAGCACCGGCGTGCGCGGAGGCGACCCTGGGCGCGGGAGCGGCGGCCTCGGCTCCGTACGCGTCGTCGGCCGGCCCCGGGGTCACACCGGCGGAACCCTCCGCTCCGTACCCGTACCCGTACCCGTACGCGGTCGGCTCCGGGCCCGTGTCGGTGGCGGCGCCGGTGTAGGTGTCGGTGCCCGTGTCGGTGTAGGTGCGGGCACCCATGGCCCCGTCGGTCACCGAAGCACGGCCCTCGGCCGGTTCGCGTGTGCTCGCCTCCCGGACCAGTTGCACCGCCGGTACCAGTCTGGCCATGGCGCGCAGCGCGGGATCGAGCCGTTGCAGCAGGCGTTCGGCGAGTTCGCGCATCCGGCCGCCGCTGTGCCCGGCGGTGCCGAAGACGACGTTGACGTGCCGGGCGGACGGCGCGGCCGACCGGATGACGGCGGCCTCCTCCGATGCGTCGAAGGATCCCCCGGATCCCCTGGACGCCCCAGGTCCTGCGGATCCCCGGGGTTCGCCGCGCCCCCCGCGCCCTCCCCCCTCTCCGGATTCCCCGCGCTCCCCCGATTCCTCGGAGGGGCGCAGCCACAGGCCGCTGGGTACCACCTCCAGCACGGCGTCGTCGTACCGGTAGCGGCCCGGGGCCGTCTCCAGGAGGTCGTCGAAGGCGGGCCGGTGGCCGACCACCACGGGCGCGGTCGGCCGTCCGCCGGTCAGCCGGGCCGGGGTGAAGCGCAGTTGCCGGACGAAGGCCGCCCAGCCGGGTGAGCCGTCGGCGTCCAGGGCGTGGACCTCCGGTGCGTCCCCGGCGGTGTGGCTCACCGGCAGGCCGTTGTCGAAGGTCACGGGGACGTCGAGCCGGTCGGCCAGGGCCTGGCCCGGTCCGGGGCCGTCCGGTACCGCCAGGGGCCCGTAGGGCACGAATCTGACCAGGTCACGGACGCCGGGCAGCAGCGAGTGCCAGAACCGGGAGATGTCGTCCAGCGACAGCGCCTCCCCGCCCGGGCAGCCGAGGACGACGGTCAGCAGCTCGGGCCGGTACGCCAACCGGGAGACCAGCAGGTCACGGTGCGGGGTGAGCGCGCCCTCGTGGCCGTCGCCGTGCAGCCACACCCCGCTGGGCAGCGGATCGACCACCGTCCGGCCGCTGGTCCGCCAGGCCTGGTCGGAGACGGTGAACTCCCAGGCCGGTTGGGGGAACCGGCGCGAGACGGGGGTGGGCGACCGGCGCGGCAGCAGCCGTACCCAGCCCGGTCCCCGGTCCGCGGGGATGTAGAGCACACCGCCGGCCGCCGGGACCACCGCGCCGTCGGGCACGACGACCGCGCGGTCCAGCCGGTCGGCGAGCCACTGCCCCACGGGTACGGTCCCGCCCCGCAGCGTGCGGCCCATGACCAGGCGGTAGCCGCCGGCGGCGCCGCGGCCCAGCAGCCGGGCGACGACCTGCCAGGTGCCGTCGGCGGGGTCACGGGGCAGGTCGAGGACGACGACCTGGTGGTCGGGGTCGTCGGGGAGTCCCTCGGCGAAGGCGAGAGCCTGTGGGCTCAGCTCGCCCCTCGGGTGGATCAGCAGCGCGTGGCCGGCCCTGCGGGAGCCCAGGTCGGGTGTCTCGGCGTCCCGGCGCAGCCTCGCTCCGAGCGCCATCAGCGGCCCTGGGAGGGGGAGGCGGACGGTGCGGGCGTACCGGAGGGGTAGGCGCGTACGACCGCCAGGGCGCCGGCTCGGGACAGCGCCGGGCCGGTGGGCAGCAGGTCGAGGACGGCCCGGGGCACGGCGCGTGTCTGCCCGCCGCCGTAGCCCAGCGCGGACAGCGTGTCCGTGTCCGCGAGGGGGTACTTCACGCCCAGCTCGGTGATCAGGTAGACCTGGGGGGTGACGCCGCGCGGTGGCAGCGGGAGGCCCTGGACCAGCGCTCCGTGGCCGACGGGGACGTCGACGGCCGGTGCCGTGGCGGCGGGATGCTTCTCGAGGGTCACCGTGGTACGCACCTTGGTGCCGCCGGTGACGTGCTGGCGCAGGCACACGGCCGAGGCGCCCGGGCGCAGGACGGGGCCCGCGAGGAAGTCGGGCAGCCGGTGCAGCAGGGACCGGTCGTCCGAGGCGCCGACGGCGGCGATGTCCCGGGGCGTCACCCCGCGGGGTTCGGCCGCGCCCTTGCTGGTGGCGAGCAGCTCGAACTCGGTCCGGGTCAGCGGGGCCAGGCCGTCGGGGCGCAGGACGTAGAACTGGGCGGCGCTCCGGCCGTCCTCGGCGGAGGTGAACACGTCGCCGATGCGGGCCGGGCGGTCGCCGACCCGGCGGCCCTGCTTGCCGTGGCCGGGTACGTCCGCGGCGGCCACGGTGGGTCCGGCGGGCAGTGCCGCGAGCCAGCTGTCGGGGGCGGGGAGGGGGTCCTGTCCGTCCAGTTGCAGCGCGATCAGTGCGGACCGGTCGCCGAGGCGGTACCGGAGCCCGTTCCACAGCAGGTACTCGGTGCCGTCGGCGGCGCGCAGCAGGGCGCGCCGGCCGGTGACCGGGGCGGGGGCCGCGGACGGGTCGGCGGGGGCGAGATCCAGCGTCTCGCCCTTGTTCCGGCCCGGCGTCAGACACCGGGTCCAGTCACCGGTGAGCAGCGCCGAGGCCTGGGGTACGGAGTCGGGGGCGGAGGGGATGCCGATCTCCGCTCCCCGGCGCACGTCGGCCAGCGAGTTGCGGGACACGGTGTGCACGCCGGTGCCGGCGCCCCCGCCGGCGGCGCCCAGCAGCGCGGAGGCGTAGTTGGCCACCGGGTGCAGGACGCCGTCGACGTAGAGGAAGCGGGTCCCGGTCTCCTTCTCCACGACGATGGCGTTCGGTTTGGCCCAGGCCGTGTTGCCGCCCGGTTTGATCAGTCCGTAGACGGCGAATCCGGCACAGGCGATGACGCCGAAGAGTACTCCGAGCACCACGCCCAGGACGCTCCGGCGGGCCGGCGGCTCCCCGGTGGCGGGTTCTCCCGACACCAGTGCTGCCGCGAGCCTTCCGGTGGCGAACTGATAGGCGTGGACGTGGTCACGACGGCTTTGCACGGGGTCCTCTCAGCCGGCCAGGGTGCGGAAGTACCAGTAGACGTGCAGCACTTGGAGGAGCAGCGGGATCAGGGCGACGGCGGTGAGCGTCTCCAGGATGTCGGCGGTGTGCCCCCAGATCGGCAGGAGCCGCAGGGAGGGCAGCCGCCGGGCGGCGAGCAGCGCCGCCACGGCCGCGAGCAGGAGCACGGCCAGCACGGCCCGGGCCTGGGGGCCGCCGGGCACCAGCAGCCAGGCCAGGGACAGGATCAGGCCGAGTGTGCCGGCGAGGGCCAGCGAGACGCGCTGCCAGATCTCGGTGACGCTGCGGGAGCGCAGGGTCACGGCGGCGGCGAGGGTCAGGGCGAGCAGCCAGTCGGACCAGCCGGAGCGGCGGGTCAGGAGCACGAGGTCCAGGGCGTAGACCACGGACGCGCCGACGGTGAAGAGCGTGAGGTGGGCGTCGGCGGCGGCGACCCGGCGCGCGACGGCGGGCTCTGTGGCGGGCTCGATGTCCTCCTGGAGTTCGTCGGCGTTGCGCGGCAGCTGCGGCACGCGCAGCCCGGCCAGGCGCAGGAAGAGCCGGGGCGCGACGGTGCTGAGCACGAACAGGGTGACGGCGACCACCGAACAGGCGGTGGTCACGGACCAGTCGAGGTCGAGGGTGAGCAGGGAGCCGGCTTCGGCGGCGACCGCCACCGTCAGCAGCGCGCCGAACACCTGGACGGGCACCTTGCCGGAGAGCAGCAGCGCGGTGGCGGCGACGGCCGCGCAGGCGGCGCCGACGAGGAGTTCGTGTCCGGTGGGCGCCAGGAGTCCGATGGGGCCGCGCCAGGCGGTCAGACCGGCCGCCGCGGCGTACGCCCAGCCCGCCACACCGCTCACCAGCACCGTGCCCGTGTCGGCGCCGGCCCGTGCGGCCATGACGCATCCGGTGAGGAGTACCACGGCGACGGCACCCGACTGCGCCGCCCCGGCTCCCGCGGATTCCGCGGCGAGGGTGAACAGGGCGAGCACCGCCAGCGCGAGGCAGGCCAGTGCCAGGAAGAGACGCCGGGTCAGCTCGGGGCGCCAGCGGTCGGAGCGGGTGCCGACGACCGTGGCGACGCCGTCGGCGATGTCGTCGAAGACGAGCGGCGGCAGGATCTGCTCCACGGGGCGCAGGTGGAGGACGTCGCCGTCGCGCAGCCCCAAAGACTCCGGGGTGTCGTCGAGGTCCAGCGGTTCCTCGCCCAGACGTTGCAGGACGTATCCGCCGGGGGGCGCGCCGTCGGGCGCGAGCCGTGCGGTGAGTACGGGCAGCAGCGTGGCCAGGGTGACGGTCGCGGGCACGCCCAGGTCGGCGCGGCTCTCGGGTCCGGCCACGGTGATCCGGCAGACGGCCGTGCCGTCGAGGTCCGGCATGATGCTGGAGAGGGACATGGGGGGCTGGGTCTCCTGTGGGGCGGCCTGGGTGGTGGCGGGGCGGCGGGGTCCGGTCCGCCGGGGGGCGGGGTCAGGCGTCGTCGACCAGGCCGGTCTGGACGAGCCGGATGCCGCGCCGGGTGACCAGCTGGGCGCGGCCGGGGACGAGGGTGCGCGGCCGGGCCTCGCCGATGAACTTGCCCTCCTCCTTCGGGTAGGAGAGCACCAGGGCCGGGTTGCCGAGTTCCCAGATACGGCGCAGCAGCGGTTCCATCATGGCGCGCATGGCGCCCGAGGTGGAGCGCGCGATGATCAGGTGCATGCCGATGTGGGCTCCCTGGGCCAGCAGCGGGAGGAGCGGGGTGGTGGGGCTGTCCAGGTTGCTGGTGACGAACAGGTCGTAGTCGTCGAGCAGGACGAACAGCCGCGGGCCCTGCCACCAGTCCCGCTGGGCGAGTTGCTCGGGCGAGACGTCGGGTCCGGGCAGCCGCTTGGACATGGACACCACGGCGCTGTTGGCAAGCTCCCGCAGCCCGGCGGCGTCGACGGCGTATCCGGCGCGGTATTCCTCGGGCACGTCGGTGAGGAGTCCGCGCTCGGGGTCGCCGAGCAGGATGCGGGCCTCGTCGGGTGTGAAGCGGGTGGTGATGGCCCGGGCGATCAGCCGCAGGGCGTTGGTCTTGCCGGTCTCGCCGTCACCGAAGACGAGCAGGTTGGCATGGGCGGAGAAGTCGTGCCAGACCGGCTGGAGGCGCTGTTCGTCCCAGCCCAGGCTGACCCGCAGGTCCCCTTCGGGCGCGGGCAGCTGGCCGACGGGCAGGGTGCTGGGCAGCAGTCGTACGCCGGGGGCGGTGCGCCCGGTCCAGAAGGTGCCGATCTCGGCGGCGGCGATCTTGGTGGCCGCGGTGAGGTCGTCGGTGGCCGAGGAGCTGTCCAGCCGGGGCAGCGCGGACAGGAAGTGGTGGCCGGAGGAGGTCAGTCCGCGACCGGGCTGCTGGGGGACGCCCGCGGCCTGGCGGGAGCCGACCTCGGACTCGATGGTGTCGCCGAGCCGCAGCTCGAACTTGGTGCCGATCAGGTCGCGCAGCTTGTTGCGGATCTCCGACCAGCGGACCGCGGACACCACGACGTGGATGCCGAAGGACAGGCCGCGGGCGGCGATGGCCGTGATGCGGTCGTCGAGGTCGTCGTATTCCTGGCGCAGCGTCCCCCAGCCGTCCACGACCAGGAAGACGTCCCCGTGGGGGTCGTCGACGCCGCCGGCGCGCCGCAGTTCGCGGTAGGCCGCCATGGACTCGACGCCGCGCGCGGTGAAGATCTGCTCGCGGCGCTCCAGGAGCTGGTCGATCTCCTCGACGCTGCGCAGCACCTTGTCGCGCTCCAGCCGGGTGGCGACCGAGCCGACGTGCGGGAGTCCGGCGGTGGAGACCAGGCCGCCGCCGCTGAGGTCGAGGCAGTAGAACTGGACCTCCTCGGGGGTGTGGGTGAGGGCCAGCGACAGCATCAGGGTGCGCAGCAGCGCGGACTTGCCGGTCTGCGGGGCGCCGGCGACGCCCACGTGGCCGCCCGCTCCGGAGAGGTCGGCGACGAGGAGTTCGCGGACCTGCTCGTGCGGCCGGTCGACCATGCCGAGCGGCGCCCGCAGGCTGCCCAGGTCGGGGGACTCGGCGGTCATGCCGCGGACCGGGTCGGGGACGATGCCCGGCAGCAGCTGGTCGAGGCTGGGCGACTCGGCGAGCGGCGGCAGCCAGACCTGCCGGGCGGGCGGTCCGGCGTCCGAGAGGCGTTCGATGAGGACGTCCAGGAGGCTCTCGCCGCTGTCCGGCCGGGCGGCGGGCTCGGGCTCCGGGCGGGTCGCGGCCGGTTCCTCCGGCTCCGGTGCCGGGCGCTGCTGGTCGAGGCCGAAGTCCACGAGTTCGCCGGGCCGCGTCGCCGTGGGCGCGGCGGCCGGTCCCTCGGCGGGTGCCTCCGGGCAGGGCCCGGAGACGTAGGCGGCCTTGAACCGCACCAGGTTGGTGGTGTCCACCCGCAGGTAGCCGTTGCCGGGCGTGGAGGGCAGCTCGTACGCCCCGGCGACGCCGATGACGCTGCGGGACTCCATGGAGGAGAAGGTGCGCAGTGCGATGCGGTAGGACAGGTGTCCCTCGACGCGGTGGATGCGTCCCTCGTCCAGCCGCTGCGACGCCAGCAGCAGATGCACACCGAGGCTTCGGCCCACGCGGCCGATGGTGACGAACAGCTCGACGAACTCGGGCTTGCCCGCGAGCAGTTCGGAGAACTCGTCGACGATGACCAGCAGGGAGGGCAGCGGGGCGAGGGGGGCGCCGGCCAGCCGGGCCTTCTCGTACTCGTACAGCGAGGCGTAGCCGCTGGCCCTGAGCAGTTCCTGCCGGCGGATCAGCTCGCCGTTGATGGAGTCCTGCATGCGGTCCACCAGCGGCAGTTCGTCGGCGAGGTTGGTGATGACGGCCGAGGTGTGCGGCAGGCGTTCCGTGTTGAGGAAGGTGGCACCGCCCTTGAAGTCGACGAGGACGAAGTTCAGGATCTCGGAGGAGTGGGTGGCGGCGAGTCCGATGACGAGGGTGCGCAGCAGTTCGCTCTTGCCGGAGCCGGTGGCGCCGATGAGCATGCCGTGCGGGCCCATGCCGGTCTGGGCGGACTCCTTCAGGTCGAGTTCGACGACCTCGCCGTCCTCGGTGACCCCGATGGGGACGCGCAGCCGCGCGGTCTGGTCGTTGCGGCGCCGCCACTGGGCGGCGACGTCGAAGGCGCGCGGGTCGCGGATGCCGAGCAGGGCGGTGAGTTCGAAGTCGGCGTCGAAGGGGTTGTCGGTCAGGTCGATGGTGCCGCCGGTGCGCAGGGGGGCCAGCAGCCGGGCGAGGTTCTCGGCGCCGTCCACGCTGAGCGTGTCCGCCTCGGCCTGGGCCTGGGTGTCGTCGCCGACCGGGAAGGAGACGGTGCCGTTCTCCGCGGTCAGGCGCAGGACGGAGGGGCCGCCCGGCATGGCGCCCGTGAGGTCGAGCAGGACGGTGTTGCGCAGCCCGTTGCCCAGCAGGCGCGAGTCGGCCGGGACCGGCGCGCGGTGGGCGACGACCACCACGAAGGGTTCGGCGGCGCCGGGGGTCGCCTGCGGGTCGTGGTCGCCCCGGTCGAGGACGTCCGGGCCGAGCAGGTCGATGAGTTCACCGTGGTCGGTGGCCACCAGGCGCAGGGGGCCGGCCTGGTCCCGTTCCCGCGGGTGGGCGTTGTGGGGCAGCCACTTCACCCACTCCCAGGCGTCCCGGTCGCGCGGGTCGGTGAGGACGGCGACGCGCAGTTCGTCGGGCGAGTGCAGGGCGACCAGCTGTCCCAGCATGGCCCGTACGAGGTCCAGGGCGTCGTCGATGTCCCCGGCGAACTCGACGCTGGTGAAGCTGCGCAGGGCGACGGGGATCGGCATGCCCGGCACGGTCTGGAACGCCTCGGTGAAGCGGCGCAGCGAGATGGCGGTGAGCGGGTCGAGGTCCTCGACGGGCTTGGTCTGCGGCGGGACCAGCTCCAGCGCGGCGCGGCGGGTGCCCAGTCCGATGCGGACCTTGGCGAAGTCGTCGTGGGCGGCGCGGCGTTCCCACACGCGGGAGCCCTGGACCAGCGACCACAGCTGCCGGGGCGGGGGGTTGTCGTACACGGCGGCGGTGACCTGGGCGGCGGCGGCCTCGCGGACCTGGCCGCGCAACTGGGCCAGGTAGCGCATGTAGTCGCGGCGTTCCGCCCGCATCCGCCGTTTGCGTTCGAGTCCGGACCGGCCCAGCTGGCCGAGTCCCATGGACATCATCCCGATGCCCATCATGCCGGACATCATGTACGTCGACGTGGAGCCGCCGACGACGAACATCATGCCCATCGCGCCGGCCCCGATGCCCATGGGCAGCATGACGACGACGGAACCGAGGTCGGCCATGGCCGGTTCGCCGAGCACCGGCGGCTGGGCGAGTTCGATCTGGCCTTCCGGCGCCTGGGGTCCCGACGCGCGCGGCGGACGCTTGACGATGGTGGTGTTCATCAGGTGGATCTCCAGCCGGCGAGACCTTGTGCGGGAGGCGGGGCAATGGGGTGACGGGCACCGACCGGGGCCGACCGGAGGGAGGAGCCCTGCCGTGCCGCCCGCCTCCGGGGAGAGGGGCGGGCGACGCGGAGGGAGTCCGTCCCGGCCCTCGGGGGTGGCGGGTGGGACGGACGATCAGGAGGGGCGGCCCCTCGGGGGACGGGGCGCGTCACATGGCGGTGCCCGTCGACCACAGCACCGCGCCGCCCGAGCGGATGGTGACGTCTCCGTTGGCTCCGAGGACCAGTTGGGCCCCGTCGTGGCCGTCCGTCCTGGAGGACCAGGCGGTGGACCCGTCCTGGGCGTACACCGCGAAGTTGCCGTCGGCCTGGAAGACCGCCTTGGCCCCCCGTCCCACGGTGCCCGACCACCACAGGGGGGTGCCCTTCGTGTCGTAGAGCACCAGGTTTCCGTCGCCCTGGAAGGCCATCATGATCCGGTTGGTGCTCCAGCTCTGCCCGGGTTCGAGCACGCTGGTGCCGTTCACCGTGGTCGTCGTCCAGTGCTGCTGAGGCTGCTGGGACTGCTGCTGTCGCGGTGAGCTGCTGCTGCGCGGTGTCGTGCCGGGAGCCGGGGCGTGGCTCTGCGACATCGGTTCCACAGTCCGCGTCTCCCGCGTGGGCGAGGCCGCCGCCACCTCCGCGATGCGGCGCGGCCCGTCGTCCTTCGTGGTGGTGCCGCTGGACGCGCTCGGCCGGGGGGACGCGCCGCCGTCGGAGTCCGGGTAGTGGTTCTCGGAGGCGTAGTCCTCGCCCGCGTCTCCCGCTCCCGCCTTGAAGGTGTGCGCGGGCGTGTCGTCGCCGAACACGGTCGGCGCCAGCAGGAACACGGCGCTGAGCATGCCCGCTCCGGCCAGGACCGGTTTGGCCAGAGCGAGGCGGAGCCTGCCGCGCCCGTCCCCCGTACCCTGCGGTGCGGCGGTGCCCGTCCGGTCGCCGCGGTCCCGCCGGCGTCGTCCGCCGGGGGCCTCGTCGGTGTGGGGCTCGGTTGCGGCGCTCCGTGCCTCGGTCGTCGGCGCGTGCGCCGCGGAGGCGGTGAGCGCGGGGTCGGACGGGGCGGGAGAGCCGACCGTGCCGGCGTCCCGTGCGGCGATGCCGTGGCCCGTGAGCTCCCCAGCGGGGGCCGGTCCATGCTGTCCCGTCTCACCCAACGGGGCCAGCTGCCAGGGGAGTTCGCTCTCCCACACCGCCTCACCGCCCGGCAGCCCGGTGGTCTGGTCGGGACCGCCGGCGTCCGGCTCACGGTAGTTCATCTGCATGCCTTTCCCGGTCGACGGGTGGGTGATCGATCAACGGCGACCGATGGGTGTGGCCCCGCCCCTGCGCCGGCCCTGCCGACCGTTGTCGGAGGACGGGTCGTGGAGTACGGCTGCACACCTCGAAGGAGGGCGGCCACGGTGGGACGCCTCGCTGACCAGACCCTAAGGAGGGCACGGGATCAGCTACACCGGCGGATGCGGATCATGCACGTTCGCACAACCGGCGTACCCTTTTCGCCATGCGTGGTCACAGGATGCCCATGCGGATGGCGTAGGCGACGGCGTGGGTCCGGTTGCGCAGTTCCAGCCGCTTGACCACGGTCTGTATGACGCTTTTGATCAGGCGCTCGGAATAGCTGAGCTTGCTGGCGATCTCCACCGTGTCCAGCCCCTCGGCCAGGAGCCTGAGCACGTCGATCTCGCGCTGTGCCAGCTCGACCGGCAGCAGCCCGGTGGCCGACTCGCTCTTCTGCATGGTCCGCATCCGGTCCAGCAGCATGTTCATCAGCACCGGGGGCACGACCGATCGCCCCTGGTACGCCTCGACGGCCGCCATGACGATCTGGCTGAAGCTGGTGAACGGCCGCACCAGGAAGCTCGCCAGGCCGTGGTTGACCGCGAGCGCCAGTTGCTGCTCCGAGATGTGGTCCGCGACCAGCACGACCCGTATCCGTCCGCCGGTGGACTGGGTGGCGCGGCTCATCGCCGAGAGCGTCTTGCCGCTGACCACCGCGGTGAGCATCACCAGGATGTCGGCGTCGGCCAGATCGTCGTCCGTCAGCAGTTCGATGCGCTCGTCCGCGGCCAGGAAGGCGACCGTGCCGTCACGGGTGAGGGGGTCGTCGGCCTCTACGACGACTCGCGGCACCGGGCGTGCTTCATCTGTGTTGTCAGGCATGGGGGCTCCTTCTCGAGAGCACGGCACCGCACCCGGCAGGAGCAGAACCCGGGCATCGTCAGCGCCAGGAGCCGTGCCGATCTCGGCGGATCGATCCAAGTCCATGCCGGACCCGTGTACTGCGGGGTGCGTCCTCACTTGCTCGAGGACGATCCTGGCAGGAGGGGCACCGGCACCCGCGACTTCACAGGCGATCAGTGCCCTGTGAAACAAAAGCAGTGCCCTGGTGTGCAACTTCGCCGTCGATCCGGCGGCACAACACCGGACCCCACCAGGGGCGTTGACGCTCCCCCGGCGGCCGTCGCGGCCCGTCGGGCCGCGCGGCCCACCGGGTCAGACGACGCCGGCGCCGCGGGTCCCGGCGTGGATGACGCCATCGATCCAGGCACGCAGGCGCGTGACGTCGCCGAACGCCGCGACGGCCGTCCTGTCCGACGCGGCCAGCACTCCGACGAGCACCTCACGGCCCGCCTTGTCGAACGCCGTCGCCGGCCCGCCCGAGTCGCCGCCCGCCGGCAGGCCGCTGCCGCGCTGCGCGCAGAAGTCCCCGGTGCCCGCGAGCAGATCACACCGCTTGTCCGAGGGCGCGACGATCTTCACCTGGGCCTGCTTGAGCACGTTCGACTGGCACGAGGCTTCGCTCTTCGGCGGCGCGCAGGTGGCTCCCCAGCCGTAGGACCGCACCGTGCGCCCCGTCTTGACGCTGCCGGCGCCGCCCAGCCCGATCGGCGCGGTCTTCAGCCGGGGGACCCGGACCAGGGCCACGTCGGCCGTGGGCGCGAACACCGTGGCGTTCTCGACGCGGTGCACGACGGTCCCGTGCCGCTGGTCGAGGCTGCCGACGCGGAAGGTGACGTCCCAGTTGTCGTACCGGACGCAGTGGCCGGCCGTGATCACCCATTCGGGAGCGACGACGGCGCCCGTGCAGGAGGGTTCGCCGTCCGTGTACACCCGCACCGCCCACGGGCCGTGTCTGCTGACGGTGCCTCCCTGGATGGCGGAGGCCGGTTGGGTCATCGCCAGGACGAAGGCGAAGAAGGTGAATACCGCACCGGCGAAGCGGCGTTTGCTCGACATGGGTGTTCCCTGGGTTCGGTGTGCGGAGACGGGGAAGACGCCGTACGAGGCCCCCCGCTCCATGATCGGGAGCCTGCCGTCACAGGTCTCCCCTCAGGGCGCTCAAGGGCAAAAAGCGGTGCGCTCACCGACAACAGGGGGCGGAACCGGCGCCGTAGCGTGCCTGCATACCGTGCCGCGAACGTCCGGGCTCCGGTCGCCGAGGGGCCGAGCGCGTCCCGCCCCGTCGAGCCGGAGCGTGGTCCCGCGCGTCACTCACTCCCAACGAAGGAACGAGATCTTGCCGTACATCACCGTTGGCCAGGAGAACTCCACCAGCATCGACCTCTATTACGAGGACCACGGCAGCGGGCAGCCGGTCGTGCTCATCCACGGCTTCCCCCTCGACGGCCACTCCTGGGAGCGGCAGACCGCCGTACTGCTGGACGCCGGCTACCGGGTGATCACCTACGACCGCCGCGGCTTCGGACAGTCGAGCCAGCCGACGACCGGCTACGACTACGACACCTTCGCGGCCGATCTGCACACCGTCATGGAGACGCTCGACCTGCGCGACGCCGTCCTGGTCGGCTTCTCCATGGGCACCGGAGAGGTCGCCCGCTACGTGGCCGCCCACGGCACCGAGCGTGTCGCCAAGGTCGCCTTCCTCGCCTCGCTGGAGCCCTGCCTGCTCAAGAGCGACGACAACCCGGACGGAGTCGCCCCGAAGGAGTTCTTCGACGGTGTCGTCGCGGCCGTCAAGGCGGACCGCTACGCGTACTACACCGACTTCTACAAGGACTTCTACAACCTGGACGAGAACCTCGGCACCCGGATCAGCGAGGAGGCCGTGCGCAACAGCTGGAACGTCGCGGCGGGCGGCGGCTTCTTCGCCGCGGCGGCCGCGCCGTCCACCTGGTACACCGACTTCCGGGCCGACATCCCGGCCATCGACGTCCCGGCCCTGATCCTGCACGGGACCGGCGACCGGATCCTGCCCGTCGAGGGCACCGCGCGCCCCTTCCACAAGGCGCTGCCGTCCGCCGACTACGTGGAGATCGAGGGCGCCCCGCACGGCCTGCTGTGGACCCACGCGGAGGAGGTCAACACCGCGCTCCTCGCCTTCCTGGCGAAGTGAGCGGGAATTCAGGGGGCGGCCACCGGGGGATCAGGGCCGGCCGCCGGCCGGCGCGGGACGGGGAGCAGTGCCCCGGCCGCGCCGGCCGTCCGCGGCCGGGCGGCCCCTCGGATCGGCCACGAGGTCGTGACACTCACGGCCAAGGCATCACTCTTCGCGATTCCACGGGGTCATCGTCGTCAGAGCGACGCCCATATAGTTGCCTGAGGCTACCGCACTGCGAATTCGGGCAGACTACTGCATATTGAACGGGATTGATCTCTTACAGGCCGGACGACCCGGGAGGACGCCGTGCCCGGACATCGGTGTTCGGAGGGCATCAGCCCGTCGACCCCGACCTCCACGGCCGCTTCAACGACGCCTTCCGCCCCTGCGGGCCGCCGCAGCGACACGCCCCGACGCTGCACGGCCGGCACGGGAAGGACCGGCACCCTCGGAAGTGACGCGCCCCAGGCGCACACAAGGAGGCTGTATGTCGTCCCACGACCCGGCAGTCCTCGACTGCCCCTTCGACTTCGCACACGCGCTGGAGTACGACCCCTCGCTGGACTCGCTGGCGCAGCGCGGTCCGGTCACCCGGATCCGGTTGCCCTACGGTGAGGCCGAGGCATGGCTCGTGACCAGCTTCGCCGGAGTGCGCCAGGTGACGTGCGATCCGAGGTTCAGCCGCGCCGCGATCGTCGGGCGCGACTATCCGAGGATGACGCCCGAGCCCATCGTGTCCCCGGAGTCCATCAACGTGACGGACCCGCCGCACGCCACCCGGCTGCGGCATGTGGCGGCCCAGGCGTTCACCCGGGAGCGGGTGGCGGCCATGCGGCCGGCGGTGGACCGGGTGGTGGCCGGGCTGCTCTCGGCGATGGCCGAGGCCGGACCGCCCGCGGACCTGGTGACCCATCTGTCGGTACCGCTGCCCCACCTGACGATCTGCGAACTCCTGGCCGTCCCCGAGACCGACCGGGACGAGCTGCGGACGCTGACCATGCGGCTCCTGGCCACCTCGCCGGACGCCCGGCAGGACGCGGCCGAGGCCAAGGCGAACCTGCGGGCGTACTTCGCCAAGATGATCCCCGGCCGGCGCAACGCACCGGGCGAGGACCTGCTCAGCACGCTGGCCACCGCCCCGGTGCCGGAGGGCGAGGAGCCGTTGAGCGACGACGAGCTGGCGGTCCTGGCCGTGACGCTCATCCTCAGCGGCAACGACACCGCGACCTGCCAGATCAGCAACATCGCCTACCTGCTGCTGACCCGTCCCGAGGAGCGGGCCGCTCTCGCGCGCGACCCCGGGCGGTTCCCGGGCGCGCTGGAGGAGCTGCTGCGGTTCATCCCCTTCCGCAAGGGCGTGGGCATCCCGCGGATCGCACTGGAGGACGCGGAGATCGAGGGCACCCCGATCGCCGCCGGCGACTACGTGCACGTGTCCTACCTGGCGGCCAACCGCGACCCGGCCGTCTTCCCCGACCCGCACAAGCTCGACCTCGAACGTCCGGTGCGCCCGCACATGACGTTCGGCTGGGGCGGCCACCACTGCCTCGCCGCTCCGCTCGCCCGCGCCGAGCTGGACAGCGCGGTCACCGGCCTGCTGACCCACTTCCCCGACCTGCGCCTCGACATCGCCCCCGAGGACGTCCGCTGGGACACCGGGACCATTCGCCGCTTCCCGCTGAGCCTGCCGGTCACCTGGTGAGAAGCCGGGCGGGCCGCCGGAACGGCCCGCCCGGCGACCGGCCCCGAGCGAGCCGGTACCGGCACCGGGCCGCCCCCCGCTGGACGCGGACTCCAGCAGGCCGCCAGCAGCCAGGCATACACCTGAGGGTGCAGTGACCTCTCACCCAAGGAGTGGATGACATATGGCCTCAGCGTCCGACGGACAGGCACGGCGGGCCGCCCTCGTCACCGGCGGGACCAGCGGGATCGGCCTCGCCGTCGTGGAACTCCTCGCGGAACAGGGCTACTCGGTCTTCCTGTGCGGTCGCGACGGCGGTGCCGTCACGGCGGTCACCGACAAGCTGCGGGGCCGCGGGCTGGACGTCGACGGCATCGCGGCCGACGTGACCTCGAAGGACGACGTCCGCCGCCTGGTGCGGGCCGCGCGGGACCGGTTCGGACCGCTCTACCTGCTCGTGAACAACGCCGGGCGCGGGGGCGGCGGGAAGACCGCGGAGATCCCCGACGAGCTGTGGGAGGACGTCATCGAGACCAACCTCAACAGCGTCTTCCGGATCACCCGTGAGGCACTGACCACCGGCGGGATGCTGGAGCAGGGCCTCGGCCGCGTCGTCAGCATCGCCTCCACGGGCGGCAAGCAGGGCGTCGTGCTCGCCGCTCCCTACTCCGCCTCCAAGCACGGCGTGGTGGGCTTCACCAAGGCGCTCGGCCTGGAGCTGGCCAAGTCCGGGATCACCGTCAACGCGGTCTGCCCCGGGTTCGTGGAGACCCCGATGGCCGTGCATGTGCGCGAGGGGTACGCCGAGCAGTGGGGCATCGGCACCGACGAGGTGCTGGAGCGGTTCAACACCCGTATCCCGCTCGGCCGGTACACCACCCCGCAGGAGGTGGCCGGGCTGGTCGGCTATCTGGCCGGAGACGTGGCGGCCTCCATCACCGCCCAGGCGCTCAACGTGTGCGGCGGACTCGGCAACTACTGAGCGGACCGCCCCGCGGCAGGCGAAAGGCGCTGCGGCCGGCCGGCAGGCCGGCCGCAGCGCCGTGTCCGCGCGTCGCCCGGCTCAGCGCCGGTAGCACTCCACGGAACCCGCCGGGACGACGTTGCCGCCCGCGTCCTTGGCGGAGATGACGTCACGGAAGTGGTCGTCGTCGACCTTGGTGAACTCGTCGATGAAGGTGAACGTGCCCTTGGCCATCGTGTATCGGCCGGTGAACTTCGCCTGCCCGGCCGACGCGGCCCCCGGCTCGGTGTGCTCGACCCCGTAGGTGCCGCGGTCGTCGGTGTAGAGGGCGGTGAAGGTCCGGTCGGTGGCGTTCCAGCCGCCGATCATCCAGCGGGACAGCGCCTTCTGCGGCATCTGCTCGTTGGGCAGCCGCAGCGCGTCCCACTGGTACCAGGCACCCCCCAGCACCGGCTTGATGGTGCCGACCACCACGCTGGTCTCCGACGGGGAGCCCGGCGCCGTGACCGTCGTGGGGCATCTCCAGGAGCCCAGCAGGAAGTCGAGCTGGTGCATCTCCTCGGGGACGCTGCCGCTCTTGGCCGCCGGGCTCTTGGCCGGGCGCTCCTCGCCGGCGGCGCTGACGGACCAGACCGTGCTCAGGCCGAGGACGGCGGCGACGGCGACGACGCCCGCTCGCGTTCTTGCTCTCATGACTGACCTCCGAAATGGGGGAACGGGTGGGACATGCCTCCTCGCCGCGGGCGCCCGCGGGCACGACACGGCGAGGCCGTCAAGGGGTGGCCGGGTGGGGGAAGGGGGCGGCCGAGTGGGAGTAAGGGAGCCGGGTGGGAGTAAGGGGGCCCGGGAGATCGGGGGGGTTCAGCCGCCGACCGCGCTCGCCTCCGCCGCCGCCGCGAGCGCCTCCCGGGCCGCCCGCAGCGATTCCACCTCCCCGCCCGGCCGGACCGGTGCCAGCGGCACCACGCTGCTGCGTCCCGCGCGTACCGCCGGGTGGCGGCGGGCCAGCCGGGACAGCACCTGGCCCGGCCCGGTCTCCACCAGCACGTGGTCGCCCGAGGCGAGCAGCGTCTCCAGCGCCGGCCAGAACAGCACCGGCCGGGCCGGCTGCGGAGCCCAGTAGTCGGGGTCCATGGCCTCCGCATCGGTCAGGGGGGCCGCGGTGTAGCAGGAGACGACGGGCACGGCCGGCGGCCGGCGCGTGATCCGGGCGAACGCCTCGCGGGCGGCCGGCACCGAGTCGTTCAGCGCGGGACTGTGGAACGGGGTCCGCGAGGGTACGGCCGCACATGTGATGCCCTGCGCGCGCAGCGACCCGGCCACCTCGTCCAGCGCTTCCCGCGGGCCGGCGACGATGGTCTGCTTCGGCGCGTTCACACCGCCCACGACGACCTGGCCGCGCAGCAGCGGCCGTACCGCGTCGGGGGACGCGGCGACGGCCAGCATGCCGCCCGCCGGCGCGTCCACGAGACGTTCGCAGCGCCACCAGACCAGGCGGGCGGTCTCGGCGAAGTCGAGGACGCCGGCGAGCACGGCCGCCGCGACCTCGCCCATGCTGTGCCCGAGCAGGGCGTCCGGAGTGATCCCCCAGGACCGCAGCAGGCGTCCGTAGGCGTGGTCGACGGCGAACAGCAGGGGTTGCGAGCGCTGGACGTGGTCCATGGGCAGGACCGGGTCGGCGGACAGCCAGTCGGCGCGCAGGTGCCGGCCGTTGTCGCCGAGGACGGCGAAGAACTCGTCCATCGCGGCGGCGAACACCTCGTCGTGCGCGTACAGACGCGTGGCCATCCCGGCGCTCTGCGAACCCTGGCCCGGCAGGAGGAAGGCGATTGATCGCATGCCCCGAGGCTGGCAGCCGGGTATGGACCCGAACAGGAGCAGTCCTGGAGCGAGGGTGGTCCGCACTCAGTCGCCGCGGTCCAGGGCGTGGAAGCCGCGGCGGTGGTAGAGCAGCGGCGGGTCCGCGGCCGGCCCGTCCTCCGCCGTCGCCGTGCGGGCCTCCTGCACCTCGGCGAAGAGCACGATGTGGTCCCCCACCGGGAGCCGCCGTACCGTACGGCACTCCAGCGTCGCCACGGCACCGGGCAGCAGCGGCGTGCCCGACCGGCCTGGCTCGGTCACGAGCCCGGCGAACTTGTCCGTGCCCTTCCGGGCGAACCGTCCCGCCACTTCGCGCTGTCCGGTGCCGAGGATATGGACGGCCAGCCACTGGGCACCGGCGAATGCCGGGGCACAGTCCGCCGCCCGGTCCAGACACACCAGGACGGTCGGCGGGTCCAGCGACACCACGGTGAAGGAACTGGCCGTGAAACCGTGCGGGCGCCCGGCGGGCCCGGCCGTGGTGACCACGGTCACGCCACTCGCCCAGTGGCTCATCACCTCCTTGAAGTCCTTTATCAGCCGCGTCTGCCTATCGACCGGAGTGGACATGCCCGGCCCTCCTCAAGACCACATTCCGATGATTCTTTACGACGAAATCCGTGACGCCGTCCCGATCATTAGGCGCCGGTGCGGACCAGTGCAGCTCCATACGGGCTCCAGAACCGGTTGACAGCGTAGGAGGGACGGATGAGGCCTACAGGCAACTATCGTTCCGTCAAGTCACGGTTTTACGGGACCGGAGATTCCGTTTCCTCGTTGTCCCAGCTAGGAAGGATCAACAGCAAAGCAGTCAATGGGGACTGCCTCGCCCGCAATTCGAACCAGAGGATGACTCTTTCGTGGATATCTTCGCGTTAGGCCCATTCACCGTCCGGAACAATGGCGAGAATGTCGTTCCAAAGGCAGCGAAGCCCCGCACTCTCCTGGCCCTACTCGGATCATCCAACGGAAATGTCGTGTCCAGCTCCGTCATCATCTCGGAACTCTGGGACGACCGACCGCCGCGGACCGCTGCCACCACCGTGCACACCTACGTCATGCAATTGCGCCGGCTCATCGGTGCCGCGACCTCCCCGACCGGGAACCGGGTCGATCCGAAGGACATACTGCGCCGGGACGGCGGCGGGTATCTGCTGGCCGCCGGACCCGGCCGGTTCGACGTCGCCGAGTACGACCGGCTCGCCGCCGAGGGACACAAGGCGGCCCAGGCCAACGACTGTCTCTCGGCGCACGCCCGGATCACGACGGCCCTGAACATGTGGCGGGGCCCCGCCTTCGCCGACGTGCAGACCGGGCCGCGGCTGTCCGCCGAGGTCACCCGGCTGGAGGAGTCCCGCAAGATGCTCCTCGAACGGCGCATCGAGATCGATCTGCGTCTCGGCTGGCACCACCAGGTGCTGGGCGAACTCGCCGGGCTGACCACCGAGTACCCCTCGCACGAGGGCCTCCAGGCGCTGTACATCATCGCGCTCTACCGCTGCGGGCAGCGCACCCGCGCTCTCGCCCAGTGCGACCAGCTGCGCGCGCGGATGGCGGACGAGTTCGGGCTGGACCCGCTGCCCGCCATGGCCGCGCTGCGCCAGGCCATCCTGGTGAACGACCCGGCACTGGAGGACGACGCGGTGTGGCCGCTGTTCGTCCGCCGCGGGGCGGAGCTTCAGGCGAAACACGTCGGGGTGCTTCCATGAAACTCGATCATCTGCCCGAAGGCCGCCATGACGTCGAGAGGTTCACCGGGTTCGCCGCCCCCGGCCTCCGCGTAGGCGCGGACCAGGTTGCCGACGATGCGTTCGCCGTCGAGCAGTTCGGCGAACTCGCCGAAGTCGGCGGAGCGCGCCACGGCGATCGGCGTCAGTCCCGCCGTCCTGCCGGCGGCGGCCAGGCGCTGGATCCACCGCAGGTAGCGGGCGTTCGCGTCCAGTAGTCCGGGGCCGCCCACCGGGCCGTGACCGGGCACGATCACCTCCGGGTCGAGCGCGCGCAGCCGCTCGAGCGCGGCGAGGGAGCCCTGCACGGACCCCATCAGGATGAACGGTGCGGCGCCGTTCATCACCACGTCCCCGGCGAAGAGCACGCGCGGGCCCGGCAGCCACGCCACGATGTCGTTCGTCGTGTGCGCCGGGCCGACGTGGATCAGCTGGATCTCGTGCCCGCCCTGGTGCAGGGTGATCTGGTGCGGGAACGTCAGGTCGGGCAGCCTGAGGCTGACGTCACCCCAGTCGACGTCCGGCCACAGCTTCGTCAGGGCGAGCCCGCCGGCGTCCAGTTCGGTGCGCGCCAGATCGTGGGCCACGATCGACGTCTCCGGTCCGAACACGCAGTTGCCGAAGCAGTGGTCGCCGTGGTGGTGGGTGTTCACCACGGTCGTGACCGGCCGCGCGGACAGTCCGGCGACGGTGTCGCGCAGGAGGGCGGCGCGCCGCATGGTGGCGGCGGTGTCGACCACGACGGTGGAGTCGGAGCCCACGATGATGCCGGAGTTGTTCAGACACCAGCCGCCGTCCAGCTGGACGTGGGCGTACACGCCGTCGCCCAGCTCTTCGAGCCGCTCCTCGGTCTTGCCGTTCACGGTCGTCCCTTTCTGTGGGGTGCCCGGTGTGGTGGGGCTAGGCGAGGCCACCGTCGACCTCCAGCACATGCCCGTTGACGTACGTGCTCTCCGGGCCGGCGAGGTAGACGGCGGCGTCCGCGATCTCCGAGGCCCGGCCCATGCGGCCCAGGGAGAGCCGGGACTTGTGCGCGTCCCAGACGGCCGGGTCGGCGGAGAACCGCTTGCCCATGCCCTCGTCCACATAGCCGGGCGAGAGGCAGTTGACGTGGATCCCCTTGGGGCCCAGCTCCGCCGCGGCCGTCCGGGTGAACATCTCCACCGCCGCCTTGCTGGCGCTGTAGGCCGCCGCGCCCAGCGCGACCCGGCCGGCCAGGCTGGACGACACGGTGACGATCCGGCCCGTGCCCCGCTCCGTCATGTGCCGTGCCGCCTCCCTGGTGCACAGGAAGGTGCCGGTGAGGTTGGTGGCCACGGTCTCCTGCCACTCGGGCAGCCCCAGCCGCACGATCTTGCCGTCCCGGCTGGTGCCGGCGTTGCAGACGAGCACGTCCAGCCCGCCGAAGTGCTCCACCGCGGCGTTCATCAGGTCCCGTACGGACTGCTCGTCGGCGACGTCCGCGGGGCGGTAGAGGACGCGGTCGGGCGCCTCCGCCTCCAGTTTGCCGATGTCGTGGGGGTTGCGGGCGGCGCAGACCACCCGGGCCCCCTCGGCGAGGAAGGCCGTGGCGATGGCCAGGCCGAGGCCCTTCGTGCCGCCGGTGATCACGGCCACACGGCCTGCGAGACGCATGTCTTCCTTCTCCCTGTCGCCCTCTGTGTCCGACGTTTCGTGGTGGCTAGTACCAACGCAGGACCGCGGCCGCCGCCGTCATGCCGCCGCCCACCGCGGCGAAGAGCAGGTGCTCGCCGCGCCGGAGGGGCCGCTCGTCCGCCGTCGCCCGCAGCGTCAGCGGGATGGAGCCCGCGGCGGTGTTGCCGAGGCGGGGCGCGGTGAGCGGGACCCGGGCCGGGTCGATGCCCAGGTCGGCCGCGAACGCCTCCAGCAGCCGGGTGTTGGCCTGGTGGAAGACGAAGCGGTCGATGTCCTCCACGGACAGTCCGCTGTCGTCGAGGACCTGCTCGACGAGCTTGCGCATCGTGGTCACCGCGTAGTCCTTCACCGCGCGCCCGTCCATGCGCAGCAGGTGGTCGCCCGCCGCCCGGGCCGCCTCGTCCAGCGGTGCGCGGGTGCCGCCGGCCTCGACGCCGACGTAGTGGTGCAGCTCTCCGTTGGAGACCAGACGCGAGGCGAGCAGACCGTAGCCGTCCGGGACCCGGCCGAGCAGCACCGCCCCGGCGCCGTCGCCGAAGAGCGAGACCGTGCGCCGGTCGCTCCGGTCCATGATGGTGGAGAACTTGTCCGCCCCGACCAGGAGCAGCTGGTCCTGCCGGGTGGTCCGGCTCAGCAGCCCGTCGGCGAGGGTGAGCCCGTAGAGGAAGCCGCTGCAGACGGCGTTGATGTCGAAGGCGAGGACGTCGCGCAGGCCCAGCTTGTGCTGGAGGACCGCCGCGGTGGCGGGCTGGGGCACGTCCGGGGTGCAGGTGGCGACGATGATGCCGCCGATGCGTTCCGGGGCGTCGGGGGCCTCGGCGAAGACCTGGCGCACGGCGTGGGCGGCGAGGTCGGAGGTGGTGGTGTGCGCGTCGGCGTAGCGGCGCTCCCGGATGCCCGTGCGCTCGGCGATCCACTCGGGGGTGGTGCCGCTCCACTCGGCTATCCGCTCGTTGCTGACGACTTCGGCGGGTGTGTGACCGCCGACCCGGAGGATTCCCACGGGCATGGGTCGTGTCCCTTCTGGATGGTGGGCTCTCGAAGAGGTGCCGGAAGGCTGTGCCGTACGGCGCGGCGCCGGTCAGGGCCGCCCGACGACGAAGCTGCTGAAGGTGAACCCGCCGCCGCTGTTGAGGATCAGCGCGAACTCGCCGGGTGCCAGCCGCTCCTCGCGGGCCAGCTGGGTGAGGGAGGCGTTCAGGTCGCCGGCGCCCAGGTGGCCGGTGGGGGTGCCGAGGTCCAGCAGCTCGGCGGGGGTGACCTGCACCAGGGGCGGGATGTACGCCTCCTCCATCGCCTTCTTGCCGAGCCGGGGCAGGACCGCCCAGCGCAGGCGCGGATCGTCGGGTGCGAGGCCGGCGTGGGCGAGGCTCTCCGCCACGGCCCGGCGGACACCCTGGTGGGCGGCCTTGTAGAACCGGTCGATGCCGTGGCGCCGGATGAAGGCCCGCTTGGTGCGGCGGACGTCGATCACCCGGCTGTGTTCCAGCGGCGCGGTGTTGAGGGTGTCGTTCCCGCGGTGCATCTCCTCCAGTTCCGGTACCGACACCGTGCCGGTGGCGTGCAGCAGGAGGTCCGCCGGGTAGTCGCCCCGGTGCACGAGAACCGCGGTGGCGGCGTCGCCCACGGCCATGCCGAAGTCCCCGAGCCAGCGGTCCCACACCGGCGGCTCGAAGCGGTCGGCGGTGGTGACGAGGCCCGGCCCGCACTCCGGGTCCGCCAGCAGTGCCGTCGCGGCGAGTTCGATCCCGGTGGCCCCGCCGTTGCACTGCTGGAGCAGGCCGACGGGCTGGGCCGTGCTGCCGAGTTCGCGGGCTATGTAGTGGGGGGCCGACCAGATGTCGTGGCCCTGGTAGTGGATGCTGGCGTGGAACAGCGTGCCCAGGGCGTCCGGCGGGCAGCCGATGCGTTCGAGCAGCGGCCGGGCGGCCCGGACCGCCATGTCGGGCGGTGCCGTGTCCGCCGACAGCAGCAGCCCCTCGTAACCGAGTTCGCGTGCGGTCTTGGCGTCGACGCGGCCCTCCCGGACCGCGTCGGCGGTGAGGTCGCGGCCTTGCGGGTACCAGGTGTGCCCGGCGAGGCCGAGCGGTGCGGGCAGCTTCACGACACCTCGGCCAGCATGCCGTTCACGAACAGGACGAGGGCCTCCGGCGTGGACAGGCTGGACAGCTCCTCCTCGTCGATCGTGATGCCGAACCGCTGCTCGATGGTGGCCGACAGCTCCATCAGGGCCAGCGAGTCGTAGCCCAGCTCGTCGAAGGTCATGGTGGCGATGTCGGTGTCGGCGTCGAACGACTCGTCCTGGCCGGCGACCTCGACGAGGATGGCGCGCAGGCTGTCGACGGTGAGTTCGGAAGCGGATGCGGACATGGTGTCTCCTGTCTCCTGAGGGGGTGTTCGCGGATTCCGGTGCTGTTCAGGCCGCCGTGACCACCACGGCGGAGTTGAAGCCGCCCCGGCCGCGGGCCAGTACGAGGGCGCGCCGCACCGGGACCTGGCGCGGTGCGCCGACGACCAGGTCGATGCCGTACTCCGGGTCGGGCTCGACGGTGGCGGGGGCCGGCGGGATCACGTCGTCGCGGATGGCCAGCAGCGCGGTGGCGACGTCCAGCGGGGCGCCCCCCGCGTAGAGCCGGCCGACCAGTGCCTTGGGCACGCTGACGGGCACGGCCCGCGGTCCGAAGACCGCGCTGATCGCCTCCGCCTCGGCCCGGTCGAGGTCGGGGCTGCCCGCGCCGTCCGCGAACACGACGTCGATCTCCCCGGGGGCCAGCCCGGCGTCGGCGAGGGCGTTCTCGGCGGCCCGGCGCAGACCGGGCGGCCGGCCGGTGCCGGGCGCCGGGTCGAAGGTGGCCGCGTACCCGGCGATCTCGCCGTACCGGCGCGGCGCCCGGCGGCTGTCGGCCTCGTCCTCGTCCTCCAGCACCAGGACGGCACCGCCCTCGCCGGGGACGTAGCCGCCGGCTTCGGCGCCGAAGGGGAGGTAGGCCCGGTCGGCGGTGCCGGAACGGGCGACCCGGCCACTGGAGATGTGCGAGATCCACCCCCAGGGGTCCAGCGCCGACTCGACGCCGCCGGTCAGCATCGTCCGGGTGCCGCGGCGCACGCTGCGCCGCGAGTAGCCGATCGCGTCGAGCCCGCCGGCCTGCTCGGCCACCAGCGCGGCGCTCGGGCCGCGCAGCCCGTGCCGGATGGAGATCTGGCCGCTGTTGCAGGCGTAGAACCAGGCGAAGGAGAGATACGCGCTGACCGACTTCGGGCCCTCGCCCCAGAGCTTCTTCAGCTCACGGTGGCTGAGCGCGAACCCGCCGGCCGCGTTGGACAGCGTGACGCCGCTGCCGTAGCCCTCGACGGCCTCCGGTTCCAGCTCGGCGTCGCGGAAGGCCGACTCGGCGGCGTACAGCGCGAGGCGGGTCATCCGGTCGGTCTGCGGCAGCAGCCGGCTGGGGATGTGCCGCTTGTCGTCGAAGTCCGCGATCCGGCCGCCGAACCGCGCGGAGTAGCGGGTGTCGCCGAACGCGATCTCCCGGATGCCGCTGCGGCCCTCCAGGGTGGCGGCCCAGTAGTCCTCGGTGGTCAGGCCGTTGGGGGCGATCACGCCGATGCCCGTCACCACGGTGCGCTTCGTCATGCCGCCGCCTTCCGGGGACCGTGCAGCACGACGGCGCTCTGGAAGCCGCCGAAGCCGCTGCCCACGCTGAGCACGGTGTCGAGTTCCGCCTCACGGGCCGTCAGGGGCACGTAGTCCAGGTCGCAGGCGGGATCCGGGTCGTGCAGATTGGCCGTCGGCGGGACGACGTCGTGGGCCAGGGCGAGGGCGCAGGCGACGATCTCGATGGCGCCGATGGCGCCGAGGGAGTGCCCGATCATCGACTTGATGCCGCTCACGGGCGTGCGGTAGGCGTGCTCGCCCAGGCTGCGCTTGAACGCGGCGGTCTCGTGGCGGTCGTTCTGGGTGGTGCCGGAGCCGTGGGCGTTGATGTAGTCGACGTCGGTGGGGTCGGCCCGGGCCTCGTCCAGGGCGTGCCGGATGGCCTCGGCCATCTCGGTCCCGTCCGTCTTGAGGCCGGTCATGTGGTACGCGTTGCAGCGGGTGGCGTAGCCGGCGACCTCTCCGTAGATCCGGGCGCCGCGGCGGCGGGCGTGCTCGTACTCCTCCAGGACCAGCATGGCGGCGCCCTCGGCGAGGACGAACCCGTTGCGGGTCCGGTCGAACGGCCGGCAGGCCCGCTCGGGTTCGTCGACGCGCGGTGTCGTGGCCTTGATCGCGTCGAAGCAGGCCACCACCATCGGGGAGATGGAGGCGTCCGTGCCGCCGGCGAGGACGATGTCGGCGCTGCCCTCGGTGATCAGGTCACGGGCGTGTCCGATCGCGTCCATGCCGGAGGTGCAGCCGTCGGAGACCATCATGGCGGGGCCCTCGGCCCCGACCGCCCAGGCGACCTCCTTGACGATGGCGCTCGGCACCATGAAGTCGAACATGTGCGGCGACAGATAGGCCTCGTCGACCTCCCAGTGGCGCCCGCCGTCGGACAGGACGCGGTACTCGTGCTCCAGGCTGGTCGGCGAGCCGATGGCGCTGCCGACGCTGACGGCGACCTTCGCCGGGTCCAGGGCCTGGGCGTCGAGCCCGCTGTCCGCCAGTGCCTCCCGCGCGCAGACCACGCCGAGCTGCGCGGCCCGGTCCATGCGCCGGATCTCCCGCGGCGTCAGATTCTCCAGCCGCGGGTCGAAGTCGCACTCACCGACCACCTGCGACCGGTACGGCGAGGGGTCGAAGCGGGTGATGATCCGGGTGGCGGACCGGCCGTTGCTGATCAGGTCCCAGAACTCCTTGGTGCTGCCACCACCGGGCGTGCGCACCGCGAGTCCTGTGATGACCGTACGTCGATTCATCCGTGTTCCTGTTTCCTCTCGGGCTGCCGTCCGCACGGGGGTGTCCCTCAGGCGGCGGTGGTGTCGGCGGTGAAGTCGGACGCGTGCAGCCGGGCCCACTGCTCGAAGGTGTGGGCCGGCTTTCCGGTGATGAGCCGGGTCGGCTCGGCGACGGGCATGGGCTCGCGGGTGAACCCCTCGTGCATGGTGAGCAGGCCCTGCGCGACCGGTTCGGGCACGCCGAGCCCGGCCATCTCGGCGACGGCCTGCTCGCGGGTCAGCTCCTCGAAGCGCAGCGGCCGGCCGAGGGCGGCGCCGATCAGCTCCACCATCCGGCGCTGGGTGAGGGCCTCGGGCCCGGTGAGGAGGTACCGCTGTCCCGTGTGGCGGCGGGAGGGGTCGGTCAGCGCGGTCGCCGCGACGGCCGCCACGTCCCGCTCGTCGATCGGTGCGAGGGCGGCGTCGCCGTAGGCGGCGCGGACCACGCCGTGGTCACGGATCTGCGCGCCCCAGAACCGGATGGTGTTGACGGCGAACATGTCGGGGCGCAGGAAGGTCCAGTCGAGACCGGACTCCTCCACGGCCTCTTCCAGGGTGCGGTGCAGCCGGGCGATCGGGTTGGCGGGGGCGCCCGGTTCGCGTTCGATGGCCGCGGACGACAGCAGGACCACCCGGCGCACGCCCTGTTTCCTGGCCAGCGCCAGGAGCTGGGGGGTCGACTCGCGGACCGCCGAATAGTTGAGGAAGAGGGCGGTCGCTCCGTCCAGCGCCTCTTCCATCGTCGCGGGGTCGGCCGGGTTCGCCTCGACGACCTGCGCGCCGGGGGCGGGTGGGGCACCGGCGGCGTTCCGGGTCACGGCGCGGACCGGGTGACCGGCCGCGGTGACGTCCGAGACCACATGCCGACCGACGTTTCCGGTCGCCCCGGTCACCACAATCATGCTGTCTCCTCCTGGCGGGGATCGCCGCCGTCCTGTCGGCCGGCCGCTTCCCGATCGCTTTTCGTTGCCTGCATTCGACAAGTATTCGGGCGCTTCTGGAGCGGCTGCGGAAGAGTTCTGGAGCCGCCCGGAATCAATGCGTGCCGAGCCGAGGTCCAGGCTGTCTCCATCGCGAATACAGGGCGCGCGCGGAGGCTGTGTGCGACCGGCTCCCCGTCCCGGATCCCCCCTCCTCGCGAAAGGTTTTCCGTATGCGCATCGCCGCACATCTCGTCCATGAAAACGCCGGAGAACTGGCGCGTTGCGCGGAGCGCGCCGGATTCGATCTCGTCATTTGCGGAGAGGGTTACCGCAGCGACGCGGCCAGCGTGCTCGGCCTGGTCGCCGGGCAGACCCGGACCATCGGGCTGGCCTCGGGCGTGATGCAGATCCCGGCCCGCTCCCCCGGGCTCGCCGCGCTCACCGCCGTGACGCTCGACGCGCTGAGCGGGGGCCGGTTCCGGCTGGGCCTCGGTGTGTCCAATCCCGATGTGTCCGACGGCTGGTACGGGGTGCCGTTCGACAGGCCGCTGTCGCGGACCCGGGAGTACGTGGAGATCGTCCGTGCCGCGTTGAGCGGCGGGCCGGTGCGGTACGACGGTGCGCACTACCGCTTGCCGGCGGGTGGCCGGGACGCGGCACCGCTGCACCTCCCGGATGCCGGCGGCGCCCGCATCCCCCTGTACCTGGCGGCGTTGAGCGGCCGGAACCTGCGGCTGACCGGCGAGATCGCCGACGGCTGGATCGGTGCGTTCGTCTCGCCGGAGTCACTGGTGGACGCGGTGCGGGACCTGGGCGACGGGCGGGCGCGCGCGCACAAGGACATGACCGGGTTCGAGGTGGCGCCGAGCGTGCCGACCCTGTTCGTCGACGATGTGGCCGAAGGTGTGCAGCGGCTGCGCGGGCACTACGCGCACTTCCTCGCCATGGGCGACCCGGAGCGCAACGTGTACACGGCGCTGGCCCGCCGGCTCGGGTACGGCGCCGCCATGACCGAGTTCCACCGGCGGGCCGCCGAGGGCGACCTGGCCAGGGCCGCGCAGGCCGTACCCGACGAGCTGATCGACCGGGTCTCCCTGATCGGTCCGGTGGAGCGGGTCGCCGAGCGGATGCGGGAGTTCGCCGCGGCCGGGGCGACGACGCTGACGGTGATGCTCTCCCCCGCGCGCACCGACCACGGCGGACGGCTGGAGCTGATCCGCAAGGCGGCCCGGGCCTTCGACCTGTCCGCCACCCGGGGCACCCCCGCTCCCGCCCCCGTCCGGGCCTGACCCCCGCCGCGCCGCGTCCGTGCCTCTCGGGGCGACGGCCGGCGCGGTTCGCCGCGTCGCTGCCGGTCCGCGCGACCGCGGTCGCGCGGACCGGCTCCGGCTTCACCGTCCGACGCGGGCCGGACGGCGGACCGGGCCTTCACGGCCGACGCCGGTCCGGCAGGACGTGCGATCTTCCTCGTCCGACGCCGGTCCGGCGGGGCGTGCGGCCTTCCTCGTCCGGCACGGGCCCGCCGGGGCGTCCGGCGTCTCAGGCGCCGGGCACGGGTGCCGCGGGCTCCCCGAGCGCGGCGGCGCGGGCCGCCTCCATCGTGGTGCGGCTGCTGCGCTTCAGCGTCGACTCGACCTGGTCCCGGAACGCCGCGAGGCCGCCCGGTGCCACCCGGCGGGGGTCGAGCATCACCAGGTGCCGGGAGGTGATGGCGGCCCGGCCGTCCGCGGTCCTGGTGAAGTGCCAGCTGCCGCTGTGCCCGAGGAGGACCTCGGGCAGCTTGGTCTGCTTGTAGACGATCCGCTCGCCGAGCATGCACACCCGCACCGACGTGGTGCGGTGCGTGGTGCCGTCGGCGGCCCTCGTCTCCATCTCCATGTGCTGGACGCCCGGTACGTCCTCGGTGACGTCGAGGGCCTCGACGTGCGGCAGCCGCCGCGGCCAGGCCGCGCAGTCGTACACGAACCGGTAGGCGGGCTCCGGCTCCCCCTCGTACTCCACGGTGTCCTCGAAGGAGAACACCAACTCGTCCACCGGAACGCCCAGTTCGGCCACGTCCTTGAGTGCCTGCAACTCCGCCGTACTGTTCTGGTCGAGGATCTCCGTGATCCGCCGGAGGGTCTCGGGGGTGTCCTCGGCGAGGGTGAAGTCGTGCCGGAAGAGCACCCGTGTCCGGCTTCCGCCCGCCCCGTCCGTGCCCAGATCCCGGAACTCCCAGAGCCCGCCCATCGACGCGATGGGCGGCACGCTGCGCTCCTGCCGGAACCCGACCGTCAGATTCTCGGTGTCGAAGTGCCTGCGCGAGGACCAGGACGCCACCGCGCCCTTGGCGAAGGCCCAGATCCGGAAGCGTTCCTCGGCGGGGCCGTGCTCCAGCAGGTCGACGTGGACGGTCGGCCCGAAGACCACCGGCCAGCGTGCGGCGTCGGCCACCAGGCCGTACACCGCCGTCGCCGGTGCCTCGATCTCGATGCTGTGGGTGACGGACCGACTTTCAGCCATCTTTGATCACCTTTCGCTTCCCCCGGCGCACGCCGGAGCCCGTGCCCCGACCGGGCACTGCCGGGATCAGCCTCGCCGCAGGCTCTGGAAGCGCTCTGGAAACGCGGTAAGGGCCGCCCGCTTCACGGGGTGTCCGAACCGCCGACCCATCGGAGACACAACATCTGGTGTCAGCCGTCGCTGACGACACAACATGTATGCTCCCACCCGATGTCACACCCGCTGCACCAGGGTGGCCCGGGTGAGGTACGCCTTGTTTCCCGGCCCCGTCTTCTTGCGTATCCGTCTGACGTACGTGTCCACCGTGTGGGGGCTGATCTGCAGCCGGCGCGCCACCTGCCGCTGCGTCAGGCCGGCCGCGAGATGGCGCAGGACCTGGCGCTCACGGACCGTCAGCGGGATCTGCCGGTCACCGCCCTCGGCCGCCGGGGTGCCGAGCACGGCCCGGACGGAGGCGATGAGTTCCTGCGGCGAGGGCCGGTCGTCGGGTCCGAGCATCAGCACCTTGGCGTCGGGCACCCGGCACCCGATGCGCGCCGGAAGCGGGGAGTCGGTGACGACGGCGTCCAGCTCGGGAAGCCCGCGGCCGTCGAGGTCGGGAATGACGGTGATGACGGTGATGGCCGGGTCGCTGCTCAGGATCCGGTCCATGGCCCAGCGGATCAACGGGTGCCCGTGAACCACCCCAACGATGTACGAATCCCCCATTATCGAACACTCCCAGAAAGGCGTAATACATCGAATCCGGCCGTCCGTCACATTCATTCAGCCGACGCCCGGAAAGCCGATCTTGATCACGCTAACAGCAGGTACGCGGCACCGCAAGGTTCACGCCAATCACCCTGGTCAGGTGCACATTTTTACCCCGTCCTTGCTATATGCACAACTTATTCAGGGTAATATCCCGAACCCCTGTGACATGAAACGACTCCCCGTGACGCAATTCCTTTAGGATTGCGAATTCATTTCCCGGAATTACCGTCCACAGATTCTTCACATTTCACCGAGGAGGTACCGTGCAGGCCGACAACACACGGCGCTGGCTCACCCTGCCCGTCATCATGTCCGCCTTCTTCATGTACGGATTCGACGCGCAGGTGGTCAACGTCGCGCTTCCGTCCTTACGCCACGATCTGCACGCCGGCGAGGCCGCGCTCGAACTCGTCGTCGGCGGCTACGTCTTCGTGTACGCGACCGGCCTGGTGACGGGCGGCAGGCTCGGCGATCTGATCGGCTACCGCAAGATGTTCCTGGGCGGCATGACCGCCTTCACCCTGGCGTCCGCTCTCTGCGCCGCGTCCCAGACCCCGGCCCAGCTCGTGGTGAGCCGGCTGCTCCAGGGCTTCGCGGCGGCGGCGATGGTGCCGCAGATGCTCGCCCTGGTCACCGTGATCTTCCCGCCGGAGGAGCGCCCACGGGCCCTGTCCTGGTACGGCGTCACGGCCGGCCTCGCCGGCATCTTCGGCCAGATCGTCGGCGGTCTGCTGCTGGTCGCGGACGTCGCCGGCCTCGGCTGGCGGACCATCTTCCTGGTCAACGTGCCGGTGGGCGCCGTGCTCGTGACGCTCGGCCACCGGCTGCTGCCCCGGACGGCCACGGACAAGCGGCCCCGGCTGGACCTCGTCGGTGTGGCGGGCGTCTCCGGCTCCCTCGGGCTGGCCCTGGTCCCGCTGATCTTCGGCCGGGGACTCGGCTGGCCCGGCTGGATCTGGGTGTTCCTCGTGGCCGCCGTGCCCACGCTGGTCCTCACGGTCCGCTGGGAGCACCGGATCAGCCGGACGGGCGGTCAGCCGCTGCTCGACGTGACACTCTTCCGCAGCCGTGTCTTCAACGTCGGCATGGCGATGAACGCCGCCTTCATGCTCTTCTTCATGAGCATCAGCTTCGTGCTCAGCCTCTTCGTGCAGGACGGTCTCGGACTCAGCCCGCTGCGGGCCGGCCTGTGCTTCGTGCCGCTCGCGGTCGGTGCCATGGTCACCTCGCTGATCGGACGGCGGCTCATCGCCTCGTACGGGCTCTGGATCATGACGCTGGGCTCGGCGGTCACCACGGTGAGCGTCCTGGTCGTCGCGGTGGGCCTGAACGTCGTCGGCGACGGCAACTCGGTGCCGGTGCTCCTCGTCGCCCTCACGCTGATGGGCCTGGGCAACGGCCTGATCCTGCCGTCGCTGGTGGGTGTGCCGCTGTCCACCGTCGAGCCGGCGCAGGCGGGTGTGGCGTCCGGCATGCTGTCCACGTTCCAGCAGTTCGCCAGCGTCACCGGTCTCGCCTGCGTGGGCACCCTGTTCTTCGCCACGCTGGGCGGCGGCTCGGGCACCGGCGCGTACGCGCACGCGGCCGAGGTCTCGGCGTGGGCGGCGTTCGGCATCACGTTCCTGATGACCCTTCTCATCCACGTCATCACCAGGACGGTGGCCCGCGCCAACGCGCCCGCGCCCGAGCCCGCGAGCGAGGACGCGGCCGTCGAGGCCTGACCGGGCCCCGGTCCGCACACAGCGGAGCGTCCGCCCCGCACGGCCTTCGGGGCTCGCGGGGCGGACGCGGTACGCCGGGGAGGTCAGCCGCGTCCGGGCGGCGGACCCTCGGGATAGCTGATCCGGTGCTTGGCGGCCAGCCCCAGGATGTCCTGCCAGGTGAGCTTCGGCTCACTGCTGCGCAGCTCGATCAGCTCCTCGAACATCAGCTCGGCGCCGCCCGGCGTGGCGAAACACAGCATCGTGCTGGTCGTACCGGCGATGTTCCGGAACGCGTGGCCGGTGCCGCGGGGCCCGTAGACCACGGTGCCCACGCCGCCCTCGTACCGCTGGTCCCCGAGCCGGAACTCGTAGGCCCCGCTGGTCACGACGAAGGTCTCGTCCTCGTTCTCGTGCAGATGCAGCGGCGGGCCCCCGTCGGGCGGGGTGATGAACTCCATCAGTGAGAACAGCCCGCCGGTGTCCGTGCCGCGCAGCAGGAACCGGCCCGCCTCCACCGTCCAGCGCACGGGCTCGACCGAGCCCGGCAGGACGATCTTCCCCGGGGTGATCGTCAACGCCCCGCCTCCCCTTCCTCGGTGTGCGCGCCGTCGAAGGCGTGCCCGGCCACGAGCGCGTCCACGTACTCCCGGCCCGCCGGCTCCAGCCGCAGCACGGCGTGGCTGGCCGCGGTGGTCGCGTCCCGCCAGAAGCGCTGCAACGGCGCCCGCTGGTCGTGGGACGAGGTGCCGGACAGCCGCAGGAGATCCTGGACGGTGTCGGCGAGCAGTTCGGCGGCCACGGCGTGGTGCAGCGCGAGCCGGGCCGTGTCGGTGCCCGGCCCGACGCCGTCGTCCGCCGCCGCCGCGGCCTGGTCCAGCAGCAGCCCGGCGGCCTCGGCGCGGGCGAGGCCGCGGGCGAGCGCGGTCTGCGCGGCGGCGTCGTTCCCGGCCAGCACCCGGTGGCCGGGGCCGCTCGCCCGGCGGCCCGCCAGGTCGGCGCCGAAGGCCCGCAGCGCGCCGCGCGCCGCGCCGAGGACCGGACCGGCGAACGTCAGCCCGCTCACGGCGCGCAGCGGCACGGCGGAGGCGCGGGGCGCGCCCTCGGGGGGCGTACCGGCCAGCAGCGCGCCGCGGGGGAAGGAGAACTCCCTGGGCACGAAGGCCCCCTCGATGCGCAGGCTGTCGCTTCCGGTGGCCCGCATGCCGACCGTGAACCAGCTGTCCTCGGCGGTGTACGCCGACCGGGGCACCAGCAGGAAGCGCACCTCGTGCCCGCCGTCGCCGGCCGGCACGGGGCACGCGACGAGGGCCCAGTCGGAGAAGTGCACGCCGCTGACGTACTGCCAGACGCCGCTCACCCGCCAGCCCTCGTCCTCCTCCACGGCGGTGCCGCTCGCCACCAGACCGCAGGCGATGAAGGTGTCCGGCGTCGCCTGCCACAGGGCCTGCTGCCCGGCCTCGGGCAGATAGGTGGCCATCCGGCCGAGCGAGGCGACGACCGAGGCCACCCAGGCGGCGGACGGATCGCCCTCCGCGGTGTGCGCCGCCGCCCGCACACAGTCGGCGAAGGTTCCCTCGGTGCCGCCCCAGCGGGCGGGCACGAAGTGGCGGGGGAACCCTGCCTCCACGATGGCGTCCGCCACCTCCGGCGTCAGCCGCCGGGCCGTCTCCGACTTCGGCGCGTGCGGTGCGGCCGTTCCCGCCAGCCGGCGTCCCGCAGCGACCAGACCGGCCAGACCGTCTTCGTTTCCCGGCATCAGCGCATCAGCGTCCTCTCCAGCAGTGCCGCATCCGTCGGTGCCCGATCCTCGGCCCGCGCGCTGGAACCCGTCTGGAACACCGCTCCAGCCCGCCGGACCGGGCGACGCGTCGCCGGTACGGCGTTCAGCGCTGTTCCACTCCGCCTCCAGCACCCGGACATAGGTTCCGTCCCGGACCATTCGCCACGGCGCTTCACGGAGGAGTTCGACGATGCGGCAGGTGACGCCGGAGCTGTACGCCCGGGTACAGCACTTCTACGCCCGTCAGACGCACGCACTGGACAGCGGGAATTTCAAGGAATACGTGGACACGTTCACCGAGGACGCGGTCTTCCACCACTCCCCCGACGCCCCGCCGGCCCGCACCCGGGCGGGCATCCTCGCCACCGCCGAGGCCCACCGGGAGGCGACGAAGGACGACCTGGTCACCAGGCGGCACTACTTCACCCAGATCGTGCTGACACCGCTGCCCGACGACTCGGTCCGGGCCACCCTCTACGCGCTGGTCGTGCGGACCCGGCGCGGGGAGAAGGTCCCGGACATCTGGCCCAGCTGCCTGCTGGAGGACGTCCTCACCGTCGACGGCGACGTCATCCTCCTGCGGTCGCGGCACATCTCGTACGACTGACCTCCGCGGCCGGCGTCGCACGGGTGCGCCGGGCAGGCGATGCTGGGGAGCGGACAGGTCCCCGAGGAGGCCAGGAGGCTCGGCCGGTGATCGCCGTCAACCCGATGGACAGCGCCTCGGTGCTGGCCGCCTTCGGGGCGCTGGGCGTCCTGGTGGTGATCTTCGCCGAGTCGGGGCTGCTGGTCGTCGGCTTCTTCCTGCCCGGTGACACGCTGCTGTTCCCGGCCGGGGTGCTGTGTGCGGGCAGCGCCCATCAGCCGCCGCGGCTGGCACTGTGGCAGGTGCTGCTGTGCGCGGCGGTCGGGGCGGTGGCGGGCGGCCAGGTGGGGTACCTGATCGGGCAACGCGGCGGGCGGGCGCTGCTGACGCGCACGTCCAGCGTGCGGGTGAAGGGCGCGGCGGCGCGGGCGGAGCGGCTGCTGGCGCGCTACGGCCACGGCAAGGCGCTGGTGATCGGCCGGTTCGTGCCGCTGCTGCGGTCGGTCCTGCACCCCGTGGCCGGGGCGCTGGGCGTGCCGGTGCGGACCTTCACGCTCTGGCAGACCGTGGGCGGTGTGCTGTGGTCGCAGACGCTGGTCCTCGCCGGGTACACCCTGGGTGCCTCCGTCCCGCACATCGACGACTATCTGCTGCCGCTGGTCGCGCTGGTCGTCGTCCTCTCCCTGCTGCCCCTGCTGCCGGAGGCCCGCCGCGCCCGCCGTAAGCGGCGGGCCGGCCCCGGCTCGTCGGGCCAGGGGGAAGCCCCCTAGAGGCGCGCCGCCCGGTGCGTGACCCGCCCCGCCACCACCGTGAGCACCACCGGCAGATCGGCCAGTGCGGTGTCGGGCACCCGCAGCGGATCGTCGGCCAGGGCGGTGAGGTCGGCGCGGCGGCCGACGGCGAGCCGGCCGGCGTGGTCCTCCTCGCCGGCGGCCCAGGCGGCGTTGACGGTCATGCCCTGGAGCGCCTGGAGGGCGGTGAGGGCCTGGCCGGGGCCGTGCGGGGGCAGGGAGAGGTCGGCGGGGCGGCGGTGCCGGGCCCCGGCCATGACCTGGAGCGGCGGGTACGGCGCGATGGGCCAGTCGGAGCCGAGGACGACCCGCGCCCCGGCCTCCCACAGATCACGGCAGCGGAACGCCCGCCCGGCCCGCTCCGCACCGAGCCGCCGGGACCAGTTGTCGGTGTGGTCCGCCCGCGTGAACTCGCAGCAGTGCGTCGGCTGCATCGAGGCGGCGACCCCGAGCGGCGCGAAGCGCCGGACGCTGTCGTCCGGGACGGTCTCGATGTGCTCGACCCGGTGGCGCACCGCGCTCGGACCGTCCGCCTGTGCCTTCTCGACGGAGTCGAGCACATGGCGTACGGCCGCGTCGCCGATCGCGTGGGTGGCCGTGGGCACTCCGGCCCGGTGGAGGGCCGTGATCACCTGGGTGTACCGCCGCGGGTCGGGCCAGTGGGCGTGGCCGGACTCGCCGTGGCAGTCGGGGGTCTCCAGCCAGGCGGTGCCGTTGTCGATGGTGCCGTCCATGAACAGTTTCACGCCCGCCACCCGCCACAGGGCACCGCCGGTGCCCTGGAGCCGGACCAGTTCGCCGACGGCGGCGTCGTCCGCCTCCGGCCGGCACCAGGGGGCGATCCGCAGCCGCAGGGGCAGGGCGTCCTCGGCCTCCAGGGCTGCGTAGACGGCGAGGCTGTCCCCGTTGGCGTCCATGGCGTGCCCGCCGGTGAGGCCGGACGCGGCCATGGCGGCCAGCACCTCCGCGGTCCGGGCGCGTACCGCCGCCTCGGTGGGCCGGGGGGCGACGGACTCGACGAGGGCGCAGGCCGCGTCCTCCAGCAGCAGGCCGGTGGGCCGGCCGTCGGCGTCGCAGACGATCTCCGAGCCCTGTTCGAAGGTGCGCGGCCCGTCGACACCGGCCAGTTCCAGCGCCCGTTCGCTGGCCAGTGCCGAGTGGGCGTCGAACAGGTCGATGAGGGCGGGCACGCCGTCGAGGACGGGGCCGAGGGCCGCGGTACCGACCGGGGCGGTGCCGAAGGCGTTGGGGTCCAGGCCCCAGCCGCGCAGCCAGGCGCCCGGCGCCAGCTCCCGTGCCGCCCCGGCGAGCGCGGTGCGTACGGCGTCCAGGTCGCGGCAGCCGGACAGGTCGACGCCCATGGTGCGCTCGGCGCCGGAGACCGGGTGCAGATGGCCGTCGGTCAGGCCCGCGGTGACGACCGCGCCGCGCAGGTCGAGCACGGTGGTGCCGGGTCCGGCCAGGGCGCGGGCGTCCCGGTCGTCGCCGAGGAAGCTGATCCGCCCCTCGTCGGCGGCGAGCGCGGTGTGCGGAAGGAAGCGGCCCGTACCGGGGTCGAGCAGCCGGGCGGATAGCAGGACGAGATCGGCGGGCACGCGGGCTCCTTGACTCACGGGGGGGCTTCACGGGGAGAGCCGGCAGGGGAACGGACAGGGCACGGGCAGGGGGCACGGACAGAGGGCACGGGCAGCGGAACGGGAGGAGGGAACGCGAGGAGGGAACGGGCAGGGGAGGCCGGCGGGAGGCGGGGCTCAGTCGGCGGTCCGGTCGAGCGCGCCGGGCGGCAGGCCGAGTTCGCGTTCGGCGGTCGTGGCGGCCATCCGGAGCACCGCGGCCGGGCGCTCCGGCGTCGCGGTGTTGACATGGGCGCCCAGCCCGTCCAGGACGACGAGTATCTGGATGGTGGCCGCCAGGGGGTCGGCCGTGCGGAACTCGCCGGCGGCCACGCCGTCCCGGACCAGGGTCTCCAGCCGTCCGCGCCAGGCGGCCTCCTGCCGCGCGACCCGGTCGCGGAGCACGGGCCGGTAGCGGCTGAGGTGGCGGGCGTTGATCCAGAGCCGGCTGATGGCGTCGTACGCCTCCCCCGAGGTGCGGGCGAGGAAGCGGGCCAGGTCGCCCGTGGGCGTGCCCTCGGGGCGCCCGGCCGGGAGGAGGCGGTCGAGTTCCTCGGTCGCGGCGCTGCCGAACGCCTCGGCGACGAGGTCCTCGGCCGAGGGGAAGTAATGGCTGATCAGTCCCGGGCGGACGGCGAGTTCCTCACCGATCCGGCGCAGGGTGACGCACTCCAGGCCCTCGGCCAGGGCGACGGCCGCGGCGGCGTCGACGATCTCCGCCCGCCGGGCGGCCGGGTCCTTGCGGATCCGCTTGCGCTGAACGCTTGACGACATGACGGCGATGCTATTGAGTGTGCGACCAATAAGCAACTGGTCGCGTGACCAATAAGCGTGACCGGGCCGATCCCACCGCTCCCGGAGGGCCTCATGGCGTCCCCGCTCCCCGACCCGCACCTCGACGCGCGGCCCACGGCCGCCGCCGGGATCGCCGCCGCCTCCCGGACCTCCGAGCGGACCCCCGAGCGGCCCGGCGGCATCGAGGCGCACGGGATCGACCCCATCCCGGACTCCGAGCGCCGGGGCCGGCCGCGCGAGCTGTTCTCCGTGTGGGCCGCCGCGAACGTCACCTACCTGAGTCTGGTGGTCGGCGGCGCGCTCGTGCTGACGGGGCTGAGCCTGTGGCAGGCGCTGGCCGTGATCGTCGTGGGCAATCTGTTCTGGGTGCTCACCGGCCTGCTGGCCGTCCCGGGCCCGGCGGCGGGCGCGCCCAGCGAGGTGGTCACGCGGGCGCTGTACGGGGTGCGCGGGAACCGGGTGAACAACGCGGTGACCGGCTGGACGATCTCCGTCTGCTACTTCGCGCTGAACCTGGCCGCCGCGGCGACCGCCGCCTTCTCCCTGGTGGACCGGGCCGGCCTGCCGGTGAACACGGCCACGAAGGCGGCCGTGGTGGTGCTCATCGCCGCCGTGACCCTCGCCATCAGCGTCTACGGTCATGCCGCGATCGTCCGGCTCTACGTGCCGATCACCCTCGTCCTGACGGCGGTGTTCGCCGTGCTGGGCGTCGCCGTGCTCCGGCACACCGACTTCGGCCAGGTCCCCGACCGGCCCCTGACCGGGAGCGCCCTGTGGGCGACCCTGCTGGCCGGCGTCGCCCTCATCGCCTCGGGCCCGCTCTCCTACACCACCAGCGCCGACTTCTCCCGCTATCTGCCCCGCAGCACGCCCGCGAAGGCGGTGGCCGGCTGGACGGCGCTCGGCGGGTTCGTGCCGAGCATCGCGGTGTGCGGACTCGGCGCGTGTGCCGCGACCGCCGTCGACATGAGCGATCCGGAGTCCTCGCTCCAGCGGCTGCTGCCCGGCTGGTTCCGCCCGGTCTTCCTGCTGGCGCTGGTCCTCGGCACGATCGCGCTGAACGCGCTGACGGCCTACAGCGCCGGGCTCGCCCTGCAGGCCGTGGGTCTCCGCGTCCGGCGCTCGCTCAGCGTCCTGGTGGACGGCGCCGTGTCCGTCTCCCTCACCCTGTACGCGCTGCTGGTCTCGGACTTCCTCGACACCGTCGGCAACGTGCTCCAGCTGACCGTGGTCCTGCTCGGCCCCAGCACGGCCGTCTACGCCACGGACATCCTGCTGCGCCGCAACCGTTACGACGGTGCCGCCCTCACCGACGAGACCCCCGCGGGCCCCTTCTGGTACACGGGCGGCGTCAACCGGGCCGGGGCGCTGGCCCTGGGAGCGGGCGTGACGGCTGCCGCGCTGTGCGTCGACACCGTGTACACCGGGCCCGTGGCCGCCGCCCTGGGCGGTGTCGACCTGGCCCTGCCGGCGGGTCTGGTGGTGGCCTCGGGGGTGTACGCGCTGCTGATGCGCGGCGCCTTCACCACCCCACAGGGCGACCGCCACCGTTGAGACTCCGTCACCGCCCCGGTCCCCGGCAGCGTCCGGGCCGCCGTCACCGTCCGCCGCCCGGTGCGGCCCCGGACGGATCAGCGCGCCGCGCGGGGCGACGACGCGTTCTGGACGGGTTCCTGACCAACCGTGAGACTGGTAGCGGATCCGAGGTCCGGCTGTCGAGGACGGTGACATGGAAGAGGAGATCCCGCGCGTCGAGCTCACCCCGCTGGCCGCCGAGCTGGTGCGCCGCCTGCGGACCGAGCACGGCCCGCTGATGTTCCACCAGTCCGGCGGGTGCTGCGACGGCAGCGCCCCGATGTGCTACGTGGACGGCGAGTTCCGCACCGGCGGCTCGGACGTCCTGCTGGCCGAGCTGGCGGTGGAGGGCGTGCCGGAGCCCGTGACGTTCTGGATGTCCCGGAGCCAGTACGCGGCCTGGAGCCACACCCGGCTCATCGTGGACGTCGTACCCGGACGGGGCAGCGGCTTCTCGCTGGAGGCACCCGAGGGGGTGCGTTTTCTCACCCGTTCTCGCGTCGTCGACGCCTAGTCGGCCCGCCGGCCCCCCGAGTCTGGTCCACTGCCCCTGCACCTAGGGACAGTTGACGAGGCATCAGGGGGCACGGTGACCAGACGTCGCAGGCGTTCGGCAGCGGGCAGAGCGGTTCTCACGGTGGTCACGGCGTTCGGTGTACTGGCCGGGGCCGCCCTGGCGGAAGCGGCACCGGCCGGTGCCGTACCGGCGGGCAGACGCATCGCGCCGGGTGTCACCTACCGGCAGTTCGACATCGACGCGGCGGCGGGACCGGCCCGCGCCCACCTGGTCACGGTGGACCTGGCCGATCCGCACGTCCGCGTCGATCTGCTGTACCCGGGCTCGGTGGCGGCCCGGGCCACGGTCTCCCGGCTGGCGGACTCGGCCGGGGCGGTCGCCGGGGTGAACGGCGACTTCTTCCACATCACCGAGACGCAGCACCCGGGCGTGGAGGCCACCGGTGCGGCCGTCGGACCGGCCGTGGCGGCGGGAGAGGCGCTCAAGGCGGCGGTGCCGAAGGGCCAGCGGTTCGGCCCCTCGCTGCCCCCGGGCACGGACACCCTGGACGTCCTCGGCGTGGGCACCGACCGGCGGGCCCGTCTGGACCGCCTCGCCCTGACCGGCTCGGTGGGCACGCCGGAGGGCCGGCTGCCGCTCCGGGGGCTCAACCAGTACGCGCTCGCGGTGGACTCCGTCGGCGCCTTCACCGCGCGCTGGGGCAGCGCCTCCCGGATGCGCGCCGTCTGCGGCACCGACACCCAGCGTGCGGCGCCGTGCAGCGGCGACACGTACGAGGTGACGGTGCGCGACGGCCGGGTGGTCTCCGCCGCCGACACGCCGGGCAGCGGGACGATCCCCGCGGACACCACGGTGCTGGTGGGCCGTGAGGAGGGCGCGCGGCAGCTGCGCGAGCTGTCGGCCGGAGACCCGGTGGACGTCACGCACACCCTGGTGGCGGCCTCGTCGGGGGTGCCGTACTCGTTCGCGATCGGCGGCTTCCCGGTCCTGCGGGGCGGCACCCCGCTGTCCGGCCTGGACGACGTCACCTCGGCGGTGCGCACGGGTGTGGGCCTGGCGGACGGCGGGCGGCGACTGCTGCTGCTGGCGCTGGACGGCGGAGCCGGCTACCGCACCGGTGTCACCGTCGCCGAGGAGGCGGCCACCCTGCGGGCGCTGGGGGCCACCGACGCCTTCAACCTCGACGGCGGGGGTTCGACGGAGATGGTCACCCGTGACTCGGGCGACACCGCCGTGACGGTGCGCAACCACCCGAGCGGCGGCGCCGAGCGCCCGGTGCCCAACGGTATCGGCGTCTTCTCCGCCGGCTGACCCGAAGCCGTCCGCCCCGGGACCGACTGGTCCTGAGCCGGCCGACGCCGCGCCGGCCGGCTCAGGGACGCAGGCTGCTCACCAGGTCGGCGGTCGCGTCGAGTCCGCTGTGGATGGTGGGCGCCATGCTCGTACAGGCCAGATAGAAGCCGAGGATCGTGCAGACCAGGGCATGGGAGATCTTCAGCGAGCAGTTGCGAATGAAGATCACGGCAAGGGTCAGAAGCAGCAGCACCACAGAGATGGAAATGACCATCGGGAACCTCCTCCGCCACGCCCCGTGTGCGGCGTTCGGCCGCAAGTGTGGCGTAGCGGAGGGTTCGTCCGGGCTGCTGACGTGTCCTCCGATCGTGTGGTGTTATGCGAAGGGGTGGGCGTCGAGGAAGGCCTCCAGGCCGGCGAGGTCGTCGGTGTTGAGGTAGTCGACCCCGGCGGCGAGCAGCTCCGTCCACAACGCGTCCCGGGCCGGCCCCGCGGTGTCGGGGGTGGCCCAGAACCGGACCTGCTGTCCGCGCGCGTGGGCGGCGCCGGTGAGGCTCCGCAGCGTGCGCCGCTCGGCCTCCGGGAAGGCGCCCTCGCCCGTCCACGTGAAGTTCTGCGTCCAGTTGTCGCTGATCAGCGAGATGAACGAGGCCGGGGCCGAGCTGCCCAGATCGGTCAGCCGGCCGTCGTAGAAGGCGCGCCGCTCGGTCTGCGCCTCCATCGGGGAGCGGGCCGCCCGGTCGCCGGAGACGACCACGGTGACGGGACCGGGGTGGACACGGCCGTGCGCGTACCGGGTGAACAGCTGCGGGTGGCGGCGCAGCCGGCGGTCGAGTGCGAGGTAGGCGGCGGAGCCCTCGGTCTTGATGTCGACGAGGAGCTGGAGCGGCCGGTGCCAGCCCGGGTGGACGGAGCCGTGGCCGGCCCGGACGCGGGCGGCGAGCGGGTCGAGGTAGAGGGATTCGAGGGTGCGGGACGGGTCGAGATCGGAGGGCTCGTGGCCGACGAGGAGCTGGTCGCCGACGAGGTGGATGTCCGCTTCGACGCTGCCGAAGCGGTGGTCCAGGGCGTCGTACAGGGGCCGCGGGTGCGCGTAGTCGTTGTGGGCGTGGGCGTGCCACAGCGGGCGCGGGTGGTGCTTGCGTTCACCCGCCGACGCGCGGCTCGCGGGCAGGGCGAACGTGCCCGCGAGGGCGGCGCCGAGGGCGGTGAGGGCTCTGCGACGGGTGGTGAGGGCCATGCGCTGCCTCCCTGGGGGTGCCGGATGGGACCGGAGAGAGTATGCGTGCAACCGCAGCTCAAGGTCCCTGCTCTCGCGGGGAGTTGGCGCTCTGTTCACTTCACCGGCGGCCGGGCGCGGAAAAGCCCGCCCCCGGTGGGGCGGGCTTCACCGTGACGGGTTCAGGGTGCCTGGAGGCCGACCAGTGCGGCCAGTGCCTCGCGGTGCGCCCCGGCCGTGCCGTAGGCGATCGAGTCGGCCTTGGCCCGCTTCAGGTAGAGGTGGACCGGGTGTTCCCAGGTCATGCCGATCCCGCCGTGCAGTTGCAGCGCCTCCTCGGCGGCGTGTACGGCGACGGGGGCGGCGTAGGCCTGGGCGACGGCCACCGTGACGTCGGTGTCCTCTCCCGTGGCGAGGGCGTCGGCGGCGGCGCGGGCCGCGGCCCGGAGGTTGACCGTCTCCAGCCACAGCTGGGCGAGCCGGTGCTTGAGCGCCTGGAAGCCGCCGACCGGCCGGTTGAACTGCCTGCGCTCCTTCAGGTACCGCACCGTCTCGGTCAACGCCCAGTCGGCCACGCCCAGTTGCTCGGAGGCGAGCAGCCCGGCGGCGGCGCGCAGGGCACGTCGTACGGCGGGCTCGGCATCGCCCAGGCGGCGGCCGGAGGCACCCTCCAGGCGGACGGTCGCCAGGGGGCGGGTCAGGTCCAGCGAGAGCTGCGGGGTGACGGTCACGGCGTCGGCGGCGACGGCGTACAGCCCGCCGTCGGCGGCCGGGACGAGCAGCACGTCGGCGACGGCCGCGTCCGCGATGCCGGTCAACTCGCCGTGCAGGGTGCCGTTCTCGACGCGTACGGCCTTGAGGTCCGCGTCCGGGCCCGCGTGCAGGCCGACCGCCAGGGCGCCGATGGTGCGCCCGGAGGCCAGTTGCCCCAGCAGCTCGTCGTCACCGCAGGCGAGCAGCGCCTCGGTGGCCACGACCGCGCTGGTGAGGTACGGCACGGGAGCGACGGCCCGGCCCAGTTCCTCCAGCACGACGGCCGCTTCCCGGTGCGAGGCGCCCTGGCCGCCCCGCTCCTCGGGCACCAGGAGGCCGGCCAGGCCCATGCCCTCGGCGAGGGACTTCCACAGGGCCCGGTCGTGGGGCGCGTCCGACTCGGTGCGAGTGATCACGCCGGCCGCCGCGCAGTGGTCCGTGAGCAGGTCGCGGACGGCGGCCCGCAGCGCCTCCTCCTCCTCGGAGTACAGAAGATCGGTCATCGGGCGAGGTCCTTCCAGGCGACGTCCTTGTCGGTGCGCGGTTCGGCGGGCAGGCCCAGGACCCGCTCGGCGACGATGTTCAGCAGCACCTCGCTGGTACCGCCCTCGATGCTGTTGCCCTTGGAGCGCAGATAGCGGTAGCCGGCGTCCCGGCCGGTGAAGTCGACCAGTTCGGGCCGGCGCATGGTCCAGTCGTCGTACAACAGGCCCTCCTCGCCGCGGAGTTCCACCTCCAGGCCGCTGATCTCCTGGTTGAGGCGGGCGAAGGCGAGTTTCATGCCGGCGCCCTCGGGGCCGGGCTGGCCGGCGACGAGCTGCTGGCGCAGGCGTTCGCCGGTGAACCGGGCCACCTCGGCCTCGACCCACAGCCTCAGCAGCCGCTGGTGCAGCTCATGGGTGCGCAGTTCGGGGCGTTCGCGCCAGGCCTTCGCGACCGGGCCGATCATGCCGCCCTCACGGGGCAGGGCCATGCCGCCGATGGCGACGCGTTCGTTGTTGAGCGTGGTCTGGGCGACCCGCCAGCCGTCGCCGACCTCGCCGAGGCGGCGGGTGTCGGGGATGCGGACGTCGGTGAGGAAGACCTCGTTGAACTCGGCCTCGCCGGTGATCTGGCGCAGCGGCCGGACCTCGACACCCGGGTCGGTCATGTCGCAGACGAAGTAGGTGATGCCCCGGTGCTTGGGCACGTCCGGGTCGGTGCGGGCGATCAGGATCGCCCAGCGGGCCACATGCGCGCTCGACGTCCACACCTTCTGCCCGTTGACGACCCAGTCCCCCCCGCTGTCCGCCCCGGCCTCCCGGACGGCCCGGGTGCCGAGCGCGGCCAGGTCGGAGCCGGCGCCGGGCTCGCTGAAGAGCTGGCACCAGACCTCCTCCCCGGTCCACAGGGGCCGCAGGAAGCGCCGCTTCTGCTCCTCGGTGCCGTACTTGAGGATCGTCGGCGCGGCCATGCCGAGGCCGATGCCGATGCGGCGCGGGTCGTTGTCCGGCGCCCCGGCGGCCTGCAGTTCGGCGTCCACGACGCCCTGGAGGGAGCGCGGGGCGCCCAGTCCGCCGAGGCCCTGCGGGTAGTGCACCCAGGCGAGGCCGGCGTCGAACCGGGCCCGGAGGAACTCCAGGCGGTCGGTCGTGGCGGGCGGGTGCGCGGCCAGCAGGTCCCTGGTACGGCTGCGCAGCTCTTCGGCGTCGGTCATGCGGCGGCTCCGTTCTCCAGCACGACGGCGACCCGGCCGGTGGTCACCCCGTCGGCGACCCGCTGCACGGCGCCGGCCGCCCCGTCGAGCGGTACCCGCTCGCTCACCAGCGGCTTGACGGCGCCCTGGGCGGCCAGCTCGGTGAGCTGCTCGTGGCAGTGCTGGACCAGCTTCGGGTTCTTGGTGTTGTACAGGCCCCAGTGCAGCCCGAGGATCGAGTAGTTCTTCACCAGGGCGTGGTTGAGGGCCGGGCTCGGGATGGTGCCGCTGGCGAAGCCGACGACGACGATCCGGCCCTCGAAGGCGACCAGCTTCGCGGACTGGGCGTAGGCCGCCCCGCCCACGGGGTCGTAGATCACGTCGGCGCCGCGGCCGCCGGTGGCCTCCTTCACGGCGGCGACGACGTCCTCGGCGCGCCGGTCGACCACCACGTCACAGCCCAGCTCCCGGGCGACGGCGGCCTTGTCCGCGCCGCCCACGACGCCGATGACCGTGGCGCCGGCCGCCTTGCCGAGCTGTACGGCGGCGCTGCCCACGCCACCGGCGGCGGCGTGCACGAGCAGCGTCTCCCCCGCCTGGAGGTGAGCGCGGCGGTGCAGGCCGAACCAGCCGGTCTGGTAGCCGACGTGCAGCGCGGCGGCCTCGGCGTCGTCCAGCGACTCGGGGGCGGGCAGCAGCGCGCGGGCGTCGGCGAGGGCGTACTCGGCGAAACCGCCGTACGGCAGCGCGGGGGTGGCGATCACCCGGCGGCCGTCCTCGGTCTCGCCGCAGATCTCCACGCCGGGGGTGAAGGGCAGCGGCGGGCGTACCTGGTACTGGCCCCGGCACAGCAGCGCGTCCGGGAAGTTGACGTTGGCGGCGCGCACCCGCAACAGCACCTGGCCGTCACCGGGCGCGGGGCGCTCCACGTCCGCCAGGCGCATCACCTCGCTCGGCTCGCCGTTCTCGTGCACTTGCCATGCCTGCATGCGGGGCCTCCACGCGACTGCTTCGTCTGACCGGGTCCGCTCGCATACTAAGCGGTCGCTTGCCGATCAGGGAACAGTCCGCCGGTCTCACTTCCCGGCCGACGGCCGGGCCCGGACATGCATCCGCTCCCCCTGCGGCCCGAACAGGCTCAGGAACTCGACCGGCCCCTCCCCCGTGGAGCCGAACCAGTGCGGCACACGCGTGTCGAACTCGGCCGCCTCCCCCGGCGACAGCACGACGTCGTGGTCGCCGAGGACCAGGCGCAGCCGGCCCGAGAGGACGTAGAGCCACTCGTATCCCTCGTGGGTGCGCGGGTCCGGCTCCTGCCTGCGCTGCGGTTCCAGGACCTTGAACGCCTGCAGGCCGCCGGGCTGGCGGGTCAGCGGCCAGTGCGTGCGCCCGCCCCGGACGATCGGCTTGGACCGCACCCGCGGGTCCCCCACCGGCGGCGCTCCGACCAGCTCGTCCAGCGGCACCTGGTGGGCCTGCGCGATGGGCAGCAGCAGTTCGAGGCTGGGTTTGCGCAGGCCGGACTCCAGCCGGGAGAGCGTGCTCACGGAGATACCGGTGGCCTCGGACAGGGCGGCCAGGGTCACCTCCCGCTCCTTGCGGATGCGGCGCAGCCTCGGCCCCACGTCCGCCAGTACGTCGTCTGTGCTCATGACGACTATTGCGGGAACGGCAAATCCGTTTGTCAATCCCGCAGGCTCCGGGCGACGGTCGCCTCATGACCGAGAACAACAGCTACGAAGCAGTCGTCGTCGGAGGCGGAGCCGCCGGCCTGTCCGCCGCGCTGGTGCTGGGCCGGTCACGGCGCCGCACGCTGGTCGTCGACGCGGGCGAGCCGCGCAACGCGCCGGCCGCGCACATGCAGGGGTACCTGACCCGGGACGGCATGTCCCCGGCCGAGTTCCTGGCCGTGGGGCACGCGGAGATCGCCCGGTACGGGGTGGAGCTGGTCCGGGACCGGGTGGTGGACGCGAGCCGGGACGGGGACTTCACCGTCGTCCTCGCCGGCGGCCGGACCGTACGGGCCCGGCAGCTGGTGCTCGCCACCGGCCTGCGGGACGAGCTGCCGCCGGTCCCGGGGCTGGCCGAGCGGTTCGGCCGGGACGTGGTCCACTGCCCGTACTGCCACGGCTGGGAGGCCCGTGACCTGCCGACCGGCGTCCTCGCCACCTCCGCGCTCAGCGTGCACCAGGCGCTCATGGTCACCCAGTGGTCGAAGGACGTACGGCTCTTCCTGCACGAGGTGAGCGAGGCGGAGCTGACCGGGGAGGACGTGCGCCGGCTGGCCGCCGCCGGGGTCACGGTCGTGCCCGGCGCGGTGGCGGAGCTCGTGATCGCCGGCGACCGGCTCACCGGGATCCGGCTCGCGGACGGCACGGTCCACGACCGTGAGGTGCTGTACGCGGCCCCGCGCGCCGTCCCGGACAACCGTCTGCTGGTCGCGCTGGGCGCGGAACTGCGCGAGACGCCGTTCGGCAGCTACCCGGTGACCGACGAGCGGGGCCTGACGAGCGTGCCCGGACTGTGGGCGGCGGGCAACGCGAGCGGCTTCGCCGAGCAGGTGGTGAACGCGGCCAGCCGGGGGTACCGCGCCGGGGCGGCGATCAACGGGGAGCTGCTCATGGCCGACCTGGACGGGCACGCCCCGTGAGGGGCGCGGGGCTGCGCCGGGCACGCGGCTGCCTCCGCACGGACGCGACCGGCCGCGGGACACGACGGGCCCCACGGGCAGGCTCCGCGCGTCCGGCGGAGCGCTGAGGCACCATGACTGCATGCTGCTGACCCGGCTCGCCCAGGTGTCCCGGGAGGTGGCCGCCACGGCGGCCCGGTCCCGCAAGACCGCGCTGCTCGCGGAGCTGTTCCGGGACGCGGAGGCGGACGACGTGCCGATCGTCATCCCCTACCTGGCCGGGCGGCTCCCGCAGGGCCGGCTCGGCGTCGGCTGGAAGGTGCTGGGCCGCCGGGTGCCGCCCGCCGCGGAGCCGGGCCTCACGGTCCGGGAGGTCGACGCCCGGCTCACCGAGCTGGGCGAGGTGTCCGGGCCGGGCTCCCAGGCGGAGCGGACCCGGATCGTCGGGGACCTGATGGGCGCGGCCACCGAGGAGGAACAGCGCTTCCTGCTCGGCCTGCTCACCGGCGAGGTCCGCCAGGGGGCCCTGGACGCGGTCGCGGTGGAGGGCCTGGCGCAGGCGACCGGCGCGGCCCCGGCGGACGTACGGCGGGCCGTGATGCTCGCGGGATCGCTGCAGACGGTGGCCCAGGCCCTGCTCGGGGAGGGGCCCGCGGCGCTGGAGCGGTTCCGGCTCACCGTGGGCCGCCCGGTGCTGCCGATGCTGGCACACAGCGCGTCGTCGGTCGCCGAGGCGGTGGAGAAGCTGGGCGCCTGCGCGGTGGAGGAGAAGCTGGACGGCATCCGGGTGCAGCTCCACCGGGACGGCGACACGGTACGGATCCACACCCGCACCCTGGACGACATCACCGAGCGGCTGCCCGAAGTGACGGCCGCCGCGCTGGAGTTGCGCGGCGAGCGGTTCATCCTGGACGGCGAGGTGATCTCCTTCGACGCGGCGGGCCGGCCCCGTTCCTTCCAGGAGACGGCGGGCCGGGTCGGCTCCCGGACGGACGTGGCGAGGGCCGCCGAGGAGACCCCGGTCTCCCCCGTCTTCTTCGACGTCCTCTCGGTCGACGGCCGTGACCTGCTCGACCTGCCGTTCGCCGAGCGGCACACCGAACTGGCCCGGCTGGTGCCCGAGCCGATGCGGGTCCGGCGCACGGTGGCCTCGGGACCGCCGGACACCCCGGAGGCGGAACGGTTCCTCGCCGACACCCTGGCCCGCGGCCACGAGGGCGTGGTGGTCAAGGCGCTCGACGCGCCCTACAGCGCCGGCCGGCGCGGCGCCTCCTGGCTCAAGGTCAAGCCCGTCCACACCCTCGACCTGGTGGTGCTGGCCGCCGAATGGGGCCACGGGCGGCGCACCGGCAGGCTGTCCAACCTCCATCTGGGCGCCCGCAACCCGGACGGCACCTTCGCGATGCTCGGCAAGACGTTCAAGGGCATGACGGACGCGATGCTCGCCTGGCAGACCGAGCGGCTCCGTCGGCTGGCGGTCGAGGAACGGGGCTGGGGCATCCGGGTGCGGCCCGAGCTGGTAGTCGAGATCGCCTACGACGGCCTCCAGCGCTCCACGCGCTACCCGGCCGGCGTCACCCTCCGCTTCGCCCGCGTGGTCCGCTACCGCGAGGACAAACGGCCCGAGGAAGCCGATACCGTGGAGGCCCTGCTGGCAGCCCACCCGGAGGTCAGGCCGTGACGGTACGGACGACGAAGCGCAGTGCGGGACTGCTGTTGTTCCGGCACACCGCCGAGGGACCGGAAGTCCTGCTCGGCCACATGGGCGGCCCGTTCTTCGCGAGGAAGGACGCGGGCGCCTGGACCGTGCCGAAGGGCGAGTACGACCCGGAGGAGCCCGCCTGGGAGGCGGCCCGGCGGGAGTTCCGGGAGGAGCTGGGGCTGGCGCCGCCCGACGGGGAGGCCGTACCGCTGGGCGAGGTCGTGCAGGCCAACGGCAAGATCGTCACGGCATGGGCGGTGGAGGCGGACCTCGACCCGGAGACGATCGTCCCGGGGACCTTCACCATGGAGTGGCCGCCGCGGTCCGGCCGGACGCAGGAGTTCCCGGAGCTGGACCGGGTGGCGTGGTTCGGGCTGGACCGGGCCCGTGCGGTGATCATCACGGCGCAGGCCGCGTTTCTCGACCGGCTGGCGGAGCACTCGGGCTGAGCAGGGGCTTTCGCGTTGCGCCGGGCCCGGTCGCGCGCGAAGGTCGAGACAAGCCCGCTCCCAGGGAGGTCAGCCATGCCCATCGCGACGGTGAACCCGGCGAACGGCGAGACGCTCAAGACGTACGAGGCCATGGGCGAGGAGGAGCTGGAACGCCGGCTCCAGCTCGCCGAGGCCACGTTCCGCACGTACCGGACGACCTCGTTCGCCGACCGCGCCCGGATGATGACCAAGGCCGCCGATCTGCTGGACGAGGACCAGCAGGAGATCGGCCGCGTCATGACCACCGAGATGGGCAAGCCGGTCACGCAGGCCCGCGCGGAGGCGGCGAAGTGCGCCAAGGCGATGCGCTGGTACGCGGAGCGCGCGGAGGGGCTGCTGGCGGACGAGGAGCCCCCCGAGGCCGATGTGACGGACTCCGGTGCCTCGCGCGTACGGGTGCGGTACCGGCCGCTCGGCCCGGTGCTCGCGGTGATGCCCTGGAACTTCCCCCTGTGGCAGGTGATCCGGTTCGCCGCGCCCGCCCTGATGGCCGGCAACGTGGGCCTGCTCAAGCACGCCTCCAACGTGCCCCAGACCGCCCTGTACCTGGAGGACCTGTTCCACCGGGCGGGCTTCCCGGAGGGCTGTTTCCAGACGCTGCTGATCGGGTCCGGCGCGGTGGACGACATCCTGCGCGACGAGCGCGTGAAGGCCGCCACCCTGACCGGCAGCGAACCGGCGGGCCGGGCGGTCGCCTCCACCGCCGGCGAGATGATCAAGAAGACGGTGCTGGAGCTGGGCGGCAGCGACCCCTACGTCGTCATGCCCTCCGCCGACCTGGACCGCGCCGCCCAGGTCGCGGTGACCGCGCGCGTGCAGAACAACGGGCAGTCCTGCATCGCCGCCAAGCGGTTCATCGTGCACGCCGACGTCTACGACGCGTTCGCGGAGAAGTTCGTCGCCGGCATGCGGGCCCTCACGATCGGCGACCCGCTGGCGGAGGACACCGAGATCGGGCCGCTCGCCAGCGAACAGGGCAGGAAGGACCTGGAGGAGCTGGTGGACGACGCCCGGCGCAGCGGGGCCGAGGTGCTGTGCGGCGGCCGGCGACCGGACGGGCCCGGCTGGTACTACCCGCCGACCGTCCTCGCCGGCATCGGCCGGGAGATGCGCATCCACCGCGAGGAGGCGTTCGGACCGGTCGCCACGCTGTACCGCGCGACCGACCTCGACGAGGCCGTCCTCATCGCCAACGACTCGCCGTTCGGACTGAGTTCGAACGTATGGACGCGGGACGAGAGCGAGGTGGAGCGGTTCGCCCGGGACCTGGAGGCCGGTGCCGTGTACGTCAACGGGATGACCGCCTCCCATCCGGCGTTCCCGTTCGGCGGGGTGAAGCGGTCGGGGTACGGGCGTGAGCTGTCCGGGCACGGAATCCGGGAGTTCTGCAACATCACCACGGTTTGGCAGGGTGCGTGAGCGCTGCGCGGCTACCATCCCGTTTTGTGAACCGCGAAGTGACTCTGCCTCTGATCGTCGACGACCGCGGTGCCTTGCAGGTGTCGGCGGCCGACGTGAGTAAGTTGTTGCGGACCGTGGGAGCGCGGTGGCTGCATCTTGTCGATGCCGGGGAGCAGGGGCTGGACGAGGACACGGTTGCCGCGCTGACCATCGAGCTGGCGAAGCTGGCGGACCGTATCGACGTGGCCTGCATCGCGCACAGCAGCGGGGCGCCGTAGAGCCTCCGCGCCCCGGGCCGTGCGCCCGGCACCGCGCGCCGCGGGCCGGAGCCCTCCGTCGCCGTCCCCAGCACGTCCCCCGTTCGTCCGGAGCACGCCTCCGCCCTAACGACGGTCACCGCGTTTTCCCTCGTCCGGCGGCAGAAATCGGCCGTCGAGCCGGTGCCGGGGTCCCCGGTTCGGAGTAACCCAACGCGAGATCGTCGCTCTCCCGGGTGACGGTTGCTGTAGCACCCACAGAGGTGAACCACCTTCTGACCGGTGGGCGACGCCCCTCTGGACAACGGAAAGCAGGGACGGTTCATGGCGACTTTGTGCAGACCCTCGGTGTCGGTTCCGGAGCACGTGATCACGATGGAGGAGACGCTGGAACTGGCGCGCTCCCGCCACGCGGACCACCCACAACTCCCGCTGGCACTGAGGCTGATCGAGAACACAGGCGTCAAGACGCGACACATCGTCCAGCCCATCGAGGAGACCCTCAAGCACCCTGGGTTCGAGGACCGCAACAAGCTCTACGAGGCGGAGGCCAAGGCGCGTGTACCCGCGGTGATCCAGCGCGCGCTGGACGACGCGGAGCTGCTCACCAGCGACATCGACGCGATCATCTACGTGTCGTGCACGGGCTTCATGATGCCCTCGCTCACGGCCTGGCTGATCAACGAGATGGACTTCGACAGCACCACCCGCCAGCTGCCGATCGCCCAGCTGGGCTGCGCGGCCGGCGGGGCGGCGATCAACCGGGCGCACGACTTCTGCTCGGCCTACCCGAACGCCAACGCGCTCATCGTGGCCTGCGAGTTCTGCTCGCTGTGCTACCAGCCCACCGACCTCGGCGTCGGCTCGCTGCTGTCCAACGGCCTGTTCGGCGACGGCATCGCCGCCGCCGTGGTCCGTGGACGCGGCGGCACAGGCGTCCGCCTGGAGCGCAACGGCTCCTACCTCATCCCGAAGACGGAGGACTGGATCGCCTACGACGTCCGGGCGACCGGCTTCCACTTCCTGCTGGACAAGCGGGTGCCCACGACCATGGAGCCCCTCGCCCCGGCGCTGAAGGACCTGGCCGGATTGCACGGCTGGGACGCGTCCGACCTGGACTTCTACATCATCCACGCGGGCGGTCCCCGAATACTCGACGACCTCAGCAAGTTCCTGGAGGTCGAGCCGCACGCGTTCCGGTTCAGCCGGGCCACGCTCACCGAGTACGGCAACATCGCGAGCGCCGTCGTCCTGGACGCGCTGCGCCGGCTGTTCGACGAGGGCGGCGCGGCCGAGCGGGCCCGCGGACTGCTCGCCGGGTTCGGTCCCGGCATCACCGCCGAGATGACGGTGGGCCGCTGGGTCACGGACGAGGACGGCCGATGACCCCGAGAGCCACGGTCACCGGGGAACCTCCCCCGGTCCGGCACTGGCCGGCGCTCGACCTGGCCGGGACGGACTTCGACCCGGTGCTGTCCGACCTGATGGCGGAGGGCCCGGTCACCCGGGTCCAACTGCCCCACGGCGAGGGCTGGGCCTGGCTGGTGACCCGGTACGACGACGTGCGCGCGGTGGTCAACGACCCCCGCTTCAGCCGTGCGGCGGTCACGGAGAACCAGCAGGTCACCCGGCTCGCCCCGCATTTCATCCCGGAGCGGGGCGCGGTCGGCTTCCTCGACCCGCCCGAGCACACCCTGCTGCGCCGCTCGGTGGCCGCCGCGTTCACCGCGAAGGGTGTGGAGCGGGTGCGGAAGAAGGCCCGCGTCATGCTGGACGAGCTGGTCGACGAGGTCCTCCGGGACGGGCCGCCCGTCGATCTCACGGCGGCGGTCCTCGGCCCCTTCCCCATCGCGGTGATCTGCGAGCTGATGGGGGTCCCGGCCGGCGACCGGCACAGCATGCACGCCTGGACCCAGCTGATCCTGTCCTCCTCGCACGGCAAGGAGGTCAGCGAGGGGGCGAAGCGGGAGATGGCCGCGTACTTCTCCGACCTGATCGGACTGCGCGAGAACAGCACCGGCGAGGACGTCGCCTCGCTGCTCGGAGCCGCGGTGGGCCGCGGCGAGATCACGCTGGAGCAGGCCGTCGGTTTCGCCGTGCTCCTCCAGATCGGCGGCGAGGCGGTCACCGCCCACAGCGGGCAGGTGTTCTACCTGCTGCTGAGCCGCCCCGAGCTGGCGGAGCGACTGCGCGCGCAGCCGGAGATCCGCCCCCGGGCGATCGACGAACTCCTGCGCTACATCCCGCACCGCAACGCGGTCGGTCTGTCCCGGATCGCCTTGTCGGACCTGGAGATCGGCGGTGTCCGCATCCGTGCGGGCGACCCGGTCTACGTCTCCTACCTGGCCGCCAACCGCGATCCGGCGGTCTTCCCCGACCCGGACACCATCGACTTCTCGCGCAGCCCGAACCCCCATGTGGCGTTCGGCTTCGGCCCGCACTACTGCCCCGGCGGCATGCTGGCCCGACTGGAGGAGGAACTCCTGATGGACGCCCTGCTGGACCGTGTGCCCGGCCTGAGACTGGCCGTACCGCCGGACCAAGTCGTCTTCCGCCGGGGGGCGTTGATCCGGGGGCCCGAGGCCCTGCCGGTGACCTGGTGAGCCGCCCATGTCGACCGAGGGACTGCTCGTGCCACCGGGCCACGGCCGCGTGGTCGCCACGCCTGCCCAGCGTGTGACCTTCAAGGTCACGGGAACGCATTCGCGGACCTCCTCCACCTTCGAGGTGGAGGTCCCGCCGGGCTTCGACGTCGGCGCCCACGTGCACACGCGCAGCGAGGAGCTGTTCTACGTGCTGGAGGGCGAACTGGACGTGCTCGCCTTCGAGCCGCGCATCCGCACGCCCGACAACTGGCGCACGTGGGAGTCGAGTTCGGGCAACCGGGTGGTCCGGGCGACGCCGGGCACGGTCATCGTCGTACCCCCCGGCTGCCCCCACGCCTTCGCGAACCCGACGGACACCCCCGCGAAGATGTTCTTCCAGGCGTCTCCCCCACCCGATCACGAGCGCTATTTCGAGGAGCTGCTGGAGATCCTCGGCAACGGGGGCCCACCCGACCAGGCGGCCATCGAGGCGCTGCGGTCCAAGTACGACATCGAGCAGCTCACCCCTCTGAGACACCGGTGAGCGCACCGGCCGGGGGGCCGTGGCCGGCCCCGCGGCTCCGCCGCGCGGGCGCGGCGGGGCCGCGCCCGGCCGGCGGACCGCGGTGCACCCGCGCCCCGCGGCGCTACCGGATCGGCATCCCGGCCAGGGTGCGTGCGATGACGAGCCGCTGGATCTCGCTCGTCCCCTCGAAGATCGTGTAGATCGCGGAGTCCCGGTGCATCCGCTCCACCGGGTACTCCCGCGTGTACCCGTTGCCGCCCAGGATCTGGATGGCCTGCGCGGTCACCTTCTTGGCGGTCTCGCTGGCGAACAGCTTCGACATCGACCCCTCGGCCGCGGTGAACGGCTTCCCGTTGACCGCCATCCAGGAGGCCCGCCAGACGAGGAGCCGGGCCGCGTCGATCTGGGTCCGCATGTCGGCGAGCTGGAAGGCCACCCCCTGGTTGTCGATGATCGGCCGCCCGAACTGCTCCCGGGTCCTGGCGTAGTCCAGGGCGACCTCGTAGGCGGCCCGAGCGGTACCGACGGCCATCGCGCCGACCGCGGGGCGACTCGCCTCGAACGTCGCCATGGCCGCGTTCTTCACCCGCTCCCCGCCCCCGGCCTTCGCCTTCTCCCGGGCCCGGGCGAGCCGCTCGTCCAGCTTCTCCTTGCCGCCCAGCAGGCAGGAGCCGGGGACGCGGACATCGTCCAGGATGACCTCGGCCGTGTGCGAGGCGCGGATGCCGTGCTTCTTGAACTTCTGCCCCTGGGCCAGACCGGCCGTGCCGGCCGGGACGATGAAGGAGGCGTGGCCCTTGGAGCCCAGCTCCGGGTCGACCACGGCGACGACGACGTGGACGTTGGCGATGCCGCCGTTGGTCGCCCAGGTCTTCGTGCCGTTGATCACCCACTCGTCCTTGGCCTCGTCGTACACGGCGCGCGTGCGCATGGAGGCGACGTCGGAGCCGGCGTCGGGCTCGGAGGAGCAGAAGGCGGCGACCTTGACGTCGTTCTGGTCGCCGTACATCTGCGGGATCCAGGTGCCGATCTGTTCCTCGGTTCCGTTGGCGAGGACGCCCACGGCGGCGAGGCCCGTGCCCACGATGGACAGGGCGATGCCCGCGTCGCCCCAGAACAGCTCCTCCATGGCCATCGGGATGCCGAGGCCGGTGGGGTCGAAGTACTGCTGCGCGTAGAAGTCGAGGGAGTAGATGCCGACCTTCGCCGCCTCCTGGATGACCGGCCAGGGAGTCTCCTCGCGTTCGTCCCACTCGGCCGCCGCGGGGCGGATCACATCCGCCGCGAAGCCATGGAGCCAGTCCCTGACTTCCTTCTGTTCGTCGTTCAGCTCCATGGTGAACTCGGCCATGTCCCCTCCAGCGGCGGCAATGCAATGTTACTAGCGGTAACAGGAGTGTGTTACCGATCGGTAGGAAAAGTCAACCGCCGATGACGCCTCGGCATCCCGTTCGATGTCAGGGGCCCGGTCAGTGTTACTTTGCGCAGGCGTCACCGAATCAGCACGGGTGGGGAGAGCACATGGACACCACGCAGCGGACCGATCAGCAGCGGTCCGCCGACCGCCGACGGCGCGAGCTGCTGGAGGCCGCCGACCGGGTGGTGCTGCGCGACGGCCCGCAGGCGTCGATGAACGCGATCGCGGCGGAAGCGGGTATCACGAAGCCGATCCTGTACCGGCACTTCGGCGACAAGGGCGGCCTTTACGCGGCCTTGGCCAAGCGGCACACCGATGCCCTGCTCGCCTCGCTGCGGGCCGCGCTGGACGCCCCCGCCGACCGGCGCGAGCGGGTCGAGTCCACCCTGGAGACATATCTCGCCGCCATCGAGGCCCGGCCCCAGGTGTACCGGTTCCTCATGCACCCGGCGGAGGGGAGCCAGGGCGGCGACCAGGGGTTCGACGTGGGCAAGCACAGCGTCCCGCTGCTCCGGCGGATGGGCGAGGAGCTGGCCCAGGTCATCGAGGAGCGGGTGGACCTCGGCCCGGAGAGCCAGCAGCTGGCCCGGGTCTGGGGGCACGGGATCGTCGGGATGATGCACGCCGCCGGAGACTGGTGGCTCGGGGAACGGCCCTGCTCCCGGGCCGAACTGGTGCGGTCCCTGGCGGATCTGCTGTGGGGACGGCTCGCGGCGGCGGGAGACAAGGTCGGCGGACCGGGATTCTGAGCCCTCACCGGCTCCAGGAGGCGCGGGAGATCTGTCGCTGGAGTCTGCGCCTGCGCCAGCCCGTGACGTGGTCCGCGTACACCCGGCCCGCCAGGTGGTCGCACTCGTGTTGCAAGCATCTGGCAAAGAAGCCGGTGCCGTGCACGGTGACCGGCTCCCCGGTGACCGTGAACCCCTCGACCACCGCGTGGTCGTGTCGCTCGGTTCCCGCCTCCAGCCCGGGCAGGGACAGGCAGCCCTCCGGTCCCCTGACGACGACCCCGTCCGCCGTCACCAGACGGGGATTCACCACGTGGCCGAGGTGACGCACGTCCTCGTCGTCGGGACAGTCGTACACGAACACCCGCAGACCGACCCCGATCTGGTTCGCGGCCAGGCCCACCCCCTGCGCCGCGTACATCGTGGCGAACAGGTCCTCCACGAGCGCCGCCAGGTCGGGACCGAAGTCGGTGACGTCCCGGCAGGGCTCGCGCAGCGGTGCGTCGCCGAGCAGGATGAGAGGCCGGACGCGCCCGCGGGCGCCCGGAATGGAACCGTGTCGCATGGCGGCAAGGGTACGGTTCGTTCAGCTCATGCCCGCCGTGGAAGGTCGGGCCGGGATTCGGGTGTGGGAATGGATCTCGATAGGCTGAGGTTCACACCACGCTGCCGGATGGCCCCAGGCGCGGCGCGTACGCTAGGAGGATCGAGAACTGATGGCAGGCAACTCGGACCCGCTCACGCCGCGGGCCAAGCTGGCCGTGACCGCGGGCAAGGCGGTCGCTGCGGCATCGCGTGCCGCTGGACGCGGCAGCGGGTCGGTGATCGGTGGCCGGGTCGCGCTGAGACTCGACCCCGACCTGCTCGCCCGGCTCGCCCAGAACCTGGACGTCGTCCTGGTGTCGGCGACCAACGGCAAGACCACGACCACCCGGCTCATCGCGGAGGCGCTGCGCGCCGCGGGCCCGGTCGTGTCGAACGCGCTCGGCGCCAACATGCCGGCCGGTATCACCTCCGCGCTCGCGGGCGGCTCCGACTCGAAGTTCGGCGTCATCGAGGTCGACGAGAAGTACCTGGCCGGTGTGGCCCGTGACACCGACCCCAAGTGCATCGCCCTGCTGAACCTCTCCCGCGACCAGTTGGACCGCGCGGCCGAGACCCGGATGCTCGCCGAGAACTGGCGTGAGGGACTGGCCGGTTCCAAGGCCGTCGTCGTCGCCAACTGCGACGACCCGCTGGTCGTGTGGGCCGCGTCTTCGTCCCCGAACGTGATCTGGGTCGCGGCCGGGCAGATGTGGCAGGAGGACGCCTGGTCCTGCCCGTCGTGCGGTGGCGTGATGCAGCGCCCCGGCGACGACTGGTTCTGCGGCGAGTGCGGCTTCCGCCGGCCCACGCCGACCTGGGCGCTCTCCGGCGACCACGTGCTGGACCCGCACGGGTCCGCCTGGCCGATCCATCTCCAGCTGCCGGGCCGCGCCAACAAGGCGAACGCGGCCAGCTCCGCGGCCGTCGCCGCCGTCTTCGGGGTGCCGCCGCAGGTCGCCCTGGAGCGGATGTACCAGGTGCAGGCGGTGGCCGGCCGGTACGACGTCGTCCAGTTCGAGAACCGTGACCTCCGGCTGCTGCTGGCCAAGAACCCGGCCGGCTGGCTGGAGACGTTCTCCCTGATCGACCCGCCGCCGGCGCCGGTGATCCTGTCCGTGAACGCCCGTGGAGCCGACGGCACCGACACCTCCTGGCTGTGGGACGTCGACTACACCCGGCTGACCGGCCACCCGATCTTCGTCATCGGTGACCGGAAGCTGGACCTCGCCGTCCGACTGGAGGTCGCGAACCAGCACTTCCAGGTCTGCGAGAACCTCGACCAGGCCGTGCAGATGTGTCCGCCGGGCCGGATCGAGGTCATCGCGAACTACACCGCGTTCCAGGACCTGCGCCGCCGCGTCGGCAACTGATCTTCGAAGGGCGATCACCTCATGAGCGACAACCAACTGCGGCTGGTGTGGATCTACCCGGACCTGCTGAGCACCTACGGCGACCAGGGCAACGCCCTCGTCGTGGAGCGGCGGGCCCGGCAGCGCGGGCTGGACGTGGCCCGGCTCGACGTGCGCAGCGACCAGCCGATCCCGACCTCCGGCGACATCTACCTGATCGGCGGCGGCGAGGACCGGCCCCAGCGGCTCGCGGCGGAGCGGCTGCGCCGTGACGGGCATCTGCACCGCGCGGTGGAGAACGGCGCGATCGTCTTCTCCGTCTGCGCCGGCTACCAGATCCTCGGCCACGAGTTCATCAACGACCTCGGCCAGCGCGAGCCGGGCCTCGGCCTGCTCGACGTGGTCTCGGTGCGCGGCGAGGGCGAGCGGTGCGTCGGTGACGTGCTGGCGGACATCGACCCGCAGCTGGGTCTGCCCCAGCTGACCGGCTTCGAGAACCACCAGGGCGTCACCCACCTCGGCCCCACGGCCCGCCCCTTCGCCCGGGTGCAGATCGGCAAGGGCAACGGGACCGGGGACGGCACGGAGGGCGCGTACAACGGGACCGTCTTCGGCACGTACATGCACGGGCCGGTCCTCGCCCGCAACCCGCTGATCGCCGACCTGATGCTGAAGCTGGCGCTGGACGTCAACGCCCTGCCGCCGATCGACGACCGCTGGTACGAGGCGCTGCGGAGCGAGCGCATCGCCGCGGCGCAGCAGCCGGCGTAACCCTTTTCCCGGCGCGGTCCCCGCGCGTTCCGGCAGGCTCGTGGTGGGCCCGCCTGACGGCTCGTCCGCTCACATGTGCGGGCGCGTCCAGCAGGCGGACGCCCGCTACGGCCCCACCCCCTCGCGCCGGTAGGGTGGCCGGGAATCCGCCGGACAACGTGGTCCGGTCTACCCGGCCCACGTTGAGAAGGTATTTCGGGCTATGCGCATTGGTGTCCTCACGTCCGGCGGCGACTGCCCCGGCCTGAACGCCGTCATCCGGTCCGTCGTGCACCGTGCCGTCGCCGACCACGGCGACGAGGTCATCGGCTTCCGGGACGGCTGGAAAGGCCTCCTGGAATGCGACTATCTGAAGCTCGACCTCGACGCCGTGGGCGGCATCCTCGCCCGCGGCGGCACCATCCTCGGCTCCTCCCGGGTCCGCCCGGAGCATCTGCGGGACGGAGTCGAGCGGGCCAGGGGCCATGTCGCGGAACTCGGCCTGGACGCGATCATCCCGATCGGCGGTGAGGGCACGCTGAAGGCGGCCCGGCTGCTGTCGGACAACGGCCTGCCCATCGTGGGCGTGCCCAAGACCATCGACAACGACATCGCCGTCACCGACGTCACCTTCGGCTTCGACACCGCGGTGACCGTGGCGACGGAGGCCCTGGACCGGCTGAAGACCACCGCCGAGTCCCACCAGCGCGTGCTGATCGTGGAGGTCATGGGCCGGCACACCGGCTGGATCGCCCTGCACTCGGGCATGGCGGCCGGCGCCCACGCCGTCGTCGTCCCCGAGCGGCCCTTCGACATCGACGAGTTGACGAAGAAGGTCGGCGAGCGATTCGAGGCGGGCAAGCGGTTCGCGATCGTGGTCGCCGCGGAGGGCGCCAAGCCGCGCCCCGGCTCCATGGAGTTCGACGAGGGCGGCAAGGACATCTACGGCCACGAGCGCTTCGCGGGCATCGCCCGGCAGCTCTCCATCGAGCTGGAGCAGCGGCTCGGCAAGGAGGCCCGCCCGGTGATCCTCGGGCATGTGCAGCGGGGTGGCACGCCGACGGCGTACGACCGGGTGCTGGCGACCCGTTTCGGATGGCATGCGGTGGAGGCCGTGCACCGGGGCGAGTTCGGCAGGATGACGGCGCTGCGCGGGACCGACATCGTGACGGTGCCGTTGGCGGAGGCCGTGGAGACGCTCAAGACCGTTCCCGCCGAGCGGTACGAAGAGGCGGAGTGCGTCCTGTAGGGGGCACGCCGTAGGGGGTGTCTTTCCGTCGCCGGGTGCGGCTCCCCGGGGGGGTGCTCGCGCGGTTTCCGCGTCCCTCCGGGGCGTGTCGCACCCGACCCCGGTCAAAGGGGTGACCGAGGTCGGTTCTACCCTTGGGCGGGACAGACTTCGCACAACCCCCACGAAACAGGAGCCGGCGGATGGATCACAGCGGGCACGGCATGATGATGGATCTGCCGCCGTTCACGCTGGCCCGAGGGCTTGAGTGGTCGGCGGACCCGTTCTTCCTCACCGCCTGTCTGGCCGGGCTGGCCCTCTACGGCTGGGGGGTCGTGCGGCTGCGCAGGCGCGGGGACTCCTGGCCGGTCGCGCGCACCGTGTCGTACGTCGTCGGCGTGCTCACCATCGCGCTGGTGATGTGCACGAAGCTGAACGACTACGGCATGGTCATGTTCAGCGTGCACATGGTGCAGCACATGGTGATCAGCATGCTGTCGCCGATCCTGATCCTGCTCGGCGCCCCGGTCACGCTGGCGCTGCGCGCGCTGCCGACCGCGGGCAAGGGCCGCAAGGGGCCGCGCGAGCTGCTGCTGATGCTGCTGCACAGCCGGTACATGCGGATCATCACCCACCCCGCCTTCACCATCCCGCTGTTCATCGCGAGCCTGTACGCCCTGTACTTCACCCCGCTGTTCGACTTCCTGATGGGTTCCAGGGCCGGGCACATCGCGATGATGGTGCACTTCCTCGCGGTCGGTGTCGTGTTCTTCTGGCCGATCATCGGCGTGGACCCGGGGCCGCACCGGCCCGGCTATCTGATGCGGATGCTGGAGCTGTTCGCGGGCATGCCGTTCCACGCGTTCTTCGGTATCGCGCTGATGATGGCGTCGACGCCGATGGTGGAGACCTTCAAGAACCCGCCCGCCTCGCTCGGCATCGACGCGCTGTCCGACCAGAACGCGGCGGGCGGCATCGCCTGGGCGTTCAGCGAGGTCCCGTCGGTGCTGGTGCTGATCGCGCTGCTGTTCCAGTGGTACGGCTCAGAGCAGCGGCAGGCCAAGCGCAAGGACCGGGCCGCGGACCGCGACGGCGACAAGGAGCTGGAGGCGTACAACGCCTATCTGGCCTCGCTGAGCGCGCGCGAGAGCTGAGCGGCCGTCCCCCCTCGTCCGGGCCGGAGGCATCGCCTCCGGCCCGCGGCCGTATCCCCTTCGGGCGGGAATCGGGGCACCATGGTCGAGGACGGACCAGGAGGAGGGTGTCGCGATGCCCGGTCACACGAACGGTTCCACCAAAGCGATGGGGGCACTCACGGTCGGCGGGCTGGTCGTCGTGACCGCCTACACGGTCGCGCTCGGGAGCAACGGCTGGCTGTGGTTCGGATGGGTGGTGCTGGGCCTGCTGACGCTCGCGCTGGTCGTCACCCAGTCCTGAGCCGCGGCGCGGGAGCGGGCTGGCTACAGTGCCCGCATGAACAGCAGGACGCCCTCGTTCGACGAGCTGGACCGCCAGATCATCACCGCGCTCATGGGGAACGCCCGGACCAGTTTCGCCGAGATCGGGGCGGCGATCGGGCTGTCCGCCACGGCGGTCAAGCGGCGCGTGGACCGGCTGCGGGAGACCGGGGTGATCACCGGGTTCACGGCGACGGTGAAGCCTTCGGCGCTCGGCTGGCGCACGGAGGCGTACGTCGAGGTGTACTGCGAGGGCGCCGCCCCGCCCCGGCGCCTGGCGGAGGTGGTCCGCAACCATCCGGAGATCGCGGCCGCCATGACGGTGACCGGCGGCGCCGACGCCCTGCTGCATGTGCGGGCCCGGGACGTGGAGCACTTCGAGGAGGTGCTGGAGCGGATCCGCGCCGAACCCTTCATCCGGAAGACGATCAGCGTGATGGTGCTGTCCCATCTGCTCCCGGAAAGCCCGGAAGCGGGCGCCACCCACGCGGCCCCCGAGTGACCCGACGGGCGCGCAGGAGTCGTGCGCATGCGCGGCTCACAACGCAGCGATGCTGCGCATCCACGCAGCTCTTCTCACTTGTCGTCCGTCTGCCTCCCTTCCTACCGTGGTGTCACCCCTCAGTGACACACAGGAAACCGGAGGAGACCCTCTGTGTCCGAAAGCCGTGTGCCGCGTTCCCGGCGTTTTCTCGTCTGCGAACCCAGACACTTCGCCGTCCAGTACGCGATCAATCCCTGGATGCATCCGGACCGGCCCGTCGACGTGGACCTGGCACGGGAGCAGTGGCAGTCGCTGATCCGCACCTACCGGGCCCACGGCCACACCGTCGACAGCGTCGAGCCGGTACGCGGCCTGCCGGACATGGTGTTCGCCGCCAACGCGGCGTTCGTGGTCGGCGGCCGGGTCTTCGGCTCCCTGTTCCACGCTCCGGAGCGCCGTCCCGAGTCGGAGCACTACGACACCTGGTTCAAGGCCGCGGGCTACGACGTGTACCGCCCCGAGTCGGTGACCGAGGGCGAGGGCGACCTGGTGTGGACGGGCCGCTACGTGCTGGCCGGCACCGGGTTCCGCACCACCCGTGAGGCGCACCGGGAGGCGCAGGAGTTCCTCGGCCACCCGGTGATCGGCCTGACCCTGGTGGACCCGTTCTTCTACCACCTGGACACGGCGCTGTTCGTCCTCGACGACGACAACATCTGCTACTACCCGGAGGCCTTCTCGGCGGGCAGCCGGGAGGTCCTCAGGCGGCTGTACCCGGACGCGGTGCTCGCCACCCGCGACGACGCGATGGCGTTCGGCCTGAACTCCGTGTCCGACGGCCGCCACGTCTTCATCGCCCCGCAGGCCGAGGCGCTGGCCGAGCGCCTGGCCGACCACGGTTACGCCCCCGTCGCCGTCGACCTGTCGGAGTTCCACAAGGCCGGCGGTGGCATCAAGTGCTGCACCCAGGAGATCCGCTGATGACCGCACCCGCGCGCCCGCGTACGTCCGACGACCTGATCCGCGCGGAGGAGCCGGTTCTCGCGCACAACTACCACCCCCTGCCCGTGGTCGTGGCCCGGGCCGAGGGCACCTGGGTGGAGGACGTCGAGGGCAACCGCTACCTCGACATGCTGGCCGGCTACTCGGCCCTCAACTTCGGCCACCGGCACCCGGCGCTGATCGAGGCCGCCCACCGCCAGCTCGACCGGCTGACCCTGACGTCCCGGGCCTTTCACAACGACCGGCTGGCCGAGTTCGCCGAGCGGCTCGCGGAGCTGACCGGCCTGGACATGGTGCTGCCGATGAACACCGGCGCGGAAGCGGTGGAGAGCGGCATCAAGGTGGCCCGCAAGTGGGCGTACGACGTGAAGGGCGTCCCCGCCGACCGGGCGACGATCGTGGTCGCGGCGGAGAACTTCCACGGCCGCACGACGACCGTCGTGAGCTTCTCCACGGACGAGACGGCCCGCGCCGGCTTCGGTCCCTTCACGCCCGGCTTCCGGATCGTGCCGTACAACGACCTGGCCGCGCTGGAGGCGGCGGTCGACGAGACCACGGCCGCGGTGCTGATCGAACCCATCCAGGGCGAGGCCGGCGTGATCATCCCGGACGACGGCTATCTCGCCGGGGTGCGGGAGCTGACCCGTCGCAAGGGCTGTCTGTTCGTCGCGGACGAGATCCAGTCGGGCCTCGGCCGCACGGGCCGTACTCTCGCCGTCGAGCACGAGGACGTCGTCCCGGACGTGCTGCTCCTCGGCAAGGCGCTGGGCGGCGGCATCGTGCCGGTGTCGGCGGTGGTGGCCCGCCGCGAGGTGCTGGAGGTGCTGCACCCGGGTGAGCACGGCTCGACGTTCGGCGGCAATCCGCTCGCGGCGGCGGTCGGCACGGCCGTGGTCGAGCTGCTGGAGACCGGTGAGTTCCAGCGCCGGGCGGCCGAGCTGGGAGTGATCCTGCGGGACGGGCTGACCGAGCTGGTCGGCCGGGGCGTGACCGGTTTCCGCTCGCGCGGGCTGTGGGCCGGCGTGGACGTCGACCCGGCCCTCGGCACCGGCCGCGAGATCAGTGAGCGGCTGATGCGCGAGGGGATCCTGGTCAAGGACACCCATGGCTCGACGATCCGGCTGGCGCCGCCGCTGACCGTCACGGCGGAGGAGCTGCGGTCCGCGCTGGCGGCCCTGGAGAAGGTGCTGGCCTGAGGAAGGGGCGGGCGGGGGCCGGTGGTGTCACCGGCCCCCGCCCGCCGTGCCGTCAGCTCGTGCCGAGGAGCTGCTTCATCTCCTCGATCTCGGCGTTCTGCGCGGTGACGATGGCGTCCGCCACCGCCTTGGCCGCGCCGTCCCGGCCCTTCTCCTTCTCGGTGGTGGCCATCTCCACGGCGCCCCGGTGGTGTTCGACCATCAGCGACAGGAACCGGCGGTCGAAGTCCTTCCCGGTGGCCTTCTGCAGGGCGGTCATGTCGGCGTCGCTCATCATCCCGGACATCCCGGAGTGGCCCGAGTGGTCCATGCCGGCCATGGGCACCTGCTCGCCCCAGGCCTTCAGCCAGCCGGTCATGGTGCGGATCTCCGGGTCCTGTGCCTTCTCGATGCGCGCGGCGAGGTCCTTCACCCGGGCCGAGGAGGCCCGGTCGGCGGCGAGTTCCGCCATCTCCAGGGCCTGCTGGTGGTGCGGGATCATGCCCTGCGCGAAGGCGACGTCCTGGGCGTTGTGCGCGCCGGCCGACGCGCTCGCGGTGGCGGAGGAACCGTGGCCGGTGTGGGCACCGGAGCCGCTGTCGTCGCTGTCGCCGCCGCAGGCGGCCAGGAGGAGGGCACCGGTCACGGCGACCGTGGCGAGGGCGGCGCGGCGGGTGAGGGTACGGATGGTCATGCGGGAACTCCTGCTGCTTCAAGGGATTTCGGGCACGTGTGCGCACGACCGCGGCACCCGCGTACGACGGGGTGTGCGGCCGGGGCGGCCTCTAGATCCGCAGGAGTTGGAGTTCGGCCAGGTCGGGCGGGGCGCGGGCGCCCTCCGGTGTGGCGGCCGGAGCGGAGTGCGGGCGGCCGGCAGCGGCGGGGACGGTCACCGGGCCGGGGGCGGGTGCGGGCAGTTGCGGGCCGCCGTCCGGCGCGCCCGAGGCACAGCTGGGGTCGGCGTGGTGCAGCCGGTGGCCGCCGCAGTGACCGGCACCGTCCGGGCAGTCGTCCGGTGCGGTGACGGCGACCGCGTGGTGCGCGGCGTGCTCGTGCCCGGCGTGTCCCATGCCCCCGCCGGGCGCCAGAGCGTGCATGCCGAGAATTCCGGCCAGCAGGGCCAGCACGAGCAGCGCGCGGTGCCGCCGCCGGGGCGGTCGGTGGGCGTGCGTGCGGGTGCCGGTCATCGGGGACATCGTACGGGGGCCGGGCGCGGGCGGCGCGCAGGGGCACGCGGCCGTGGCGGACCGCGGACGGCAACCGGGGGCCCTCCGCGACGCCCCCGTCCCCGCGACGGCTCGCCGCCCGGTCCCCGGCCCGCCGTCTACGGTCCGCCGTCGAAGAAGCCGGACCTCAGGTCCCCCACAATGGTGTCGAGGGGATGCCCGCTGACGATGAAGGGTCCGCTCCAGGGCGCGCTCAGCGCGAAGAGCAACGCCAGGCTCAGCCCGACCACACTCGCCACCCCCACGATGAGCAGGGACGTGCGCAGGCTGCTGCGGAAGACCAGCGCGCCGGAGTTCACGATCAGGGCCAGCCCGCTGACCGCGAGCGTGACGACGTAGAGCGCGGGAACGTCGCGCGAGGCGGCCGCGATCCGGGCGCGGCGACTACTGGTGACACCGTCCAGGGCGGCCACCAGCTCCGTGCCCGTCGGGGTTCCCACCTCGGGCCGGGCCGCCTCGGCACGCACACTCCGCTCCAGCCGGGCGATCGCGCGAGCGGTGCCCGCGTCGTCACCGGACGCCGCTGCCGTTCCCTCCCATTCCCTGGCACGCGTGGTCCGCAAGTAGTCCAGCAGTGCCGTATGGATCGGCTCCGACCGGACGCGCGGACTCGTCGCCGCCCACGCCAGGCGGGAGGCCGCGGCCGCCTCGTCGCTCACCAGCCCTTCCGCCGCGCGCAGATAGCCGGCCTCACTGGCCAGGGAGAGCGCCGCGAAGATCGCGAAGGCGGCGCCGAGGGTCGGCATCAGGGGCGTGGCGATCTGCGGCACCCGGTCGTGTTCCCCCACCGGTACCAGCGCCCGGATGCCGACCCGGGCCGCGGCCGCGACCAGCAGGGCGAGCGACAGCCCACCCACCACCAGCACCGCCGCAGGCAGCGAGGTCAACCAGTTCACCACATCACCCACAGCGCGTCCCGCGAGTACCCCGGGCCGGCGACACGTCGGCCCCTCGCGACCCGGAGCTCCTCGTCGATCACTTTTCTCGAACACTTCATGATCACAGGACGAGGACGTTCGGCGCTCGCGACACCCGGCACGGCGTCCCGCGATGACGGTGTGGCGGAACGCGCTGCCCGCCGCAGGCGAAGACCTGACCGTTCGTCAGTGAACCCGGCCGACGATCAGCATAAGACCGGCTGAACCTGGCTACAGATGACGACAGGTGCACATCAGCCCATGTCCCCGATCTCCGTGCTGCCCTCGGGAAACGCCGGTCCCCCGGGGGTCCGGCACAGTGAGGAGCGAGCCGTGTTCTACTACCTGCTCAAGTACGTGGTGCTGGGTCCGCTGCTCAAGCTGGTCTTCCGGCCCCGGATCGAAGGGCTGGAGCACGTGCCCGCGTCGGGCCCGGCGATCGTCGCCGGGAACCACCTGTCCTTCGCCGACCACTTCCTGATGCCGGCCATGCTGAAACGCCGCATCACCTTCCTGGCCAAGGCGGAGTACTTCACCGGGCCCGGGGTGAAGGGGCGGCTCACCGCCTTCTTCTTCCGCAGCGCCGGGCAGATCCCGGTGGACCGCTCCGGGAAGGAGGCGGGACGGGCCGCGATCCGGGAGGGGCTCAAGGTACTGCGCAAGGGGGAGCTGCTCGGCATCTACCCGGAGGGCACGCGGTCGCACGACGGCAGGCTGTACAAGGGCAAGGTGGGGGTCGCCGTGATGGCGCTGACGGCGGGCTGTCCGGTGGTGCCCTGCGCGATGATCGGCACGTTCGAGGCGCAGCCGCCCGGCAAGGTCGTACCGAGGATCCACCCGGTGACGATCCGCTTCGGCGAGCCTCTGGACTTCTCCCGCTATGCCGGCATGGAGGACGAGAAGGCCGTGCTGCGGGCGGTCACCGACGAGATCGTCTACGCCATCCTGAACCTGTCCGGGCAGGAGTACGTCGACGAGTACGCGGCCGTCGTCAAGGAGCGGCAGGCGGCGGAGCACGCGAGGGAGCGCAGGTTCCCGCGGGCGCCGCTGAGTTGACCTCTGCCGTCGGCAGAAGAACCGTGCCCCCGCCGGCCGGTGTGCCTAGGCTCGCCGCATGAAGAGGGCTGTGGTGATAGGGGCGACCGGGCAGATCGGCCGCCCGGTGGTGGCGGCGCTGGCACGGGACGGCTGGGCGGTGACGGCCGCCTCGCGCGGCGGCGGCCGGGACGCGGCCTGGGACGAGGGGGTGCGGACGGTCCGGCTGGACCGCGCCGACGGCGCGGCTCTCGCCGAGGTGGTGGGCGACGGCTGCGACCTGGTGGTCGACATGGTCGCCTACGACGCCGGGCACGCACGGCAGTTGACGGATCTCGCGGACCGGATCGGCTCGGCGGTGGTGATCTCCAGCGTGTCCGTGTACGCGGACGGCGCGGGGCGCGGCTTCGACACGCAGAACGAGCCGGGCGGCTTCCCGGCCTTCCCGGTGCCGGTCTCCGAGACCCAGCCGGCGGTGGCGCCGGGTGAGACCTCCTCCAGCACCCGCAAGGCCGCGGTGGAGCGTGAACTCCTCCACGCGGGCGACAGGTTGCCGGTCACGGTGCTGCGGGCGGGCGCGGTGCACGGGCCGTACAGTCCGCTGCCGCGTGAACTGTACTTCGTGCGCCGCAATCTGGACGGGCGGCGCGACCGGGTGCTGGCGTACGGCGGCCGGAGCCGGTTCCATCCGTCGAGCGCCCGGAACATCGCCGAACTGGTGCGGCTGGCGGCGGCCCGGCCGGGCTCCCGGGTGCTCAACGCCTGTGACGACCAGGCGCCGACGGTCGCGGAGATCGGGGCCGCCGTCGACGCCGTGATGGGGGTGGAGACGCGGACCACGTACCTCGACGGACCGCCGGCCGGCTCGGTGGGCCTGACACCGTGGTCGGTGCCGCTGCCGGTGGTGTTCGACATGTCCGCCGCGCAGCGCGAGCTGGGCTACCGGCCGGTGGTGTCGTACACCGAGAGCCTGCCGGAGACGGTGGAGTGGCTGACCGGGGCGGTACGCGGGCGGGAGTGGCGGACGTGCTTCCCGCTGCTCGCCCGGGTGTACCCGGACCTGTTCGACTACGCGGCGGAGGACGCCTGGCGCGGGGCGTGAAAGAGGGGCGGCCGGATTCCCGGCCGCCCCTCGTCACCGTACCGGCGAAGGTTACGGCTTGGGCGTGGCGTGCGGGGCGCAGGTCACGTCCTTGCCGTCCAGGGTGCCCTTGAGCAGGTAGGCGTCGACGCGCTGGTTGATGCACGGGTTGACCAGGCCGGTCACGCCGTGGGAGCCCGCGTTCTTCTCCGTGATCAGGCGCGAGCCCTTGAAGCGCTTGTGCAGATCGACGGCACCCTCGTACGGGGTGGCGGCGTCCCGCGTGGACTGCACGATCAGCACCTGGGGCAGACCCTTGTGGGTCTTGACCTCGACCGGGGTGTGCTGCTTGGCCGGCCAGGTGGCGCACGGCAGGTTCATCCAGGCGTTGGCCCAGGTCATGAACGGGTAGTCCTTGTTGAGCCGGGTGTTGTCCCGGTCCCACTTCTGCCAGCTGGTGGGCCACTTGGCGTCGGCGCACTCGACGGCCGTGTAGACCGCGTTGCTGTTCTCGGCGCTGATGTTGCCGGCCGTGTCCGACAGGTCGGGGGCGGCGGCGTCGACGAGCGCCTGGGTGTCACCGGCGACGTACTTGCTGAACACCGTGGCGACCGGCACCCAGGAGGAGTCGTAGTACGGCGCGCTCTGGAAGAAGGAGATCAGCTCGGCCGGGCCGACGACTCCGCCGAGCGGGCTCTTCTTGGCGGTGGCGCGCAGCTGGAGCCACTTGGCCTGGACGGCGGCGCGGGTGGTGCCGAGGTGGAAGGCGGCGTCGTTCGCGGCGACCCAGTCCTCCCAGTCCTTCCACCGGCCCTCGAAGGCGATGTCCTGGTTCAGGTTGGCCTGGTACCAGATGTTCTCGCGGGCGGGGTCGACCACGCTGTCGACGATCATGCGGCGCAGGTGGCCGGGGAAGAGGGTGCCGTAGACCGCGCCGAGGTAGGTGCCGTAGGAGACGCCGAGGTAGTTGAGCTTCTTCTCGCCCAGGGCGGCACGGATGACGTCCAGGTCGCGGGCGGTGTTCGGCGTGGTCATGTGCGGCAGCATCGCGCCGCTGCGCTCGCCGCAGCCGTCCGCGTACGCACGGGCCAGCTTGCGCTGCGCGGTCTTGTCGGCGGTGCTGTCGGGCACCGGGTCGGCCTTGGGCGCCTTGACGAACTCCTGCGGGTCGATGCAGGAGATGGGCGCCGAGTGGCCGACGCCGCGCGGGTCGAAGCCGACGAAGTCGTAGGCCTTGGCGACGTTGGCCCAGAGGGGGTTCTTGTTGGTGACCCGGGTGGGGAAGCGCATACCCGAACCGCCGGGACCGCCCGGGTTGTAGACGAGCGCGCCCTGGCGCTCCTTCTGCGTGCCGGTGTTGCCGATGCGGTCCACGGCGAGCTTGATCTGCTTGCCGTAGGGGTGGGCGTAGTCGACCGGCACACTGACCCAGCCGCACTGGATGGGCTTCGCCAGCCCCCAGTCGGCCGGGCAGTCCTGCCAGTGGATGCCGGCCTTGGCGGCCCGCTCGGCGGCCACCTGGGCGCCCTTGGCCTCCCGGTCCGGGCCGGACCGGCCGACGGCGCCGGCCGTGGGCGCCGACATGGCACCGGCGATCAGGGTGGCAGTGACGAGTGCTCCGGCGGAACCGAGTGCCAGCAGGCGGCTCTTCGGTCTGTTCTCCCTCAAGTGGGCCCCTCCCCGTACCTCGCTGTGAGTGGTCAGAGGGGGATCCTCTCGGTTGTGAGCCCGCTGAGGACAGGGGACGCCACCCTTCTTTACCAATCCGATAACCGGATGATCAAGTCCCGCTGAGCGAAGTGCCGTCCCGACCGGCCGCGTTGAGCCGTCCCGCCCGTCCGGCGGCGCGACGGCTGCCCGCGCCCCTGCCGCCCCCCTCTCGGCGCGCGCTTCAGCCGAGCTCGGTCAGCACCTCGTCCAGGAGCCTTCGCAGCCGCAGCGCGTCCGGGGCGACGGCGCTGACAAGGGCGGCCGGGCCGGTCAACGGCACCAGCGCGGCGTACTCCCCGAGGACTCGCGCCTGGACCGGATGGGCCGCGAACTCGGGGCGCACGACGACCAGCTGGCCCACCGCCCGGTGCCCGGACAGGACCGCCGGCCCGTCCCAGCCGCCCGGCGCGCCGGGCCCGCAGGCCAGTTCCTGGTCGAGCACGGTCCGGCCGGCGACCCGCACGGTCAGCCGGCTGGTGAGCCGCCCGGACGGCTCCCCGGCGCGTCCCAGCACCTGCTCCTCGCGCAGCACGAGCCGGGCACCGGCACCGAGTTCCGCCCGAGTGGTGACGTACAGGTCACTGCCGTCGGCGGAGATCAACTGCTCGGGCAGCCAGCGCAGTTCGGCGCCGTCCGCCACGTCGAGCGTCACCTCGTACCGGGCCTCGCCCTTGCTCTGGCCCGGCAGGGCGAGGGTGGCGGCGGCCGATCCGACGTGCAGCCGGGCGCCCTCCTCCACCCGGGCGGCCAGCGTGAAGCGGTCGCCGCCCAGCGGTCCGCTCATCGCGCCGACGACCATGACCTTCGCCTCGGTTCCGGTCGACCGGGTGCGGCGCAGCGCCAGCGGACCCTCGCCGTCCAGTACGGGCAGGACCGTGGCGCCGCGGCCGTCGGCGCGGGCGACGATCCGGGCGCTCGCCCGTACCCCGGTGGCGGTCACGCCGTCCATGCGCCGAGCCGCTCACGGACCCACGCGGCCACGTCGGACACGCCGCTCTCGCCGCGCAACGACTGCAGGACGACCGGGAGTTCGGCGCGCTGCGCCTTGGCGTCGGCGGCCATCCGGGCGAGGTCGGAGCCGACGTACGGGGCGAGGTCGGTCTTGTTGACGACCAGCAGGTCGGCGGTGGTGACGCCGGGGCCGCCCTTACGGGGGATGTCGTCGCCGCCGGCCACGTCGATCACGAAGATCTGGGCGTCCACGAGCCCCTTGGAGAAGGTGGCGGTGAGGTTGTCGCCGCCGGACTCGACGAGGATCAGATCCAGCGGACCGACCGCGTCCTCCAGGTCCTCGACGGCCTCGAGGTTGGCGGAGATGTCGTCGCGGATCGCGGTGTGCGGGCAGGCGCCGGTCTCGACAGCGGTGATCCGCTCGGGCGGCAGCACGGCCTCCCGCAGCAGGAACTCGGCGTCCTCGCGGGTGTAGATGTCGTTGGTGACGACCGCGAGGGACAGCTCCTCGCGCAGCGCCCGGCACAGGGCGGCGACGGTGGCGGTCTTGCCGGATCCGACGGGCCCGCCGAGCCCGATGCGCAGGGCGCGCCGGGTTCCGTCGGGGCGGTGCGCGTCGGCGCTGACGGCGGCGGGGCCGGTGTGGGTGTGGTCGAGGTGCATGTGCGGCTCCTTGTGCGAGAGGGCTCGTGCGGGCGACGGCCGCTCCGGGTCCGGGGAAGGGGGGTGGGCGGGCTGACTCATGAGGCGAACAGCCGCACCGGCCACGCGGCATGGGCCTCCGCCATGACCTCCAGCAGCGGTGCCGAACCGGCGGGCAGCGCGTCGACACCCTCGGCCGTCGCCCTGCGCGCCGCCTCCACCGCGGCGTCCGCGACGCGGTCGAGTTCCGGCGCCAGCCGGGCCAGCACGCCGGTCGCGTCGAACGGGTCGAGGCTCAGCAGCCGCACGGTCGCCGTCGCCGGTCCGCTCACGCTCTCGTAGACCGCGCAGTGGGCCGCGTCCCCGGGGCCGAGTCCGGCTGCCCGGGCCGCCAGTCCGAGCACCACGGGCTGATGGGCACCCTTGGGGAACCGGCGTGCCAGGGCGTCGAGTTCGGGGGACGGCCAGGTCGTCCGCGCGGCCCGCAGCAGTTGCCGCCCCAGACGCCGCGCGACGCCGCGCAGGGCCGGGGACGGGGTGCGCGCGTCCGCCGCCGCGTCCAGTTCGCCCGGGTCGGCGCCGAGCGCGGCCGCCGCCGCGAGCGCTCCCGCGACCAGTCCGGCGGTGTGCAGCCGGCCCCGGCAGAACTCCGCCAGGGTCGCGGCGTCGGTGATGCGGCCCGCCCGCACGGCGGCCTCCGCCCCGCCGGAGTGCGCGTGCCCTCCGGCGGGGAAGCGGCCGTCGGCCAGGACGAGCAGTGCTGCTCGTGACATCACACCGCCGTCAGAAGAGGAAGTAGCGCTGGGCCATGGGCAGTTCGGCGGCCGGAGCGGCCTCGACCAGTTCGCCGTCGATGCGGACGGCGAAGCTGTCGGGGTCGATCCGGACGTCGGGCCGGGCGTCGTTCTCGCGCATGTCGGCCTTGGTGACCGCACGCGTGGACTCGATCGCCACGAACCGCTTGCCGAGCGCCAGCCGTTCCGGCAGCCCGTCCTCGATCGCCGCCGCGGCGACGAAGTTGACGGAGTTGGCGGCCGGGGCCCGGCCGATGGCTCCGTACATGGGGCGGGGCAGGATGGGCTGGGGGGTGGGGATGGAGGCGTTGGCATCGCCCATCTGCGCGTACGCGATCTGTCCGCCCTTGAGCACGAGGAGCGGCTTGACGCCGAAGAACGCGGGCTCCCACAGCACCAGGTCGGCGAGCTTGCCGGTCTCGACGGAGCCGATCTCGGCGGCGAGGCCCTGGGCGAGCGCAGGGTTGATCGTGTACTTGGCGACATAGCGCCGTACCCGGTGGTTGTCGGCGTTCCCGTCGCCGGGCAGGGCTCCCCTGCGCCGCTTCATGACGTGGGCGGTCTGCCAGGTGCGCAGGACGACCTCGCCGACGCGGCCCATGGCCTGGGAGTCGGAGGAGATGATCGAGATCGCGCCGAGGTCGTGGAGTATGTCCTCCGCGCCGATGGTGGACGGCCGGATCCGGGACTCGGCGAACGCCAGGTCCTCGGGGACGGCGGGGTTGAGGTGGTGGCACACCATCAGCATGTCGAGGTGTTCCTCGGTCGTGTTGACGGTGAAGGGCCGGGTGGGGTTGGTGGAGCTGGGCAGCACGTTCGGCTGGGAGACCACGGACATGATGTCCGGTGCGTGGCCGCCGCCCGCACCCTCGGTGTGGTACGAGTGGATGCCCCGGCCGGCGATCGCGGCGAGGGTGTCGCCGACGAAGCCCGCCTCGTTCAGGGTGTCGGTGTGGATGGCGACCTGGATGCCGGTGCGGTCGGCGACGGTGAGCGCGGCGTCGATGACGGCGGGTGTCGAGCCCCAGTCCTCGTGCAGCTTCAGGCCGACGGCGCCGCCGCGGATCTGGGAGAGCATCGCCTCGTGGCTGACGGTGTTGCCCTTGCCGAGGAAGCCCACGTTGACCGGATAGGCCTCCATCGCCTCCAGCATCCGGGCCAGGTGCCAGGGGCCGGGGGTGACGGTGGTGGCCTTGGAGCCCTCGGCGGGTCCGGTGCCGCCGCCGACCAGGGTGGTGACGCCGGAGGCCAGCGCCTCGTCGGCGACCTGGGGGCAGATGAAGTGGACGTGCGCGTCGATGGCGCCGGCGGTCAGGATGCGCCCGTTGCCCGCGATGATCTCGGTCTCGGGGCCGATGACCAGACCGGGGTGGACGCCGTCCATGGTGTCGGGGTTGCCGGCCTTGCCGAGGGCGGTGATCCGGCCGTCGCGGATGCCGACGTCGGCCTTGACCACGCCCCAGTGGTCGACGACCACGGCACCGGTGATCACGGTGTCGGGCGTGCCCTCGGCGCGGGTGGCGCGGGACTGGCCCATGGACTCGCGGATGACCTTGCCGCCGCCGAAGACGGCCTCGTCCCCGGAGGCGCCGGGGCCGCCGGAGCGGTCCTCCTCGATCTCGATCAGCAGGTCGGTGTCGGCGAGCCGGATCCGGTCGCCGGTGGTCGGTCCGAACAGGTCGGCGTAGGCGGCGCGGGAGATCTCAGGCATCGAGGGCCCCTCCGGTCTCCCCGCGCAGTCCGGGCACGATCCGGGCGCCGGTCAGCGGCACGAGTTCGATCTCCACGGGGATGCCGGGCTCGAAGCGGACGGCCGTGCCCGCGGCGACGTTCAGCCGCTTGCCGCGGGCGGCGGCGCGGTCGAAGTCCAGACCGGGGTTGGCCTCGGCGAAGTGGTAGTGGGAGCCGACCTGGACCGGCCGGTCGGCAGCGTTGAGGACGGTCAGGCGGGTGACCTCGCGGCCCGCGTTGCAGACGACGGGATCGTCCGCGAACAGGATCTCTCCGGGAATCATCGCGGCCCCCTCAGATGATCGGCTCGTGGACGGTGACGAGCTTGGTGCCGTCCGGGAAGGTGGCCTCCACCTGGACGTCGTGGATCATCTCCGCGACGCCGTCCATGACGTCGTCCCTGGTCAGGATCTTGCGGCCGGAGGACATCAGCTCGGCGACGGTGCGGCCGTCGCGCGCGCCCTCCAGAATGTGCGACGTGATGAGGGCGACCGCTTCCGGGTGGTTGAGCCGCAGCCCGCGGGCCCTGCGCTTCTCGGCCACGTCGGCCGCCACATGGATCAGCAGCCTCTCTTGCTCGTGCGGGGTCAGTTGCACGTCCCACCTCACAGTCCTTGCTCCGGACCGTGCGGGGTCCGGCTGCCGCAGCCACCGCGACGGGGATAGGTGTAACACACAGACAAATGCCCGGATCGTCGTCGATCCCGGGCATCAAAACCCCTGGTGGCGTGGATCGGCAGGCTAGAACGCCGGAGTTTCAACGACGTTAACCAGACCTTGGCCCGCGCATGACCGCGCTATGGGCTCCCGCTGGGACGGATACGGGCTCAGGAGGCGCCCGGCCGGCGGTGCTCCGCCGCGATCCCGAAGCGCTGCTGCTCGCGCGGCACGGAGCGGGACTCGCGCACCCCGGACACCGAGCTGATGACGTGTTCCTCGGCCTGCTCGTCCAGCGCGTCGAGCCGCTCCAGGTCGGCGGCCGAGACCAAGGCGACCAGCGGCTTGCCGTGCCGGGTCACGACAACCCGCTCACCGCCGTACACCACCCGGTTGATCAGGTCGGCGAGCTCAGCCCTGGCTTGCGTCACCGGAATCTCGTAGGCCATACCCCCAGCTTACGGGGCGCCCCCGCGGGACCTACTTCTTCGGCAGGAGCAGGTCGGTGGACCAGTCTTCACCGAATCGGGTGACGTGGCCCTCGTCCGTGGTCGCGCCGGCATTCACGCTGTACTTGCCTTCGAGCGGGAGCTTCTCCCCGGGAGTCGCGGACTGCAGGACGTCGCAGAGGTCGCCCACCGTGGCCACGGGGGTGTCCTTGACGGCGGTGATGACGTCGCCGACCTCCAGGTTGGCCTTGGCCGCCTCCGAGTTGGTCGCCACGTCCTCCACGAACAGTCCGCTGGTGCCGCTCTTCAGCAGCCGCTCCTGCGCGTCGGACACCAGCCGCTCCGCCTTGGGGTCGTCGGCGTAGGTGGAACTCAGCTCCGGGTCGTCCAGGGAGCCGACCAGCCATCCGGGGTCGTTCTGCTTGTCACCGGCGGCCAGCCCGTCCAGCAGCGGGCGCACGTGGTCGCTGCTGATCGAGTAGTACTGCCCTTGCGCCTCGGGATTCCCGAGGGTGTTCACGCCGATCACCTTGCCGTCGGCGTCGAGGAGCGGTCCTCCGGAGTTCCCCGGGTTGACCGTGGCGGAGTGCTGGATCGTGTCCGCGTAGTGAGGCAGGGAGGGCGAGGGGTCCGCCGGCACGTTCGGCGACTGGACGGTGCCGGCGGTGTAGACGGGCTTCTGCGCCTCCTCGTTCTTCTCGAAGGACGCCGGGTAGCCGATGGCCGTGACGGCGTCGGCGGCCCTCACGTCGTGACTGTCGGCGAACTGCAGGTCCTTGAGGTCGCCCTGGGGCGCGCTGAACTGCAGGACGGCCAGGTCCTCGCACGGATTGATGCCGAGGATCCGGACGGGCACCTCGCCCTTGTCCTGGACGACGACCTTGAGGGCGCTCTCCCCCGCGACGACATGCGCGTTGGTGAGGATGAGCCCCTTGTCGGCGTCGTAGATGAAACCGCTTCCGGACCCCGTCTTGCCCACTACGTGGACGGTGGCCGGGGCGGCCTCCTCGAAGATGTCCTGCGGCGAATCGTCCGCCGGGACCGCGTACGCCACCGTTCCACCCATGACCAATGACGCGACCGCTGTTCCGGCGAGCGCGGTTCTCACTTTCGCACCCACGGCGTGGAGCCTTCCGACGACGGGCGGCACCCCACCGGGACCAGCCCGGAATGATCGCTTACCCCTCCAGCTTAGGCGCGCGACCACGCGCTGTCCTGGCGGGCGTTGCGGCGATGACCCACCCAATGATCAGTACGTCCTGTACATTTTTTACAGAGAGTCGCCGACGGCGGCTCCGCCGCGAAGAGGGGTGTGCCCATGTCCCGACCGTCCGCCCGTCATGTCCTGCCCGAGTTCACCGAGCGCACCGGGGCCGCCGTGCGCACCCTCGATCCCTACGCCAGGCTCTTCGAGGACCGGATCGTCTTCCTCGGCACGCCGGTCGACGACACGGCGGCCGGCGATGTGACAGCGCAGCTCATGTACCTGGAACACGCGGCCCCGGACCGGGACATCACGCTGTACATCAACGCGCCGGGCGGTTCCTTCGACGCCATGACGGCCGTCTACGACACGATGCGGTACGTCAGCTGCGACGTCGCGACCTACTGCCTGGGGCAGGCCGCCGCCTCCGCCGCCGTGCTGCTCGCGGCCGGCACCCCGGGCAAGCGGTTCGCCCTGCCCGGCGCCCGCATGGTGATCGAGCAGCCCGCCCTGCCCGAGCCGGTGCGCGGCCAGCCCAGCGACCTCCTCATCCAGGCCGAGGAGTTGACCCGGATCCGCGCGCGGATGGAGGAGATGCTCGTCCGGCACACGGGGCGCACGGCCGGCCAGGTCCACGAGGATCTGGAGCGTGACCTGATCCTGGACGCACCCGGAGCGCTCGCGTACGGTCTGGTGGACGGCATCGTGCCGAGCCGCCGGGACACACCCGGCGCACCGGACGCGAGGTGAGCCCGCCCATGCTGCCGGAACTCCCACCGCTGCCCGCCCTGACCCGCGCCGAGGGCGAGTTGATCGACCGTTACCTGGAGGCGGTCGACCTGCTGGGCCGCGTCAACCCGGCCCGCCCGGGGGACACCTACCGCGGGCTGCGGGCGGCCCAGGCTCTGGTGCGCAAGGCGGCAGAGCTGCGGGACGCGCTCACACTGATGCATCAGCGGGGCGAGACGGAGCTGCACGGGGACACGCTGGCACGGGCGCTGCGGGTGCTGGACGGCGAGCGCCGGGCCGCTCGCGTCGCGCTCCCGCCGGACGGCGTCGCCTGAGGCGGACGCCCGTCCGGCCCGGCCGGGCCCGCGCGTCGACACGAGCCGTCGGGACCGGAGTTGAAACGACCCGAACGACGTACCACCGACCGGTGTACTTCCAGATCGTTTTCCGGGCCTCCCGAGTTGCGCGACGCGCGGGTCCGTGAGTCGTCGAGAAGGCGCAAAGTCGCAGGTCCGGCGCTACGTACGGGATCTGACGGCGGCTCGAACAGAGCAGTGTCCACCCGAACGGGTGAGTGGTGAGTAACGCCACAAATCCCCGATTCCGTTGGGATTTTCGGACAGTAGTGAGTCAAGATCCCTGTCTGACGACAAGCCCCCGCCACCGCGGCGGGGCGGTCCGGGCGGACGCCGAGTCCTGCCGCCGCCCGGATGACCGGTCGACAGGAGTGGATCGGCAGGAGTGGAGGACCCAAGCAAGGCGGGTCGCCGGAACGGATGCGCGTCTGTTCGAGACAGACGGACGTCAGGCTCCGAGCAGCCCTTGGGGTGAAGCCGCGGCAACGCGGCCGGGCTACTTCGCCAGCCCGAATCCGACAGGTCATCCTTCACAGGCGGCTGACGAAGGGTTGCGCATGACTGCGCTCAATCGTGTCCCGTCGCTGATGGCCCGGGCCGGCACGGCCTCGGCCCTCACCCTGGCCGCCGTGGGCGGCTCCATCGCCGTGCCCGGTCTCGCCACCGAGGCCTCGGCCGCGACGACAGCGACGAAAGCACTCCACATCGCGGCGTCCAAGAAGGGCGCGCCGTACTCGTGGGGTGCCACCGGACCGCGCCGGTTCGACTGCTCGGGGCTGACGCTCTACTCCTACAAGAAGGCCGGCAAGAAGCTGCCGCGCACCGCCGCCCAGCAGTACAACAAGACCCACCACATCTCCGCCCGCAGCCGCAAGGCGGGCGACCTGGTCTTCTTCCACTCGGGTTCCAGCGTCTACCACGTCGGCATCTACGCCGGCCACGGGAAGATCTGGCACGCCCCGAAGACCGGAGACGTGGTGAAGCTCCAGAAGATCTGGACGAAGAGCGTGTGGTACGGCCGGGTCAGCTGATCCGTCGTCAGTCCGGGAGCGGCTCCAGCAGCGGGGCCGCTCCCGGGGCCGTCAGCGTCACCCCGGTGCCCGCCTGAAGCCCACGGGCGGCCCGGGGCCGGCGCAGCCGCCTGCCCGGCCGGTGCAGGTGAAGTCGGCGACCGGCATGGCCGCGAGTCCCACCGCGGGTGCCGGTGAAGACGATGAGCTGTCCGTCCATGCCCTCAGGCTGCCGCCGTCGCTGAGCGCATTCCGCCGGGCGCGTCCGGACGTACGGCTCTCCGCGAGCGCACCGGTCGGGGTACGGCCTCTGGAGGGGGTACGCCGCACGGTCTCGGTGGCGTACCGCGCGGACGAGACGAACGACGGGACGAATCCGGCGGCGGACGCCTTCCGGGCGCTGCTGCGAGGGGCGTTCGGCCGGGTCCGGCGGGCCTCCGTGCGCTAGGTTTCCTGCTGTCCCGCCGTCACCGGTGCGGCCGGGATCGCCCAGGGGAGTTCGATCGAGACCGTCTTGCCGCCCTCGCGGGTGGGCCGGATCCGGAGTCTGCCGCCGCACTCCGCGGTGAGCCAGCGGATGATGACCATGCCGCGGCCGTTGTCCTGCTGGACCGCGGCGGGCAGTCTCTTCGGGAAGCGTGGATGACTGTCCGTGACACCGATGCGCAGGTGTGCGTCGTGGTGCAAGGCGATGTCGACCGTGAAGGTGGGTGACTGTCCGAAGGTGTGCTGTACGGCGTTGGTGGCGAGTTCGGACACGATGAGTCGCACGGTGTCGGCCACGTCGGTGTCCGACGGCAGGCCCCACTCGGCGAGGGTCCCCACCACGTAGGAGCGCGCGGCGGAGACCGAGGCGGGATCGCTCGGCAGAGTGACGGATGCTTCCAGCTGGTCTGCCATGGCGACGTCGTCCCTTTCCCACGGGACCGCGGTCCGACAGACGGCGGGGGGTTCGAGTACGGTCCCGGACTGGTGCTTGTTCGCCAGACTGCCACCAACGGGCCGGTCACGGGGAGCGATCCACCAAGATGTGCATATATCTGTCGCTCGATGCGGTGAACTCTGCGACGAGAGGCCGTATGCGGGCGGCCCGTAGGGAGTAAGGAGGAGCCCATGCAGAACGGTCCGGCAGTGCGCCGCCGCAAACTGGGCGCCGAACTGCGCATGCTGCGCACCGGCGCCGGGCTCACGAGCGGTGAGGCGGCCCGGCTGGTGGGCTGGCACCAGTCGAAGGTGAGCCGCATCGAGACCGGCTCCAGCGGTGTGAAACCGGCCGATCTGCGGTTGCTGCTGGACGCCTACGGGGTGCGGGACCGGCATCTGCGCGAGGTGCTGCTGATGCTGGCGGGGCCGCAGGACGCGGGCGGCCGGCACCGCTGGTGGCACGCCTACCGCGGAGTGCTGCCGCCCACCTACCGGGACTTCATCAGCCTGGAGTCGCAGGCGAGCGCGATGCGCACCCTGGAGACCACGGTCGTGCCGGGGCTGTTGCAGACTCCCGAGTACGCCCGCGCGGTGACCCGGGCGGCGGTGAAGGACGTGGCCGGGGACCGCCTGGACACGCTGGTGGAGGTGCGTCTGGCCAGGCAGGACGTGCTGCGGTCGGATCCGCCGCTGGTGCTGAGCGCCGTACTGGACGAGGCGGTGCTGCGCCGCGAGGTCGGCGGGCCGGGGGTGATGGCCCGGCAGCTTCAGCGGCTGACGGAGGCCGCCCGTCTGCCCCAAGTACGGCTGCAGGTACTGCCGTTCGGGGCCGGAGCACATGTCGGCCTGACCGGGCCTTTCGTTATCTTCTCATTTCCGAGCACTTCTGATCTGGATGTTGTTGTTCTCGACCAGTTGACGAGTAGCCTCTATCTGGAGCGGAAAGAAGACCTCATGGCCTACTCCGAGGCCTTCAACACCCTTCAGTTCCACGCCCTTTCCCCCGAGGACTCGTTGGACTACATCGCCGGGATAGGTGACGGCGCGTAAGGAGGCACCATGTCAGCACTGCCTCGGAACGTCCCTGCCAGTACCGATCTGCACGACGTGCGCTGGCTGCGCAGCAGTTACAGCACGGGCGCCAACAACTGCGTGGAGACGGCCCGGCCGCGCTCCGGCCCCGGGGCCGGACTGCTCGCCGTGCGCGACTCCAAGAAGCCGGCCGGACCCGCACTGCTCTTCTCCGCCGACAGCTGGGCCGACTTCGTGACCACCCTCTGATCAGATTCGATCGTCTCTAATCATTTTTCGTGCGACACACGGCCGTGTCACGCCGACTCATGGTCGCGTCTCGCCGATGACTCGTACAGCGCGTTCGATCTCGGTCCCGGAGAGGTCCGCGCGGGCGGTCAGCCTCAGCCGGGAGATGCCGTCGGGCACGGAGGGAGGGCGGAAGCAGCCCACGGCCAGGCCCGCCGTACGGCAGTCGGCCGCCCAGCGCACCGCCTGCTCCGGGGACGGGGCCCGCACGGAGACCACCGCGGCGTCCGGACGTACCGCCTCCAGGCCCGCGGCGGTCAGCCGTGCGTGCAGTTCCGCGGCCACCTCCCGGGCCCGGGCCGCCCGTTCGGGCTCGCGCCGCAGCAGCCGCAGCGCCGCCAGCGCGGCACCGGCCGCCGCGGGCGCCAGGCCCGTGTCGAAGATGAACGTCCGGGCCGCGTTGACCAGATGGTCGATCACCCGGGCCGGGCCGAGCACCACCCCGCCCTGACTGCCCAGCGACTTGGACAGGGTGGCCGTGACGACCACGTCGTCCGCGCCCGCCAGCCCCGCCGCGTACGGCGCGCCCCGGCCGCCGTCGCCCAGCACGCCGAGCCCGTGGGCGTCGTCCACCACCAGACCCGCGCCGTGTTCCCGGCACGCCGCGGCCAGCGCGGCCAGCGGCGCCTCGTCCCCGTCGACGGAGAACACCGTGTCGGAGACGACGATCGCCGGGCCCGCGTGGGTGGCCAGAGCCTTGCGCACGGCCTCGGGATCGGCGTGCCCGACGACCTGGCGGTCGCCCCGGGCGAGCCGGCAGCCGTCGATGAGCGACGCGTGGTTGCCCGCGTCGGAGACGATGAGCGAGCCGTGCGGGCCGAGCGTGGTGACCGCGGCCAGGTTGGCCGCGTATCCGGAGGAGAACACCAGGGCCGCCTCGACACCGCAGAATTCGGCCAGCGCCCGCTCCAGCTCCGTGTGCAGAGCGGTGGTGCCGGTGACCAGCCGGGAGCCGGTGGAACCGCCGCCCCAGGTCCGGGCGGCTTCGGCCGCTCCCTCGGTCACCTCGGGATGGCGGGCCAGGCCCAGGTAGTCGTTGCTCGCCAGGTCCAGCAGCGGCAAGTCGGCGGGGCGCGGGCGCAGGGTGCGGACCAGTCCGGCGCTGCGGCGCGCCCGGGCCTGCTCGTCGATCCAGCCGAACGCCATGGGTCCTCCGGTGCTTTTGTAGGTAGCGGACAGACCCTAGCGGCACGACCAGCTACCCAGGGTGTGGCAATACCCACACGGTGAACCGGCTCTGTTGTGCGAAGTCTCCTTGGCCCGGGGCGGTCCCGTAGGACAGGATCGGGCCTCATGGACCTGCTGAACACGCTGGTGGACAAGGGGCTTCGGCGCGAGCTGCCGACCCGCGAGGAAGCGCTCGCCGTACTGGCCACCGCCGATGACGACCTGCTCGACGTGGTGACCGCGGCCGGAAAGGTGCGCCGGCACTGGTTCGGGCGCCGGGTGAAACTCAACTATCTGGTCAACCTCAAGTCCGGCCTGTGCCCGGAGGACTGCTCCTACTGCTCCCAGCGGCTCGGCTCCAAGGCCGACATCCTGAAGTACACCTGGCTCAAGCCGGACGAGGCCTCGCAGGCCGCCGCGGCGGGCCTCGCGGGCGGCGCCAAGCGGGTCTGCCTGGTGGCCAGCGGACGCGGTCCGACGGACCGGGACGTGGACCGGGTGTCCGAGACCATCAAGACGATCAAGGAGCAGAACGAGGACGTCGAGGTGTGCGCCTGCCTCGGTCTGCTCTCCGACGGCCAGGCCGAGCGGCTGCGCGCGGCGGGCGCGGACGCCTACAACCACAACCTCAACACCTCCGAGTCCACGTACGGGGACATCACCACCACCCACACGTACGCCGATCGGGTGGACACGGTGCACAAGGCGCACGCGGCCGGCCTGTCCGCCTGTTCGGGCCTGATCGCCGGCATGGGCGAGACCGACGAGGACCTGGTGGACGTCGTCTTCTCGCTGCGCGAGCTGGACCCGGACTCGGTGCCGGTGAACTTCCTCATCCCGTTCGAGGGCACCCCGCTGGCCAAGGAGTGGAACCTCACCCCGCAGCGCTGCCTGCGGATCCTCGCGATGGTCCGGTTCGTCTGCCCGGACGTGGAGGTCCGCATCGCGGGCGGCCGCGAGGTCCATCTGCGCACCATGCAGCCGCTGGCGCTGCACCTGGCCAACTCGATCTTCCTCGGTGACTACCTGACCAGCGAGGGCCAGGCAGGCAAGGCCGACCTGGAGATGATCGCGGACGCCGGCTTCGAGGTGGAGGGCACGGACCGGATCACCCTGCCGGAGCACCGGGCGGCCGGCGGCGCCTGCGGCTCCCACGCGGAGACCGGCTGCGGCTCGCACGCCGAGGCCGGATGCGGCTCGCAGGCCGGCGCCGGGTGCGGCTCGCACGCGGGCGGCGGTGTCTGCGGTACGGCGGACGTGCCCGCCGCGACCGGCGAGCCGCGCACCGACCTGGTCGCGGTCCGCCGCCGGGGCGCCGGAACGGATCTCGCGCCCAATGCCTGACCGTCCCGGCCTGAGCGTGCCCGAGCTGCTGGAGCTGGACCGGCAGCATGTGTGGCATCCCTACGGCCCGATGCCCGGGCAGGTGGAACCGCTCGTCGTGGAGTCGGCGAGCGGGGTCCGGCTGCGGCTGGCGGACGGTGCCGGCGAGCTGGTCGACGGCATGTCGTCGTGGTGGTCGGCCATCCACGGCTACGGCCACCCGGTCCTCGACGAGGCCGTGCGCGGGCAGCTCGGGCGGATGAGTCATGTCATGTTCGGCGGGCTCACGCACGAGCCCGCCGTCCGGCTCGCGAAGCTCCTTGTCGACATGTCACCGGAGGGCCTGGAGCATGTGTTCCTGGCCGACTCGGGGTCCGTGTCGGTCGAGGTCGCGCTGAAGATGTGCCTGCAGTACTGGCGTTCGCTCGGCCGGCCGGGCAAGCGACAGCTGCTGACCTGGCGCGGCGGCTACCACGGGGACACCTGGAACCCCATGTCGGTGTGCGACCCCGAGGGCGGGATGCACGAGCTGTGGAGCGGCGTGCTGCCGCGTCAGCTCTTCGCGGACGCCCCGCCCGCCGCCTACGAGGAGTCGTACGCGGAGCATCTGCGCGAGCTGATCGCGCGGCACGCGGACGAGCTGGCCGCGGTGATCGTGGAGCCGGTGGTGCAGGGCGCGGGCGGGATGCGCTTCCACTCCCCCGGCTATCTGCGGGTGCTGCGCGAGGCGTGCGACGCCCACGACGTGCTGCTGGTGTTCGACGAGATCGCCTCCGGTTTCGGCCGCACCGGCGCGCTGTTCGCGGCGGACCACGCGGCCGTCACCCCGGACGTGATGTGCGTGGGCAAGGCGCTGACCGGCGGCTATCTCACGATGGCGGCCACCTTGTGCACCGCGCGGGTCGCCGACGGCATCTCGCGGGGCGAGGTGCCGGTGCTCGCGCACGGCCCGACGTTCATGGGCAACCCGCTGGCCGCGGCCGTGGCCTGTGCCTCGATCGGGCTGCTGCTGGAGCAGGACTGGCTGTCGCAGGTCAAGCGGATCGAGACGGGCCTGCGGGAGGGCCTGGCGCCGGCGCGCGACCTGCCCGGGGTGCGGGACGTCCGCGTCCTCGGCGCCATCGGGGTCGTCCAGCTCGACCACGCGGTGGACATGAAGGCCGCGACCGACGCCGCCGTGCGGGAGGGCGTGTGGCTGCGCCCGTTCCGCGACCTGATCTACACGATGCCGCCGTACGTCACCTCGGACGAGGACGTGGCACGGATCGCGCGCGCGGTGTGCGCCGCGGCGCGGGAGGGTTGAGATGCCGGTACTGGTGATCACGGGGACGGGCACGGAGGTCGGCAAGACCGTCACCACCGCCGCCGTCGCCGCCGCGGCGCTCGCGGCCGGGCGCTCGGTGGCCGTGCTGAAGGCCGCGCAGACGGGCGTACTGCCGGACGAGCGCGGGGACGCGGACGAGGTCGCGTGGCTCGCGGGCCCGGTCACGACCGACGAAATCGCCCGCTACCCGGAGCCGTTGGCGCCGGGCACGGCGGCCCGGCGGGCCGGGCTGGCGCCGGTGCATCCCCACGAGGTGGCCGAGCGGGCCGCCAAGCTGGCCACCGAGCACGATCTGGTGCTGGTCGAGGGGGCGGGCGGGCTGCTCGTCCGGTTCGACGCGGCCGGCGGCACGCTGGCCGACGCGGCCCGGCTGCTGGACGCGCCGGTGCTGGTCGTCGCCCAGGCCGGGCTCGGGACGCTGAACACCACGGAGCTGACGGCGCGCGAACTCCGTTACCGGAAGCTGGAGTTGGCCGGTGTAGTGATCGGCAGCTGGCCCGGCGCGCCCGATCTCGCCACCCGCTGCAATGTGGCCGACCTGCCCGAGGTCGCCGGCGCTCCGCTGCTGGGCGCGCTGCCCGCCGGGGCCGGGGCGATGCCGCCCGCGGTGTTCCGTACGGCGGCACCGGGCTGGCTCGCGCCGCGGCTGGACGGCACCTGGGACGCGGAGGCGTTCCGGGTGCGGGAGGCGCCGTAGCCGGTCGGAGCCTGCGTTCGGGACCTCGCCGCCGTCCGCGGGGCCCGGGTGCGGCCGGGTCCGGCGGACGGGCTCCGCCGTTCGGTACGGGTGCGCGACCGTGTCCCGGGGGAGACTCTTCCCAGGACCGTCCTGTCCAGGGAGGTTGCCATGCGGCTGCTGTCCACCCGCTCCGGTCGGCCGGCACGGGATGCCGTCCACCATCCGCTGTTCGCCCGCTCCTACGCCCGGCTCAGCGTGAGCGCCGAGTCCCGGCTCGGGTTGGCCGGGGTGCGGGAGCGGCTGCTCGCCGGGCTGTCCGGGCGGGTGATCGAGATCGGGGCCGGCAACGGGCTGAACTTCCGGCACTATCCCGGCACGGTCGCGGAGGTCGTCGCGATCGAACCGGAGCCGCTGCTCCGCCGGCTGGCGCTGGATGCCGCGCTGCGCACCCAGGTGCCGGTCGACGTGGTGCCGGGTGCGGCGGAGGCGCTGCCGGTCAAGAGCGAGGCGTTCGACGCGGCCGTGCTGTCGCTGGTGCTGTGCAGCGTGCGGGATGTCGCCCGGGCGCTCGGCGAGGTGCGGCGGGTGCTCCGGCCGGGCGGCGAGGTGCGGTTCTTCGAGCACGGGCGGGGCGGCGGCCGGATGATGACACTGACCCAGCAGGCCCTGGACCTCGGCCCGTGGCCGCTCCTGGCCGGCGGCTGCCATCTGGCCCGGGAGCCGGTCGCCGCGCTGCGCGAGGCCGGGTTCCGCCTCGGGCCGCACCGGCGGGTGATGATCCCGGAGAAGGGGCCGGCGCTGCCGTCCTCCTCCTGTGCGCTGGGGGTCGCCTGGCGGCCGGACGAGCCGGGCGGGCGCTGACCGGCCGCTCGCCTCATGCGCTCCAGCGGCGCAGCTCGCGTGCGATGTCGTCGACGCCGGCCGCGCCGTCCTTCACCAGCCGGGCGAGGTCCCGGACCTGTTCGGGAGTGGTGATCACCTTCACGCCGCTGGCGACCAGATAGGCGTAGGCGACCGCCGAGGCGAACAGCGCGTTGGCGCGCTCCAGCGCCGGTACGTGGATCAGCAGCTGGAGCAGGGCGGCGGCGCGGGCGTGCGGGTCGCCGTAGACGGGCACGCCGAATATCTCGGCCCGGTGCCGGGCGACGGCGGCGACCAGGGCGCCCCAGTCGGTGACCTGCGGGTCCCCCGGGGTCCGCTGTTCGGCGAGCATGAGCAGCCAGGCGAGGTCGATGCGGAGATCGTTCAAGGGATCGGATTCGGGGACTCAGGCGCCGCCGTCACCGGCGTCGGTGCCGCGGGTCTCGGCGAACTCCTCGGCGAACACGGACTCGTACCGCGTCATGAAGTCGGCGGCGGCCTCGACGAATGTGCGCCCCGTTTCCCCGGCGTCCTGTCTGACCAGCTCTTCGATGTAGCGGTTGACGCTGATTCCGCGGGCCAGGGCGCGCTCGCGGGCCGCGCGGGCCGTGCCCTCGTCCACGCGCACGTTCAGCTGGGTCTTCGCCATGCCTCGACGCTAGCGCCGGGGTGCTAGCGACGGCAAGGGCGCACGGTTGCGCCGCGCCGGACCCCGTGCGCCGGGTCCCGGGTGTCCCTTACGCTCGCCCGGGACGGGCAGTACCGGCGACCGGGAGGCGGTCTTGTCGACACCTGCTGCACAGCACGTATCCGACCGCACGCCGGACGGCGCGGTCGCGGCCCGCGCCCGCGGGCTGACCAAGGCGTACGGCTCCGGTGAGACGGCCGTGCTCGCCCTGGACGCGGTGGACGTGGACATCGCGCGGGGCCGGTTCACCGCCGTGATGGGCCCCTCGGGGTCGGGGAAGTCCACGCTCATGCACTGCCTCGCGGGTCTCGACACCGTCTCGGCCGGCCGGGTGTGGCTGGGCGGCACCGAGATCACCGGGCTGCGGGAGCGCGAGCTGACCCGGCTGCGGCGGGACCGGATCGGGTTCATGTTCCAGTCGTTCAACCTCATCCCGACGCTGACCGCGGGCGAGAACATCACCCTGCCGATGGACATCGCGGGCCGGAGACCCGACCCGCGGTGGCTGGACCAGGTCATCGACACGCTCGGGCTGCGGGACCGCCTGCGGCACCGGCCGGCCCAGCTCTCCGGCGGCCAGCAGCAACGGGTCGCGTGCGCGCGGGCGCTGGCCTCCCGGCCCGAGCTGGTCTTCGCCGACGAGCCGACCGGCAATCTCGACTCGCGGGCCGGTCTGGAGGTGCTGGGCTTCCTGCGCGGTGCCGTGGACGAGCTGGGGCAGACCGTCGTCATGGTGACGCACGACCCGGGTGCCGCCGCCCACTCCGATCTGGTGCTGTTCCTGGCCGACGGGCGGATCGTGGACGAGATGCCGCAGCCGACGGCGGAGGCCGTCCTGGAGCGGATGAAGCGGTTCGACGTGGTCCGGGGCCGGCCCGGCGACGACCGTACCGCCCAGGAGGGCTGACCCGGTGCTGAAGGCGACCCTGCGGAGCTTCCTGGCACACAAGGGGCGGCTGGCGCTGTCCGCACTGGCCGTGGTCCTGTCCGTGGCGTTCGTCGCGGGCAGCCTCATCTTCTCCGACACCGTCACCCGCACCTTCGACCGGCTCTTCGCCTCCACCGCCGCCGATGTGACGGTCCGGCCCCAGCAGGACCTGACGTCGGCACGGACCAGCGGTGCGGTGCAGACCGTGCCGGCCGCGCTGCGCGACCGGGTGGCGCAGGTCGACGGGGTCGCGGCGGCCCGCGCCGAGGTGTCGGTGCGGAACGCCTTCGTGGTCGACGGCCACAACCGGTCGGTGGGCCCGACCACCGGCGCCCCGACCATCGCCACGGCCTGGTACGCCACCCGCCACAGCCCGGTGCGGCTCACCTCCGGGCACGCTCCGCGCGGGGCCGGCGAGGCGCTGCTCGACGCGGACACGGCCGGCAGGAGGCATGTGCGGATCGGTGACACGCTGACCGTGCAGGCCCAGCCGGGCACGTTCCGGGTCCGGGTCGTCGGCATCGCCACCTTCACCACGACCAACCCCGGCGCGGCGCTGCTCTTCCTGGACCCGGCGGTGGCCGGCCGGGAGCTGCTCGGCTCGGCCGCGAAGGCGACCGGCATCTCCGCGGACGCGGCCGTGGGGGTGTCCGACGCGGAACTCGAACGCCGGATCGGCGCGGCGATCGGCACCAGGACCTACGACCTGAAGACCGCGGGCGAACAGGCCGAGTCGGCCGCGGCCGCCCTGGGCGCGTTCCTCGACGTGGTGAAGTACGTGATGCTGGGCTTCGCCGGCGTCGCCGTGCTGGTCGGTGTGTTCCTGATCGTCAACACGTTCTCCATGCTGATCGCCCAGCGCACCCGCGAACTGGGGCTGCTGCGGGCGCTGGGCGCGGACCGGCGGCAGGTACGGCGCTCGGTGCTCACCGAGGCCCTGCTGCTGGGGCTGGTCGGCTCGACGCTCGGGCTGGCCGCCGGCCTGGGCCTGGCGTTCGCGCTGATCCGGCTGATGAGCGCGTTCGGGATGAACCTGAGGGCCGCGGAGATGGTGATCGGCTGGAGAACACCCGTCGCCTGCTATGTCGTCGGTCTCGGGGTCACCTTCGTGGCCGCCTGTCTGCCGGCCCGGCGGGCGGCGGCCGTGTCGCCGATGGCGGCGCTCGCGGACGCCGAAGTGGGCGGTGCCGGCAAGCCGTTGACGGTCCGGGCGATCGTCGGGGCGGTGGTCGGGGCGGTCGGCGCGGCGGCGCTGGCCGGGTGCGCGGCGGCCACGCGGACCGCTCAGGCGGCCTCGCTGCTCGGTGTCGGTGTCGCCCTGACGCTGATCGCGACCGTGGTCGCCGGGCCGCTGCTGGTACGGCCGGTGATCCGGGTGCTGGGCGGGGTCTTTCCCGCGCTGTTCGGCCCGGTCGGCCGGATGAGCCAGCGCAACGCCCTGCGCAACCCGCGCCGGACCGGTGCCACGGCCGCCGCGCTGATGGTGGGCCTGGCCCTGGTCGGCGGGATGTCGGTGGCCAGCGCCTCGATGTCCGCGTCGTTCGACCGGCAGATCGACCGCACGCTGGGCGCCGACTTCGTCGTGCAGAACGCCAACTTCACACCGTTCACCCGGGAGATCGGGGACCGGGTGCGCGCGACACCGGGGGTCGGGCTCGTCGTACCGCAGCGGCGCACGCCCGTCACCGTGCGCCTGCCGGACGGCCGGCGGGTGACGACGATCGCGACCGGGTACGGCGGCCGGCTCGACGACGTCGCGCACCTCACGTACGCGCGGGGCGGTTCGGCGGAGGGCCTGGCCGACGGGCACCTCGCCCTGGACGCCGACTACGCCGAGGACCACGGTGTACGGGTGGGCAGCGTGCTGCCGATCGACTTCCCGGGCGGGCGCCGGGCGGAGCTGACCGTCGGGGCGCTGACCGACCAGGAGCAGGCGGAGGGCTTCGGCACGCAGGGCGGCGTCTTCTTCGGCCTGGCGACGCTGGAGAGGTACGCGCCGGGCGGCCAGGACGCGGCACTGTACGTCAACGCGGCCCCCGGCACGGATCCCGCGGATCTGCGGACCCGACTGGAGCGGACGCTCACGGCGTTCCCCCAGGTCCAGGTCCGCGACCAGGCCGACTACAAGGATCTGGTGCACGACCAGATCGCCGTCCTGCTGTATCTGGTGTACGCGCTGCTGGGGCTGGCGATCGTCATCGCCGTGCTCGGTGTGGTCAACACCCTCGCCCTGTCGGTCGTGGAGCGGACCCGGGAGATCGGGCTGCTGCGGGCGATCGGGCTGGGGCGTCGGCAGCTGCGCCGGATGATCCGGCTGGAGTCGGTGGTGATCGCGGTGTTCGGGGCGGTGCTGGGACTGGCGCTGGGGCTGGTGTGGGGCGTGTGCATGCAGCAGGTGCTGGCGCTGCGCGGGCTGACGGCGTTCGCGGTCCCCTGGGGCACGATCGTCGCCGTGGTGATCGGCTCGGCGGTCGTGGGCGTGGCCGCGGCCCTGCTGCCCGCGCTGCGGGCGTCGCGGCTGAACGTGCTGGCGGCGATCGCCCACGAGTGATCCGCCACGAGTGATCGCCCGGGGGCGGACATGATGGAATCGGACACGGCTCAAGTCGTCCTTCACTGAGGAGAGTTCATGCCGCGTCCGTTCCGTTTCGGAGTCAACCTGCTCACCCCGGCGCCCGCTGCCGAGTGGCGCGCCAAGTGCCGTCGCGCCGAGGAACTGGGCTACGACGTGATCCTCGTCCCGGACCATCTCGGGATGATCGCGCCGTTCCCGGCGCTGGTCGCGGCGGCGGAGGCGACCGAACGGCCGCGACTGGGCACCTTCGTCCTCAACGCGGGCTTCTGGAACCCGGCGCTGCTGGCCCGCGAGGTCGCGACGACGGACGCGCTGACCGGCGGCCGGCTCGAACTCGGCCTCGGCACCGGGTACGTGGCGGCGGAGCACGAGGCGGCCGGGCTGCCGTACGGCTCGCCGCGCGAGCGGGTGGACCACCTGCGGCGGACCGTGACGGAGGTGGAGCGGCTGCTCGGCTCCGAGGAGCACCAGCCGCGCCCCGCCCAGTCCCGGGTGCCGGTGCTGATCGGCGCCAACGGGGACCGGATGCTGCGGCTGACCGCCGAGCACGCCGACATCGCGGCCTTCACGGGGGCCAGGCCGGGGGACACGCCGGGCACGCTGGATCCGCTCGGCGCCGACGAGCTGGACGAGCGCGTGGCCCGCTATCGCGCGCTGGCGGCGGACCGGGCGGAGCCCGCCGAGCTGAACCTGCTGATCCAGCTCGTCGCCGTCACCGACGACCCCGAGCCCGTGCTGAAGCCGTTGCTGGAGCGGCAGCCCCGGCTGACCCTGGACGAGGCCCTCGCGCTGCCGATCGTGCTGGCCGGCCCGCTGGAGGACGTGGTGGCGAAGGCGCGGGCGCAGCGGGAGCGGTTCGGGTTCTCGTACCTGACCGTGCTGGAGCCGTTCATGGAGGAGTTCGCACCGGTGATGAAGCGGCTGCGGGAGGAGTCCGCATGATGGAAATCCCGGTGCGGCCGGTGCGGTGACGCCACCCTGTCCCCATGACAGACCTGCGCATACGGGCCGCCGTGCCCGCCGACGCCGACGCCGTCCTCGCCTTCTGGAGGACGGCCGCCGAGGGGACGAGCATCAGCGACGACCGTGCCGGTGTGTTGCGGTTGGTGGCCCGCGATCCCGGGGCGCTCCTCCTCGCCGAGCGGGGTGGCGAGCTGGTGGGCACGGCGATCGCCGGGTTCGACGGCTGGCGGTGCCATCTGTACCGGCTCGCGGTGCATCCCGAACGGCGGCGGCAGGGCATCGGCTCGGCGCTGCTGACCGCCGCCGAGGAGCGGTTCGCGCGGCTCGGCGGGCGGCGTGCGGACGCGATGGTGCTCGTGCGCAACGAGACCGCGCAGCACGCCTGGCGCGCGGCCGGATACGGGCCGGAGGAACACTGGCGGCGCTGGGTGAAGCCGCTCACGGACTGACCCCGGAAGGTTTTTTGCTCATCCTTTACCATTGAGGGAGCACTCGGCCCTCTATGAAAGGTTGTGAGCGTCCGCCCATGGGCGACCCTCCCGGTGCGCGACACCGCGCGTTCTCCCCCGCCCTGTCCGATCATGGGACGGGGGTGACCCGATGACCGAAGTGCTCCTCCTCCTGGTGGCGATCCTGCTGTCGCTGGCCTGTGGCGCCTTCGTGGCGGCGGAGTTCTCGCTGACCACGGTGGAACGCGGCGAGCTGGAGCGGGCCGTCGAGCGCGGCGAGCGCGGTGCCGCCGGCGCCCTGAAGGCCGTACGGAACCTGACCTTCCAGCTCTCCGGCGCCCAGCTCGGCATCACCGTCACCAACCTGGTGGTCGGCATGCTCGCCGAGCCGTCGATCGCCAAGCTGCTCGCCGGCCCCTTCACGGCGATGGGGCTGTCGCGGACCACCGCGAGTTCGGTCGCACTGGTGCTGGGCACGGCCCTGTCCACGGTGTTCCTGATGGTCGTCGGCGAGCTGGTGCCCAAGAACTGGGCGATCTCCTCGCCCCTGGCCGTGGCCAGGCGGGTGGGCAGCGCGCAGCGCCTGTTCAGCGCGGCCTTCCGGCCCTTCATCACCCATCTGAACAACACGGCCAACCGGTTCGTGCGCCGCCTCGGCATCGAGCCGGCGGAGGAGCTGGCGTCCGCGCGCGGTCCGCAGGAGCTGGCCGCCCTCGCCCGGCACTCCGCGAAGGAGGGCGCCCTGGAGGCGGACACCGCGGAGCTGTTCGTCCGGACGCTGAACCTGGCCGACCTCACGGCCGAGAACGTGATGACCCCGCGCGTCCAGGTCGTCGCCCTGGACACCCAGGCCACCTGCGAGGACGTCGCCAACGCCACCCGGGCCACCGGACTGTCCCGGTTCCCCGTCTACCGCGGCAGCCTGGACACGGTCGTCGGCACCGCCCACGTCAAGGACGTGCTGGCCGTCCCCGCGGACCAGCGGCGCCACCGCACGGTCGCCCAGGTGATGCGCGAACCGCTGCTGGTGCCCGAGTCCCTGACCGTCGACCGGCTGCTCGACCGGCTGTCCGGCAGGCGCACCATGGCCGTCGTCATCGACGAGTACGGCGGCACGGCCGGCGTGGCCACCCTGGAGGACATCGTGGAGGAGGTCGTCGGCGAGGTCCGGGACGAGCACGATCCGCACGAGACACCCGACCTCGCCCCCGCCGGCGCCGACGAGCAGGGCCGGGCCCTGTACTCGGCGGACGGCGCCGCCCGCACCGACCAGCTCGCGCGCGTGGGACTGCGCGTCCCCGAGGGTCCGTACGAGACGCTGGCCGGCCTGGTCGCCACCGAGCTGGGCCGGATACCCGCCGTCGGGGACAGTGTCGAGGTGGCCGGCTGGCGGCTGGACGTGGTCGACGCCTCGGGCCGCCGGGCCGCCCGGGTGCTGATGCACGCCCCGCTGAACGACGAACGGACCGACGGGACCGACGGGAACCGCGGGACACGGGAGGGCACGCGATGACCGCCGTACAGCTGCTGATCGGTCTGGCGACCCTGGTCGTCAACGCCTTCTTCGTGGGCGCCGAGTTCGCGCTGATCTCCGTGCGCCGCTCGCAGATCGAACCGCTCGCCCAGGAGGGCGACCGGCGCGCGCGGAGCGTGCTGTGGGGGCTGGAGCACGTGTCCGCGCTGCTGGCGGCCGCCCAGCTCGGCATCACGCTGTGCACGCTGGTGCTGGGTGTGGTCGCCGAGCCGGCCATCGCGCATCTGCTGGAGCCGGTGTTCCACGCGCTGGGCGTGCCCGTCGGCGCGGGTCACGTGGTCTCCTTCGTGATCGCGCTGACCCTGGCCACCTATCTGCACATGCTGCTCGGCGAGATGGTCCCCAAGAACATCGCGCTGGCGGAACCGGTGCGCAGCGCACTGCTGCTCGGCCCGCCGCTGGTCGCGCTGTCCAGGGCGCTGCGCCCGGTGATCTTCGCGATCAACGCCTTCGCGAACGGGCTGCTGAAGCTGCTGCGGGTGGAGGCGAAGGGCGAGGTCGCGGCGACTTTCACCGATACCGAGCTGGCCGAGATCGTCAAGGACGCCAGCGAGGCGGGCCTGATCGACGGCCGGGCGCAGGAGCGCCTGCACGACGCGCTGGAGCTGGGCAGCCGGCCGGTGCGGGACGTGGTCGTACCGCTCCAGCGGGTGGTCTACGCGCGCGTGGGCGTCACCCCCGAACAGGTGGAGCGGCTGACGGCGGAGACGGGCTTCTCCCGGTTCCCGGTGGTCGACAGCGGCCGCCGGATCGTGGGCTATCTGCACGTCAAGGACGCGCTGGACGCCTCGCCCCGGGACGTGCCGTTCCGGCTGGGTGACATGCGGTCCATCGCGCGCGTGCGGGAGGGGACACCGCTGGACGACGTGCTCACCGCGATGCGGCGCAGCCGGACCCATCTCGCGGCCGTGCTCGGCGACGACGGGCGGCTGGCGGGCCTGGTGACCATGGAGGACGTACTCAGGGAGCTGTTCGGCCGGCGGGCACCGGCGTGAGGTTGCGGGGGGCGCGCCACGGCAGGGCCTCGGGGGCCTCGCGGGTACGACCGGCCGAGGGTTGCGGCCGGCCGGGAACGCGACCGGCCCGCGGACACGGGGCGGCCGGCGGGTGGGGCGCCGGGGCAACGGGGCGACCGACCGACGGGTATGGCGCCGGGATACCATCGCTGTCGCCATGCAGACGAATCCCACACCTCCCCCGTACACCAGCCTGGTCGCGGTCGGCGACTCCTTCACCGAGGGCATGTCGGACCTGCTGCCCGACGGCTCCTACCGGGGCTGGGCCGATGTGCTCGCGGCGCGGATGGCCGCCCGCACGCCCGGCTTCCGGTACGCCAACCTGGCCGTGCGCGGGAAGCTGATCGGACAGATCGTCGACGAGCAGGTGGACGTCGCGGCCGCGATGAACGCCGACGTCGTCACGCTCGTCGGCGGGCTCAACGACACCCTGCGCCCCAAGTGCGACATGGGCCGCGTCCGGGGCCTGCTGACGGAGGCGGTGGAACGGCTGGCGCCCTCCTGCAAGCAGCTCGTGCTCATGCGCAGCCCCGGCCGCCAGGGCCCGGTGCTGGAGCGTTTCCGGCCGCGCATGGAGGAACTGTTCGCCTGCGTGGACGAGCTGGCCGGCAAGCACGGCGCGCTGGTGGTCGACCTGTACGGGGCGCCCTCGCTGGCCGACCCCCGACTGTGGGACGTGGACCGGCTGCATCTGACGGCGGAGGGGCACCGCCGGGTCGCCGAGGCGGTGTGGCAGACGCTCGGACACGCCCCCGAGGACACCGAGTGGCACGTGCCGGTACCGGCGACCGCCCCGCCGGGCTGGGTGACACGTCGGGTCACCGACGTCCGGTTCGCCCGGCAGTACCTGCTCCCCTGGATAGGCCGCCGCCTCACCGGCCGCTCCTCCGGCGACGGCCGCCCGCCCAAGCGCGCGGAACTGCTGCCGTACGAGGGACAGGCGTAGCCGGGACGCCGGCCCGCCGGTGCGCGCCGCGACCGTGCCACGCGGGCCGCTCGCGGGGTCCGCGGACCCCCACGGAGTGGCGCACGTCTCGTAGCTTCCGCCGAATACGGCCGTGGCGCTGGCCTGCACAAATCGCCAGTAGACTCTGGACACGTGACTTCTGCGCCCGCCAAGCCCCGCATCCCGAACGTCCTCGCCGGACGCTACGCCTCCGCCGAGCTCGCCACACTCTGGTCCCCCGAGCAGAAGGTGAAGCTGGAGCGGCAGCTCTGGCTCGCCGTGCTGCGCTCCCAGAAGGACCTCGGCATCGAGGTGCCGGACGAGGCCATCGCCGACTACGAGCGCGTCCTCGACACCGTCGACCTGGCCTCGATCGCCGAGCGCGAGAAGGTCACCCGGCACGACGTGAAGGCGCGGATCGAGGAGTTCAACGACCTCGCCGGGCACGAGCACGTGCACAAGGGCATGACCTCCCGTGACCTCACCGAGAACGTCGAGCAGCTGCAGATCCGGCTCTCGCTGGAGCTGACGCGCGACCGTACCGTGGCCGTGCTGGCGCGCCTCGGCAAGCTCGCCGGCGAGTACGCCGAGCTGGTCATGGCCGGCCGCTCGCACAACGTGGCCGCGCAGGCCACCACCCTCGGCAAGCGTTTCGCGACCGCCGCCGACGAGCTGCTGGTCGCCCAGGGCCGCGTCGAGGAGCTGCTGGGCCGCTACCCGCTGCGCGGCATCAAGGGCCCGGTCGGCACCGCGCAGGACATGCTGGATCTGCTCGGCGGCGACGCCGCCAAGCTCGCCGAGCTGGAGAACCGGATCGCCCGGCACCTGGGCTTCTCGCAGGCCTTCACCTCCGTCGGCCAGGTCTACCCGCGCTCGCTGGACTACGAGGTGGTGACCGCGCTGGTGCAGCTGGCGGCGGCCCCGTCCTCGCTGGCCAAGACGATCCGGCTGATGGCCGGGCACGAGCTGGTGACCGAGGGCTTCAAGCCGGGCCAGGTCGGCTCCTCGGCGATGCCGCACAAGATGAACACCCGCTCCTGCGAGCGCGTCAACGGCCTCATGGTCATCCTGCGCGGCTACGCCTCGATGACGGGCGAGCTGGCGGGCGACCAGTGGAACGAGGGTGACGTGTCCTGCTCGGTGGTGCGCCGGGTCGCGCTGCCGGACGCGTTCTTCGCCCTCGACGGTCTGCTGGAGACCTTCCTGACCGTCCTCGACGAGTTCGGCGCCTTCCCCGCCGTCGTCGCCCGCGAGCTGGACCGCTACCTGCCGTTCCTGGCCACCACCAAGGTGCTCATGGGTGCCGTGCGGGCCGGTGTCGGCCGCGAGGTCGCGCACGAGGCGATCAAGGAGAACGCCGTGGCCACCGCGCTCGCGATGCGCGAGCAGGGCGCCGAGCGCAACGACCTGCTCGACAAGCTCGCCGCCGACGAGCGCCTGCCGCTCGACCGTGCCCAGCTGGGTGCCCTGATGGCCGACAAGCTCTCCTTCACCGGTGCCGCCGCCGACCAGGTCGGTGTGGTCGTCGGCCGGATCGAGGAGATCGTCAAGCAGCACCCGGAGGCCGCCGGCTACACCCCCGGAGCGATCCTCTGACCCGCCTGACCAAGGCGGACCTGGAGGCCGCCCGCGACCGCCTCGTCCCGGACGTGGTCGCGGACGGCCTTCATGTGCTGTTCTGCGGGATCAACCCGGGCCTGATGACGGCGGCGACCGGCCACCACTTCGCCCGCCCCGGCAACCGGTTCTGGCCGGTACTGCACCTGTCCGGCTTCACACCGCGCCTGCTGAAGCCGGCCGAGCAGAGCGAACTGCTGTCCTACGGGCTCGGCATCACCAACGTGGTGGCGCGGGCGACCGCCCGGGCGAACGAGCTGACCGCCGAGGAGTACGTCGAGGGCGGGCGGCTGCTGACCACGAAGGTGACGCGGCTGAGGCCGAGGTGGCTGGCGGTGGTCGGGGTGACCGCGTACCGGGCCGCCTTCGGTGACCGCACGGCGCGGGTGGGCCCGCAGGAGCGGTCGATCGGGGGCACCCGGGTGTGGGTGCTGCCCAATCCCAGTGGTCTGAACGCGCACTGGACGGCGGCCACGATGGCCGAGGAGTACGCCCGGCTGCGGGAGGCGGCGGGCGCGTCCGGTCACGGCGGGTCGACCGACGTCACGATGCCGAGCAGCTGAAAAGGCAGCTCCTTGTCCCACTGAGAGACGGCCAGGGCGACCCAGCGGCCCGTCCCGGGCTCCTGCCACAGCTGGACGTCCGGGACGTGGTTGCTGAGCCCGGCCCAGGGTTCCGCGACGTCCTCGCCCTCCGTGGTGCGGTCGAACACGCTGTACAGGCTGATGTGCTGGGGCGTCCCCCAGCGCTCGGCGAGCCGCTCCGCGAGGCCGTCGCGGTCGGCCTCGTACTGCGCCTCCGTCGCCTCCCGTTCGCTGCCGTCCCCCTCCCAGAACTCCTCACTGGTCCGTAAAGCGGCTATGTGATGGCCGGGCCCGCTCTCGCCGAACTCCGTCCTGCCGAACGCCGCCGGGAACTCCCGGGCGCACAGCAGGTCGATGAGGGCCAGGCACTCCGCGATGTCCATGCGTTCCAGTAAAGCGGGCACCACTGACAATTGGCGGTCCGTCAGGCGCCGCCCCCGCGCCCCGGGCTCCACCCGCCCGCGAGCGGGACGGCATCCACGACTCTCCGACCGCCGTACTCCTTCTCCTTGTTGAGGTGCCGTACGCCGTAGTCCTCTCCTCGTCGGGGTCCCGTACGTCGATGCCGCTCGTGGCAACGGCCCGGCCGGGTCCGGGGACCGGCCGCTCCCCCGCCGGTGGAGTCCTCCTCCCCCGCCCCGGGCGCCGGGCGCGCGCGACCGCGCCCGGGCGGTGATCGCGGCCGGGCGGTGATCGCGGCCGGGCGGTGATCGCGGCCTAGGAGCCGGGGTTCGCGGAGCCCGGGCGGCCGCGGGGTGCGGCCACGTGTGGGACACGGCACTCGCCGGGGGTGCGCCGAGCCGAGTACGATCCGGCCAACACGCCCGCGAGCTGGGAGGACGGACGGTGGGGCAGCTGACCGGCGGCGATCCCTCGCTGCTGCGAAGGATCAATTCCGCGGTGGTGCTGCATGCACTGCGTGCCACGGACTGCGCGACGCTCACCGAGATCACCCGCGTCACCGGGCTGTCCCGGCCGACCGTCGAGGGCGTCGTGGAGGGCCTCATCGAGGGTGGCCTCGTGGTGGAGGCCACGGCCGACGACGGCGGCACCCGCCGGCAGGGGCGGCCGGCGCGGCGGTTCCGGTTCCGGGCCGAGGCGGGGCATCTGCTGGGCCTGGAGATCGGGCCGCACCGGGTCGCCGCGCTGCTGTCGGACCTGGACGGGCGGGTGCTGGGCGCGCAGGCCAAGGAGGTCGACGAGACCGCCCCGGCGGACGAGCGGCTCGACCGGCTGCGGGGCGCGGTCGCCGAGCTGCTGCGCCGGGCCGGGGTGGCCCGTAGCTCGCTGCGGGCGGTGGGGGTGGGCACACCGGGCATCGTGGACGCGGACGGCACGGTACGGCTGAGCACCGCCCTGCCGCAGTGGACGGGGCTGAAGCTCGGCGAGCGGCTGAGCCGGTCCTTCCGGTGTCCGGTGCTGGTGGAGAACGACGCCAACGCGGCGGCGGTCGCCGAGCACTGGAAAGGCTCGGCGACGGAGACGGACGACGTGGTGTTCGTGCTGGCCGGGCTGAGCCCGGGGGCGGGTTCGCTGATCGGCGGACGCCTGCACCGGGGCTACGGCGGGGCGGCCGGGGAGATCGGCGCGCTCCATCTGCTGGGCCGGGAGGCGACGCCGGAGGCGTTGCTGTCCACCACCGACGAGCCGCTGCACCCGCTGGACGAGCAGGCGGTCGCCGAGGTGTTCGCGCTGGCGCGCAAGGGCGATCAGCGGGCGCTGGCGGCCGTGGAGCGGTTCATCCAGCGGCTGGTGCACGACGTGGCCGCGCTGGTGCTGGCCCTCGATCCGGAGCTGGTCGTGGTCGGGGGCTGGGCGGCCGGTCTGGACGGCGTCCTGGAACCCCTGCGCCGCGAACTGGCCCGCTACTGCCTGCGTCCGCCGCGGGTCGCCCTGTCGCTGCTGGGCGAGGCGGCGGTCGCGACCGGCGCGTTGCGGCTGGCCCTGGACCACGTGGAGGAGCAGCTGTTCGCGGTGGACGGCACGGTGACGCGGCGCTGAGCATGCACGGTGAGCGTGACGCGGTGACGCGGCGCTGGGCGTGGCGCTGAGCGGTGACGCGGCGCTGAGCGTGGCGCGGCGCTGAGCGTGGAGCGGTGACGCGGCGCTGAGCATGCACGGTGAGCGGGACGCGGTGACGCGGCGGTGAGCCGGCGGTCCGCTCCTGGGGAACCCGTCCCCCGGACGGGTTCCCGGACGCCTCGTGGCTCAGGAGGCCTTTCGCTCCGGGTCGTGGTGTATCTCCACGCCCGTCGATTCGCCGAAGGTCAGCCGGCAGGTGTCGGCGCGGTAGGTCGCCACCGACAGTGCCGCGGTGCGGCCCTCGGCGATGAAGCGGGTGGTGACGACGAGGACGGGCGAGCCGGGCAGCCGGTCCAGTTCCTTCGCGTCGTCCGCGCGCGCGGAGCCCAGTTCGACGGCGCGCTCCTCCCCCTCCAGCGGCAGGTGCTGCAGTTCCCGCAGCACCGCACGCGCGCGTGCCGCACCGGACGGGGCGTCGATCGCGGTCAGGCCCGGCACCGAGGCCGCCGGGATGTAGAGCAGTTCGGTGGCGACCTGCTGGCCGTGGGACGTGCGGGAGCGGCGGACCGTGTGGACGGGCTCGTCCGCGCCGGTCTCCAGGGCCGCGGCCACCGCGGCGGGCGGCATCGCCTGGTCGCTGTCGAGGGGCTGCCAGGCGTCTCCGGCGGCGCCGGGCCAGTTGTGCTGCTCCGTCCCGACGGCCACCCCCACGCGCGGGGGCGCGACGGTCGTGCCGACCCCCCGGCGGCGCTGCAGCCGGCCTTCCAGCTCCAGCTGTTCGAGGGCCTGGCGGAGCGTGGCGCGGGCCACGCCGAAGCGGGCGGCGAGATCGCGCTCGTTGGGCAGGATCTCACCCACCGCGAACTCGGAGTCCAGTGCCTCCGTGAGCACGGTCTTGAGATGCCAGTACTTCGGTTCCGGTACCGATTCCAGCTGCGTGGTCCCCACCCTGTCCTCCGCGAGAGCCGTGGTCCGGCGGTTTTTAGCGCCCTTGTTTATTAAAGGTTGTTGCACTTCTCTGCGACGATAGGGCGGCCGTCACCCTTGGTCAAGACCAATCCTCGGTCCCTTGGGGAACGCGTGGCCGACCCGCCGCGGAGCGTTCACGAGGCGTTCGTACGCGGCAGTGTGTGTGACGTCCCGGCAAAACCGCCGTAGCACGAGGGAGCCCCCGTCGCGGGACGGGGGCTCACGGGGGACGGTGGTTCAGCGGCCGGCGAGGTACCGGAGCTTGTCCGGGTTGCGGTGGATGTATACGGCCGTGACGCGGCCGTCGGCGACGTCCAGCTGCAACAGGCTGTCGGGCTTGTCGCCGGACAGGATCAGCAGGGCGGGGCCGCCGTTGACCTCCAGGACGCGGAAGGACAGGTCCGCCGGGGCCGACCGGGCGACGCCGACGAGGAAACGGCCGACCTTGTCGGCGGTGTGCAGGACACGCACCGGCGCCTTGGCCTTGCCGCCGCTGTCGCCGACCAGCTGGACGTCCGGGGCGAGCATGGCCATCAGGCCCCGCAGGTCGCCCTCCGCCGCGGCGGCGAGGAAACGCTCGGTCAGGTCCCGGCGCCGGGCGGGGTCGACCTCGTACCGGGGGCGCCGTTCCGCCACGTGCCGGCGGGCCCGTGCGGCGAGCTGCCGTACCGCCGGCTCGCCCCGGTCGAGCAGCGTGGCGATCTCGGCGTACGGGTAGCCGAACGCCTCCCTCAGCACGAAGACCGCCCGTTCCAGCGGCGACAGCGACTCCAGGACGACCAGCACGGCGAGGGAGACCGTGTCGGCCCGCACGGCCAGTTCGGCGGAGTCCGGGGCGGCGTCGGTGAACTCCGCGAGGTAGGGCTCCGGCAGCCACGGCCCGATGTACGCCTCGCCGCGCGCCTGCACCTGGCGCAGCCGGTCGATGGCCAGCCGGGTGGTGATGCGCACCAGATAGGCGCGCGGTTCGCGGACCTCCGTGCGGTCCGCGTGGTACCAGCGCAGCCAGGCCTCCTGGACCACGTCCTCGGCGTCGGCGACCCGGCCGAGCATGCGGTAGGCGACCCCCGTGAGCAGGGGCCGGTGTTCTTCGAAGACATCGGTGGCGAGGTCGGCGGTCACCGGTCCATCCCATCCGACACGCCTTCCGGTGTCCACCCGGAATGCCCGGCTCCGGGAGCGGTCCGGATCACAATGACCGCGGACCGCCGACGAGCGGCGGCCGGTGACCTCGAGGTGGGCGATGCGGTACGCGGTGCTGGGCACGGGCGAGGTGGGCCGTACCCTGGCCGGCCGGCTGCTGGAGCTGGGGCACGAGGTGACCCTCGGCTCGCGCTCCCGGGACAACCCGGTGGCGCTGGAGTGGGCCACGGCCGCGGCCGGCCGGGCGCACGCGGGGACCTTCGCCGACGCGGCGGCGGCGGGCGAGGTGGTCGTCAACGCGGTGGGCGGGCGGGTGGCGCTCGACGCGCTGGAGGCGGCGGGTGCGGAACACCTGGCGGGCAAGGTGCTCGTGGACGTCTCCAATCCGCTGGCGTTCGAGGACGGTCGGGCACGGCTGGACCCGGTGGAGTCGGACAGCGTGGGCGAGCGGATCCAGCGGGCGTTCCCGCACGCGCGCGTGGTGAAGACGCTGAACACCGTCAACTGCCGGGTGATGGTGGATCCGGGACGGGTGCCGGGCGAGCACCATGTGTTCGTGTGCGGGGCGGACACCCGGGCCAAGGAGCACGTGACGGCGCTGCTCGGGGAGTTCGGCTGGCCGGCCGGGCGGGTGCTGGACCTGGGCGACATCCGGGCGGCACGCGCGGTGGAGATGTATCTGCCGCTGTGGCTGGCCCTGTTCGGCCGCTTCGGGGACGCCGACTTCAACATCGGGGTCCATCGCCCTCGCTGAGGAGCGGAGGGCGCGGCCGGCACCTGGGGGCTACCGACGGGTAGTAATTGCTGACAAGCTGTCTACGGCGTCCGTCAGCAGCCCAGCCGAGGAGCACCCATGTCCGCCACCGTCTCCTTCAAGGTCCCCACCCCGCACGGCCCGAGCGATGTGACCGTGTCCTACGCGCGCGTGGGCCGCGGCGCACCGCTGGTCCTGCTGCACGGCATCGGCCACCACCGGCAGGCGTGGGACCCGGTCGTGGACATCCTGGCCACCGAGCGCGACGTGATCACCGTCGACCTGCCGGGCTTCGGTGCCTCCCCGGCCCTGCCGGACGGTCTGACCTACGACCTGCCCTCCACCAACTCCGTGCTCGGCGCCCTGTTCGAGGCGCTGGAGCTGGACCGCCCGCACGTAGCCGGCAACTCGCTGGGCGGTCTGCTCGCGCTGGAGCTGGGCCGGGAGAAGCTCGCACGCTCCGTCACCGCCCTGTCCCCCGCCGGTTTCTGGACCGAGGCCGAGCGGCGGTACGCCTTCACCGTGCTGCTCGCGATGCGGGGCATCGCCCAGCGGCTTCCGCTGCCGCTGGTGCAGCGGCTGGCCCGCACGGCGGCCGGCCGTACCGCGCTGACCAGCACCATCTACGCACGCCCCGCGCGGCGGGCGCCGGACGCGGTGGTCGCCGAGACGCTGGCGCTCGTGGCGGCCACCGGCTTCGAGGCGACCCTGCGGGCGGGCACCACCGTACGGTTCACCGACGACCTGTCGGGGCTGCCGGTCACGGTGGCCTGGGGCACCCGGGACCGGCTGCTCCTGCGCCGCCAGGGCGTCTGCGCCAAGCAACTCATCCCGCAGGCCCGGCTGGTGCGGCTGCCCGGCTGCGGCCACTGCCCGATGAACGACGACCCGGCGCTGGTCGCGCGGGTCATCCTGGACGGCAGCCGCTGAGCGGAAGCCGACAGGCCCCCGGCCGGAGACGGCTGGAGCGGAGCGGGAACCGACGAGGCTTCGACCGGGGACGGGCGCGGCCGGTCGGAGACGAACGCGGCCTCGGCCGAACGGAGTCACGGCGGGTTGTTCACCTGCGGTTCGCGTGCGCGCCGCAGCGCGCCAGTAGGTGTGGCTCTGCACACCGGCCGGATCCCGTACGGCCGTCCCGTCCCTGGAGGCGCAGCCATGTCACACCGTCCGCTCCCCGGCCGCCGCAGCGTCCTGCGCGGCTCCCTCGCCGCGTCGGCGGCCCTGACCCTGCCCGTCGGTCTCGGCGCCGCCCCGGCCTTCGCCCGCTCCGGGCGTCCCGAGGCGGGCTGGGGCGTGCAGACCGGTGACGTGACCGCCGACTCCGGCCTGGTGTGGGTGCGTGCGGACCGGCCCGCCCGGATGATCGTGGAGACCTCGGCCACCGAGTCGTTCCGCAACCCGCGCAGATGGCACGGCCCGCTGCTGGGCGCCGGCACGGACTTCACCGGCACCACCCGGCTGCACGGCCTGCCGTCCGGCGAGCAGATCCACTACCGCGTCCTCCTCGCCGACCCGGAGGACCCGCGCCGCACCGGCGAGCCCGTCACCGGCACCTTCCGCACGGTCTCCCGGCGCCGCCGCGACGGCGTGCGGTTCCTGTGGTCGGGCGACCTGGCCGGCCAGGGCTGGGGCATCAACCCCGACCTCGGCGGCTACCGCATCTACGACGCCATGGGGAAGCTGGACCCGGACTTCTTCCTGTGCAGCGGCGACACCATCTACGCCGACGGCCCGATCGCCGCCACCCAGGCGCTGCCCGACGGCCGCACCTGGCGGAACGTCACCACCGAGGAGAAGGCGAAGGTCGCCGAGACCCTCGACGAGTACCGGGGCAACTTCCGCTACAACCTGCTGGACGAGAACCTGCGCCGGTTCAACGCACAGGTGCCCTCGATCATCCAGTGGGACGACCACGAGGTGCGCAACAACTGGTACCCCGGCGAGGTGATCGCCACCTCCGACACCCGGTACACCGAGAAGAGCATCGACGTCCTCGCCGCGCGCGCCCGGCGGGCGTTCAGCGAGTACTTCCCGATCTCCACGCTGCGGCCGGGCGCGCGGGAGGGCCGTGTCCACCGCGTGCTGCGCCAGGGCCCACTGCTGGACGTGTTCGTGCTGGACATGCGGACCTACCGCAACGCCAACTCGCCCGACGACCAGACCGTCGACCCGCAGGGCATCATGGGCCGTGAGCAGCTGGAGTGGCTCAAGCGGGAGCTGGCCCGCTCGCGTGCGGTGTGGAAGGTGATCGCCGCCGACATGCCGATCGGTCTCGTCGTGCCCGACACGACGGAGAACCGGCCGAACATCGAGGCGGTGGCCCAGGGCGACCCGGGCACCCCGCTCGGCCGTGAGCTGCAGATCGCCGAACTGCTGCGGTTCATCAAGCACCGCCGGATCACCGGCACGCTGTGGCTGACGGCGGACGTGCACCACACCTCCGCCCAGCACTACCAGCCGTCCCGGGCCGCGTTCACGGACTTCGAGCCGTTCTGGGAGTTCGTCTCCGGTCCGCTGAACGCCGGCGCCTTCCCGGCCAGCGCGCTGGACGCCACCTTCGGCCCGGAGCGGGTGTTCGTGAAGGCGCCGACCGCCTCGAACGTCTCGCCCGCGGGCGGTTACCAGTTCTTCGGCGAGGTCGACATCGACGGGGACAGCGGTGAGCTGACGGTACGGCTGCGGGAGCAGGACGGCACCGTGCTGTTCACGCAGACGCTCCAGCCGGGCCGGGTCGGCCAGTAACAACACCCTCCAGGCCGCCCGGCCCCCACCCCGGCCCCGGCCCTTCCCGACCGGTGCCGCACTCCGGTGGCGTGCCGTACTCCGGCGCCGTCCCCGGAGACGCGGCCCGGTCCCGCATCCGCCAACCTTCCCTTCTGGTAGGTGTTTTCGCAGGTCAGGACGATTGTCAGTGGTCGCCTCTACGGTTTTTCCATGACGCGATCTCTCCAGGCCGTGGCCTATCGGCGACCCTCCGTGCTCCAGTCCTCGGCGGACGGGCGCCGGCTCGGTCTGGAAACGTCCCGGGGTGCGACACCCTCGGGTGTCGAGGACCATCCGCGGTTCTTCGCGGGCTTCCTGACCTCGCCTCAGGTCGCCGCGGCGGCGCTGCTGGCCGTGGCCGACGTGGCGGCGGCGCGCTACTACCAGCCGCAGCTGCGCGCCTCGCTCGACCCGGTGGTCACGGGCAACGGCGACCGGCTGCGCTTCGAGTCCTTCTCCGGCTGCGGCGGGGTGTACGCACGGCTGGACGTGCTCACCCCGGGCCTCGACGGCGGCGAGGTGGGACACGGCACGACGAACGTCGACGTCAACAACCCGCTGCGCGAGGCGCTGTCCCGGCTCGGCACCGACGATCCGCTCCATCTGCGGGTCGGCCCGGACGAGCTGGCGGTCACCACGCTGGACGGCCCGGTGCTGGAGAAGAAGGTCCCGCTGCCCGACCGGTGGCTGCGCGGCTTCGCCGAGGCCCAGGTGATCGCGGCCGGGTTCGATCTGCGGGCGGAACTGCCGGCGGACGAGGCGGTGCGGTTCCTGCGCGGCCTGCCGGGAGCGGGCGGTGGACGGCGGGCACCGGCCGGGCCGCGCTGGGTGGTGCCGGCGGGCCGGGGGCTGCGGCCGACCACGCGGGCGGTGCCGGGCGCGGTGTGTCTGCCGGGCCCGGAGCGGCTGGCGGCACTCCAGCGGGTGCTGCGGCACGCGACGGCCCTGCGGGTCTACGGTCCCGCGGTCGGCGGCGGTGCTGCCGCGACGGCCGCCGCCTGGGAGGTCGTGCTGCCCGGCATGCGGCTCACGCTCACCCTGTCCCCCGACGCCGCGCGCGGCTTCTCGGGCGAGGGCGGCGTGCTGGACGCGCTCGCCACGGAGGAGGCCGCCGAGGACGCCGAGCTGATCGCGGTGCTGCTGGCCTGGGAACCCCGCGTCGAGGTGGCCGGTCTGGCGGCGGCCTCGGGTCTCACACCCGAGAGGGTGCGCGCGGCCCTGATCCGCCTGGGCACCTCGGGCCGCGTCGGGTACGACACGGCGGAGGCGGCCTACTTCCACCGCGAACTGCCCTACGACGCCGAGCGCGTCGAGCGGCACAATCCCCGGCTGCGCTCGGCCCGGGCGCTGGTGGCGGCGGGTGCGGTGACCCTCGCCGGCCCGCTGGCCACGGTGACGGCCGAGGACGGGCACGCGCACCGGGTGCGGGACGAGGCGGGGACGCTCAGCTGCAGCTGTCTGTGGTGGGCGAGGTACCGGGGCGGACGCGGACCGTGCAAGCACGCGCTGGCGGTGCGGATGGTGCGGCGGGGTGCCACGGCGGGACAGGACACGGCGATCGACGGGGGTGTGCGATGACCGCGCTCATGGAGGCGGTGCAGGCGGGGGACACGGCGGAGACGCTGCGGCTGGCGACGGCGATGACGGCCGGGGAACGACGCGCCGCCGTCGACGGTCTGAAGGCGCTGCGCAAGGAGCTGCGGGGGGTGCCGTGGTGGGAGAGGCGCTCGGAGCGGATCCTTCCGGCGCTGCACCTGGCCGGAGCGGCCTGCCACACGGGGGCCGCCGCGGCGGCGGCCTGGCTGGCGGCGAGCGACCTGCGCTGGAGCCAGGCGCCCGCCGAACCTCTGCTGCGCGCGCTGGAGTCCAGGGACCCGGGCTGGCTGGCCGATGTGGTGCACCGGCTGGCCCAGCGCCCCGCCTCCGCGCGCGTTCCGTTCGAGCTGATGGCGGGCCTGGTCGGCCGGGCGGGGTGCGCGGTGCCGGTGACGGACGCCTACGTGATCGGCTGGGTCCGGTACGTCGGCGACGCGGCACAGCGCCGGGAGGGGATCACCGATGTGCTGCGCCGGGAGCCGCATCTCACCGCGCTGGTCGGCGGCCTGTTCGCCCTCTCCGATGTCGGCGAGGTGCGCTGGCTGCTCGGTGAGGGACAGGGCCCGTGGCCCAGCGCTCTGGCCACACTGGTCCGGGAAGGTGCCCTGGACCGGGCGGCGCTGGCCGACCTCTGCGTCGCCCGGCTGCTGCGCGGCGGCGGCCCCACCGACCACCGGGTCTTCCTGCCGTTCCTGACCGAACTCGCGCTCACCCGGGAGGAGGAGCGGGCGCGAGTCCCGGACTGGACGGCGCTGGCCCGCGACGCGGTCTCCCCGGTCGCCTCCCACGCACAGGCGGTGCTGACCGCCCTCGCGCTGGCCGGCGAGCTGACGGCACGGCAGCTCGCCGAGGCCTCCGAAGGGCTGCTGTTCCGCCGGGAGAAGAAGCTCGTGCGGGCCCAGCTGGTCCTGCTCGGCAAGGTGCTCTCGCGCGATCCCGCCACGGCGGCGGAGTTGCTGCCGGTGGTCGCCGAGGCGTTCGGGCACGAGGACACCCAGGTGCAGGAGCGGGCGCTCAAGCTCGTCGAACGGCATGTCGGGGGGCTCGGCTCCGCGGCGGCGCGGGACACACTCGTCGCCTCTGCCGGCCGGTTGGCCCCCGCGCTGCGGCCACGGGCCGCCGCCGCGCTGGGGGTCGCCTCGGTCGGCTCCGAGGAGGCGTTCGAGGAGGTGCTGCCTCCCGTCCCGGAGCCGGTCCGGCTGGATGCCGCGCCGCGGACGGCGGAGGAACTGGCCGAGGAACTGGGGGCGCTGCTGGCCTCCGACGGTGACGTCGGCACGTTCGAGCGGGCGCTGGACGGTCTGGTGCGGCACGCGTACCAGGATCCGGACGCGCTGCGCGAGGCACTCGTTCCCGTGATCGCGGCCCGCTGGTGGGGGGCGGACGCGTCCCGGCAGTGGCCGCGCACGGACGACATGTTCGGCAACGGCCGCTACGGCACCCTCGACGCCCAGAACGGCCTCGACCTGCTCCTCGCCACCCTGCACGGCAGGGTGGCCACGGCCACGCTCCACGCGGCGGTGCGGCAGGGGCCGAAGGAACACGAGTGCGCGCACAGCGCGCTCGCCCGGGTCTTCGACACCCGGCTCCGCGAAGTGGCCTACCGCCTGCGCACGGAACCGCTGCCGCTGCTCCTGGCCACGCCCACCTGGAGCACCGGACTGCTGGAGCCGGCGGACCTGGTGGCCCGTCTCGCCGAGTACCGGCGTCTGGACGCCCGGGTCGGCGCCGCCGACTTCGCCCAGGCCCTGCTGCGCGTACGCAGGGACGACCCCGCGGCGGCGGAGGAGGCGGCGGTGCGGGCGAGGACGCTCGGCACCCGGGAGGGCGTACGGCTCGCCCGCTGGCTCACCGCCGACACCCCCACCCCGGGCGGTCGGCTCGCCCACCGGCTGCGTACGGGCGCCACCGCTCCCGGCCCGGCGCGGCGCCGGACCAAGGGCGCGCGGATCCTGGTGGAGCCGGGTGAGATCCCGGAGCTGCAGGCGGACTTCCCGCAGGAGTTCCGGCGCCTCGGCCGGCCGCTGCCGGTGATCTCGGACCGCTGGCACTGCATGCACTGGAACCAGGCGATACGCCCGCACTGGCTCGCCGTCCTCCCGGAGCGGCGCGAGCTGGTCGCGGCACGGATGCTGCCCGACCTGGCCGGGACGGCCCTCGGGGAGGACCGCGGTGCCGCCGTTCTCCCGCTGCTCGCCGAGTCGGGCGGCGAGGCGGGCGAGGCCGTCCACCTGTGCGTGGCGTACGGACTCGGTGCGCGGCACCAGGAGGACCGGCTCGCCGCGGTGGACGCCCTGCTGGTGCTCGCCGCGCGAGGACAGCTCGACATGGTCCGGCTGGGCACGGATCTGGGCGAGCTGGTGGGGCGAGGGGCGGTGAAGCCGCAACGGCTGGCCGAATCGGCGCGGACCGCGGCGGAGACGGGAGCCAACGCGACGACATGGGAGATACTTCGCCATGCCCTGCCCGTTCCGCTGGCCGGCCTCGCGAGCGCCCGCCCGGAGGAGGCGGCGGTGGCGGCCCGGAGTCTCGGGGAGCTGCTGGCCGTCGCGGCGGAGTGCGCCGAGCGGTCGGGGGCCCGGGGAGACGTGCCGTATCTCGCGGAGACCGCGGCACGCGCCGGCTCCTCCCGCCTGGTCGTCCAGGCGCGGCGGCTGCGGGACGCCCTGGGGGTGGAGGTGGCCGCCTGAGCCGGCCCGCGACGCGCGTGCTCGCCGGTTCCTTGAGAGCACCAACCATAGAAAACGCAACAAAGAGGGCGGAAGCATGCTTAACCCATCGGACACAATCAGTTCGTGATCACGCAACACCCCTCCTGCACAGTGGTTGCATGACTCCAGACATGCCTGATGTGACCCGGGCGAAGCACGGGCGGCCCGTGCACCACTGGCGACGGGACGTCGTCGAACTCGCCGCGCTCTTCACGGCCGTGGCCGTCGCGGACGCGGTGGCCAACCTGATCGGGCACGGACCCGACGGCCCGGCCCTGCTCATGATCTCGGCACTCGCGCTCGCCGCGACGGCGGGATTCCACGTGTGGTGGTCACGCCGCCACGGACACGCGCCGCCGGTCAGTGATACCGACGCCCGGCCGTTCGCCGAGACGCGGCCGGCCGGGCAGTCCGAGCAGCCCACCGCCGACGAGGTCGCCGGCGCGCTGTGGCGGATGCGGACGACGGTGAAGGACCAGCCGGGTTCGCTGGCCGCCCTGTGCACGGCGCTCGCCGAGCGGCGGGTGGACATCCTGAGCCTGCAGACGCACCCGCTGGCCGACGGCACGGTGGACGAGTTCCTGCTGCGGGCACCGGCCACGGTGGCGGGGGCCGACATCACCCGGGCCGTGGCGCTGGCCGGGGGCACGGCCACCTGGATCGAGCGGGCCGACGCCCACGATCTGGTCGACGCGCCGACCCGGGTGCTCGGCCTGGCGGCCCGCACCGCCCTGGACACCGCTGAACTGCCCCTGGCACTGCGCCAGCTGCTGGGGCGCTGCACGATCCGGTCGCTGCCCGGAACACCGGCCGGCGGTGGCCGCGGCCCGCGGCCGGTACCGGTCGAGGGCGTCCTGGAGGACACCGTGATGCGGCTGCCGGCACCCGAGGGCGGGGTGCTCACGGTGGAGCGGCCGTATCTGCCCTTCACCCCCACCGAGTTCGCGCGCGCCCGGGCGCTGGTGGAGCTGGACAGCCGGCTGGGACCGCGGATCCCGAGCGGTCAGGACGTGCTGACCCTGCCCGAGGGCAACGAGATCACCGTGCGCCGGGTCGACACCGGGGACTTGGCCGCGGCCAGGGCGATGCATGACCGGTGCTCGCCGCACACCCTGAGCCTGCGCTACCACGGCCCGGTCGGTGACGCGGACCGCTACCTGAACCACCTGCTCAGCCCCCGCTTCGGCCGGACGCTGGCCGCGCAGACCGCCTCCGGCCGGATCGTCGGCCTCGGACATCTGCTGTGGGACGGCGACGAGACGGAGGTCGCGCTGCTGGTCGAGGACGACTGGCAGCAGCGGGGGGTCGGCGGTGAGCTGCTCGGCCGGCTGGTGGCGCTGGCGGTGGAGGCCGGCTGCGAGAGCGTGTACGCCGTGACCAAGGCGTCCAACACCGGCATGGTCGCGGCCATGCGCGGCCTCGGGCTGCCCCTGGACTACCAGGTCGAGGAAGGCACGCTGGTCATCACGGCCCGACTGGCCGGCACACCGACCTCCGCCCGGCCGACCCACGACACCGCCCGACAGCACCTCGGCAACCCGGCCCGCCGGGACTGACCCGACGCCCCGGCGGCCCGAGGGGACCGACCCGGCGCCCCGGCGGCCCGACAGGACCGACCCGGCAGTCCCAGCACCCCGCGCCTGCGCGGCCCGGCACCCCCTGCCGGGCCGCCCGCACGCCGCCGGACGGCTCAGCGCACCGCCTCCGGACGGCTCAGCGCACCGCCTCCGCGAGCGGCACCGGGGTCCTGGCGGGTTCCGCGAGTGCCTGGTCGAGGTCGGCCCACAGGTCGTCCACGTCCTCCAGGCCCACGGAGAGCCGTAGCAGCCGGTCGCTCACGCCCGCCCCGCGCCGGTCCTCGGCGTCCACGATGCGGTGGCTGATGGACGCGGGATGCTGGATGAGCGTGTCGACGCTGCCCAGGCTCACCGCGGGCGTGACGAGCCGGACCCGGGAGATCACCTCGTGCGGGTCGCCGTGCACCTCGAAGGCGATCATCGCGCCGCCCAGCCGCGGATAGCGCACCCGGGCCACCCGCGGATCGGCGGCGAGCCGGCGGGCCAGCTCGGCGGCGTTCGCGGAGGCCGCCCGTACCCGCACGGGAAGTGTGGACAGGCCGCGCAGCAGCAGATAGCCGGCCAGCGGATGCAGGACCCCGCCCGTGGCGAACCGTATCTGCCGCAGCCGGCCCGCGAACTCCTCGTCGCAGGCGACCACACCGGCCAGGACGTCGCCGTGGCCGCCGAGGTACTTGGTGGCGCTGTGCAGCACCATCCGGGCGCCCTGCTCGGCGGGGCGCTGCAGCACGGGCGTGGCGAAGGTGTTGTCGGCCAGCAGCGGGACCGAGCCGCAGGCATGGGCGATGGCCCGCAGGTCGAGTTCGGCGAGGGTCGGGTTGGCCGGGGACTCGACCATGACCAGGCCGGTGTCCGGGCGCAGCGCGTCGGTGATGCCGGCCGGGTCGGTCCAGGTGACCTCCGTGCCGAGGAGTCCGGCGGTCAGCAGGTGGTCGCTGCAGCCGTACAGGGGACGTACCGCGACGACATGGCGCAGGCCGGCGGCCGACCGGGCGAGGAGGACGGCGCTGAGCGCGGCCATGCCGCTGGCGAAGGCGACCGCGGACTCGGTGCCCTCCAGGCGGGCGAGGGCGGTCTCGAAGCGGGCGACGGTCGGGTTGCCCAGGCGGCCGTAGACCGGCGGGCCCACCGGGTCGGCGCCGTCGGTGGCGAAGGCGTCGATGCGGGCGGCCTCGGCGCGGCTGTCGAAGGAGGGGTAGGTGGTGGACAGGTCGATCGGCGGGGCGTGCAGGCCCTGACGGGCGAGATCGTCACGGCCGGCGTGCACGGCCTCGGTGGCAAGGGCTCTCGATCGGGCGCGTACGTCGTCGTAGGCACCGGTGCTCGCTGTGTCCATGCCGGAAGGGTGAACATCGGACGGTTCCCGGGAGCCGAACACCGTGTTACGTTCGGCCAATGGCCGAATCTGTCGTACTGGATCCGGTGGACCTGCATCTGCTGCGGCTGCTGCAGAACGATGCCCGGACGACCTACCGCGATCTCGCCGCACAGGTGGGCGTGGCGCCGTCGACGTGTCTGGACCGGGTGACCCGGCTGCGCCGCTCGGGGGTGATACTCGGGCACCGGCTGCGGCTCGATCCGGCCAAGCTCGGGCGCGGCCTCCAGGCGCTGCTGTCGGTGCAGGTGCGGCCGCACCGCCGGGAGCTGGTGGGGCCGTTCGTGGAGCGGATCCGGGCGCTGCCGGAGGCGCGGTCGGTGTTCCATCTGACCGGGCCGGACGACTATCTCGTGCATGTGGCGGTCGCGGACATGGCCGATCTCCAGCGGCTGGTGCTGGACGAGTTCACGGCGCGGCGCGAGGTGGCCCGGGTGGAGACCCGGCTGATCTTCCAGCAGTGGGAGTGCGGGCCGCTGCTGCCGCCCGGCCACGCCGAGAGCTGAATCCCCCGGAACACGGGTGACGCGGAGATCCTCTCCGTACGAGGATGGTCCGCATGTCTGAGATCCGGATCCCACTGCCCCGACAGGTCGCCGACGCATACGTGGACGACCTCATCGCCCTCGACCCGGTCACCGGTACGTACCTCGGTGTGAAGGAGAGCTCGAGCAGGCTGCCCGACTACTCGCCCGCGGGCGCGGCGGCGCAGGCGGAGCTGGCGCGGGCCACGCTCGCGAAGCTGGACGAGGCGGAGCGGCAGCCCGGTGCGGACACGGACGTGGAGCGGCGCTGCGGGCGGCTGCTGCGGGAGCGGCTGACCGCCGCGCTCGCCATGCACGACGCGGGCGAACACCTGCGTGAGGTCGGCAACATGGACACGCCCGGCCACGCGGTGCGGGAGATCTTCACGGTCACCCCGGCGGAGACGGAGGAGGACTGGGCGGCGATCGCGGAGCGGTTGCGCGCGGTGCCGGGCGCGGTCGCGGGTTATCGCGCCTCGCTCGAACTCGGCCTGGACCGCAAGCTGTTCGCGGCGCCCCGGCCGACCGCCACCTTCATCGACCAGCTCTCCGAGTGGACGGACACCGACGGCAAGGGCCGCGGCTGGTACGAGGACTTCGCCGCCGCCGGACCGGAGTCGCTGCGCGCGGAGCTGGACGAGGCGGCGCGCACGGCGACCGGTGCCCTGGTGGAGCTGCGGGACTGGCTGCGGGACGTGTACGCGCCGGCGATCGAGGGCGCCCCGGACGTGGTCGGCCGCGAGCGGTACGCGCGCTGGTCCCGCTACTTCAACGGCACGGACCTGGATCTGGACGAGGCGTACGCGTACGGCTGGGCCGAGTTCCACCGCCTCCTGGGCGAGATGAGGCAGGAGGCGGAGAAGATCCTGCCCGGCGCCGAGACGCCGTGGGTGGCGCTCGCGCACCTGGACGAGCACGGCCGGCACATCGAGGGCGTGGACGAGGTCCGGGAGTGGCTCCAGGGTCTGATGGACAAGGCGATCGAGGAGCTGGACGGGACCCACTTCGACCTCGCCGAGCGGGTGCGGAAGGTGGAGTCGCGCATCGCCCCGCCCGGTGGCGCGGCGGCCCCCTACTACACGCCTCCGTCGGAGGACTTCTCCCGGCCCGGCCGCACCTGGCTGCCCACGATGGGCCTGAACCGCTTCCCGGCCTACGACCTGGTCTCGACCTGGTACCACGAGGGCGTGCCCGGCCACCACCTCCAGCTCGCGCAGTGGGCGCACATCGCCGAGAACCTCTCCCGCTACCAGGCGACGGTCGGCATCGTCAGCGCCAACGCGGAGGGCTGGGCGCTGTACGCGGAGCGGCTGATGGACGAGCTGGGCTACCTCACCGACCCGGAGGAGCGGCTCGGCTACCTGGACGCGCAGATGATGCGGGCCGCCCGGGTGATCGTGGACATCGGCATGCACCTGGAGCTGGAGATCCCGGCGGACTCGCCGTTCCACCCCGGGGAGCGGTGGACGCCGGACCTGGCGCAGGAGTTCTTCGGTGCGCACAGCAGCCGGCCCGCGGACTACGTGGAGAGCGAGCTGACCCGGTACCTGACGATCCCGGGCCAGGCGATCGGCTACAAGCTGGGCGAGCGGGCGTGGCTGCTGGGCCGGGAGAAGGCGCGCGAGCGGCACGGCGAGGCGTTCGACCTGAAGGCCTGGCACATGGCGGCGCTGTCGCAGGGCTCGCTGGGCCTGGACGACCTGGTGGACGAACTGTCTCGGCTCTGACGCCCCGCCCACGGCGCCGGGTCCGCTCCCGCGCGGGCCCTGTGCCGCGGCGCTCGGCCGTACGGCCGCTCCCGGTGGCGCGGGCGCGGCCCGGGCGGCTAGCTGGTGCCGGGGGCCGATGCGGAGAGGCGGGCCGGGCATGCAGGAGAAGGGGCCGGGACAGGAGGCTCTGGAGACACCGCGCGCCGCGGGACTGGCCGGAGTCTTCTTCGCACTGCTTCTGGCGGCCGCGATCGTCCTGGTCAGGCTGGGGATTCCGGAGGGCGCCGACGCGACCGGCGCCGAGGGGTTCACGGACTCCGCGCGGCGTGGCGCCCTGCGGACGGCCCTCGCGCTCGTGCCGTTCGCGGGCATCTTCTTCCTGTGGTTCATCGGCGCGGTGCGCGCGCACGTCGGTGCGGTCGAGGACAAGTTCCTCGGGACGGTCCTCCTGGGCAGCGGGCTGGTCTTCACCGCCATGATGTTCGGCGCCGCCGCGGCGGCGAGTGCCGTGCTCGTGGTGTCCCATCCGTCGGGCACGACCCCGTCCCCGGCCGGCTGGGATTTCGGCCGCCACCTGGCGTACACGCTGTTGACGGGGTACGCCATGCGGATGGCGGCCGTCTTCGTGTCCTCCATGTCGGTCATCGGCCACCGCCTCGGCATCCTGCCGCGCTGGCTCACGACCCTGGGCTTCCTCGTCGCCCTGACGCTGTTGTTCGTCTCGTCGAACGTGCCCTGGGCGGAACTCGTCTTCCCCGCGTGGTCCCTGCTGCTCAGCCTGCACATCCTCAAGGTGGGCCGTCGAAACCGCCCCCGTCCGGCGGCGGCCTGACGACCTCGGCTCCCCCGGGGACCCGCTCACCCGATCGGCGTGCCCCGGCGCGCGCGCACCCGGCCCGCGCTCGCATGCTGGCCAGCGGGGGACGACCGCCGTCCGGAGCCGCCGCGGAGCCGTGGCGGTCACCGGACCTGGCCACCGGAAGGGCGGAGCGTCGATGAGGCTCGTCGTCGATCTCAACAAGTGCCAGGGGTACGCGCAGTGCGCGTTCCTCGCGCCCGACGTCTTCGCCCTGCACGGCGAGGAGTCGCTGATCTACAACCCGCGCGCGGAGGAGGAGCAGCGCGAGCGGGTGGCGCGTGCCGTCGCCGCTTGCCCGGTGCAGGCCATCACCACCGACGGTCCGGGCGGTACGGGCGGGCCGGCGGCCGGGTCCGCGCGGGAGGCGTCCGATGGCCGCTGATCACGTGGAATGGCTCAGGCGCGAGGGCCGGATCGTGATCGTGGGTGCCTCCCTGGCCGGACTGCGGGCCGCGGAGACCCTGCGCGCGGAGGGCTTCGCCGGTGAGCTGACCCTGATCGGGGACGAGCCGTACGAGCCGTACGACCGGCCGCCGCTGTCCAAGTCCGTGCTGCTGGGCAAGGCGTCCCCGCACCACACCGAGTTGCCGCACCGTTGGGAGACCGATGCCAAGTGGCGTCTCGGAGTCGCGGCGACGGGTCTGGATCTGACGGCCAAGCGGGTCCGGCTGGCCGACGGGGACGAGGTGGAGTTCGACCGGCTGCTCATCGCGACCGGTGTCCGGGCCCGGCCGTGGCCGAAGGAGGAGGAGGCCCGGCTGGAGGGCGTCTTCCTGCTGCGCACGCGTGAGGACGCGGCGGCGCTGTGCCGGCGGCTGGAGGCGGGTCCGCGCCGGGTGTTCGTCATCGGTGCCGGGTTCGCCGGCTCGGAGGTCGCCTCGGCGTGCCGGGAGATGGGCCTCCCCGTCACGGTGGCGGAGCGTGCGGGGGCGCCGCTGGTGGGGGCGCTCGGCGGGGTCGTCGGCGCGGTCGCGGCCGACCTCCAGACCGAGAACGGAGTGGATCTGCGGACCCATGTCACGGTGACCTCGCTGGAGGGCGACTCGGTGGGCCGGGTGCGGGCCGTCCATCTGTCCGACGAGACGGTGGTCGAGGCGGACGTGGTGGTGGTCTCGCTGGGGTCGATGCGGAACACCGAGTGGCTGACCGGGTCGGGACTGGGCGCGGGGCCCCGGGGCATCGCGTGCGACGCGGGCTGCCGGGCCTTCGACTTCCGGGGCATCGTCACGGACGACGTCTTCGTGGCGGGCGACGTGGCCCGTTCCCCCCACGCGCTGTTCGGCTACCAGTTCCTGTCCCTGGAGCACTGGGGCAACGCCGTCGCGCAGGCGGAGACGGCCGCGCACAACATGATCTGCCACGGCGCCGAGCGGCGGCCGCACCTGTGGATGCCGGCCTTCTGGTCGTCGATGTTCGGGGTGAACATCAAGTCGGTCGGGGTGCCGCCCATGGGCGAGCAGCTCATGATCACGCAGGGTTCGCTGGCGGAACGCCGGTTCGTCGGCGTCTACGGCCACCAGGGCCGGATCGTGGCCGCCGTGACCTTCGACAACACGCGGTGGCTGGAGTTCTACCAGCGGCAGATCGAACGGGGGGCGCCGTTCCCCGTGGATCATCCGACGCTGGACCGCCGTCCCGAGGGCCGCCGGCCGATGGACGCCGACTTCCCGGACCCGTCCCTGCCGACCCACGGCCCGATGGTGACCCTCAGCGGTTACTCGCCGGCCGACCAACAGCTGGTCTTCCACCCCGCCCGCCACTGACCGCCGCCCCGGCCCGACGCCCCAAGGACCTGTCATGCCGCACACCTCGATGCTGCGCCGGATCACCGACTTCGCGAACCGCGCCGACCCGTACCCGGTGTACGAGGAACTCCGCAGCACTCCGGTGCTCCACGAGGAGGAGGGAGGCCCCTACATCATCAGTTCGTACTACGACATCAAGGCCCTCCTCCACGATCCGCGGATCAGCTCGGACGCCGCCAATCTGGCCGCCGCCGGGGCCGACGAGCTCGCCGAGGGGGAGGAGACGGGCGGGCTGCCGCCGTCCTTCCTGCGTCTCGACCCGCCCGAGCACGACCGGCTGCGGCGGATCGCCAACAGTGCCTTCGGACCGCCGCACCGGCCGCGGCGGATCGACGACCTGCGAGGGCAGATGCGGGAGATCGTCACCGAGCTGATCGACGCCTTCGGGGACGCGCGCGAGATCGACGTGGTCGACCAGTTCGCCTACCCCTTCCCGGTGACGGTGATCTGCCGCCTCCTCGGGGTGCCCCGGGAGGACGAGCCGCGGTTCCGTGGCTGGGTCGACCCGCTGGTGGCGAGCCTGGACCCGGAGACGCACCAGGGCACGGACGCCGAGGCGGGGAAGGCGGCGCGGGAAGCGCGTGTGCAGCTCGGCATGTACCTGTCGGGACTGGTCGAGGAGCGTGCCAGGGAACCGCGGGACGATCTGCTGTCCGACCTGGTGAACAGCCGCGGTCCGGACGGCGCCATGACGATGATGGAGGTGCTCAGCACCGCGGTGCTGCTGCTGATCGCCGGTCACGAGACGACGGTCAACCTCATCACCAACGGCATGCTCACGCTGCTGCGCCATCCGGAGATCCTCCAGCGGCTGCGCGAGGACCCGGCCCTGTCCGTCACCATCGTGGAGGAGCTGCTGCGGTACGAGCCGCCGGTGCAGCTCGTACCGCAGCGCACGTGCATCGCCGACATCGAGGTGCGCGGGGTCACCATTCCCAAGGGCTCGCGGATCTGGCTGATGCTGGCCGCGGGCAACCGGGACCCGGAGCGGTTCAAGAATCCCGGGCGCTTCGACCCGGACCGCGGGGACATCCAGCACCTCGGCTTCGGCAGTGGCATCCACAGCTGCTTCGGCGCTCCGCTGGCCCGGCTGGAGACCCAGATCGCCCTGTCCGAGCTGGCCCGGCGGCTGGTGAACCCCCGCCTGATCGAGGACCCGCCGCCCTACCGGCCGAACGCCGTCCTGCGCGGTCCCCGGCATCTCGGCGTCGCCTTCGAGGGCCTGCGTTGAGGGCGTGACGGGGGCGGCGGGCCGGCCGTCGGTGCACGAGCCGGGCGAGCCGCACCGGCGAGACGAACGTCGGCCGTCCGTCAGCAGCCGCACTCGCCTGCCACGGGTGCGGTGAGCGGGTCCGCGTCGCGGCGCGCCGGGCCCTGCCAGGTCTCGTAGGGGAAGCCCTCGCGGGCCCAGTACTCGAAGCCGCCGAGCATCTCCTTGACCTGGTAGCCGAGTTCGGCGAGGGCGAGGGCGGCGCGGGTGGCGCCGTTGCAGCCGGGGCCCCAGCAGTACGTCACCACCGGTACGGACTTGTCGAGGAGCTGTTCGGCCTGCTCGGCGACGAGCGCGGTGGGCAGGTGGACGGCGCCGGGCACGTGGCCCTGGTCCCAGGACTCGGTGGAGCGGGAGTCCACGACGACGAAACCGGGGTCGCCGCCGGCCGCGAGCGCGGCGGCCACGTCGGAGACGTCGGCGTGGAAGGCGAGGCTCGCCCGGAAGTAGGCGGCGGCCTCGGCGGGGGCGGCGGGCGCGACGCGCAGGACGGGGTTCTCGGAGGTCTTGGTGATCATGAGGGAAAATCTAGGGTGTACGGGCCGCTCTCTGAAGGAACGATCCACGGGCTTGCCCTTGCCCGGCCGGGGATTCCCCTGCTATCCATCCGGGATGACCGTGTATTCCCCGGACGCCACCGACTGGCGCATCCTCGAAGTCCTCCAGCACGACGGGCGGGTCAGCTACGCCGAGCTGGCGCGGGCCGTGTCCATGTCGCCGAGCGCCGTCACCGAGCGGGTCCGGCGGCTGGAGGAGACGGGCGTGATCCAGGGGTACGGGGCGGTGGTCGACCCCGAGAGCCTGGGCCTGCCGATCCTGGCGTTCGTGCGGCTGCGCTATCCGAACGGCAACTACAAGCCGTTCCACGACCTGGTCGCCGCGACGCCCGAGATCCTGGAGGCGCACCACGTCACGGGTGACGACTGCTTCGTCATCAAGGTCGCCGCGCGGTCGATGTCCCATCTGGAGACGGTCGCGGGCAGGATCGGCGCGCTGGGCTCGGTGACCACCAGTGTCGTGTACTCGTCCCCGCTGCCCCGCCGGCCCGTCGCTCCCGGGGATGCCCTCGGTGCCGAGCGCCGGGGCCGCTAGGGCCTCTCGTTTGGATCATGCCGGGCTCGCGGGCCCTGGCACCGCGCCCTGATCCGGCCTGATCCGAACGAAAGACCCTAGGCCCCCCGCTGCCGCAGCGCCGACCCCGACCGGCCCTTGACGACCTCCAGCTGGGCATGGACGCGGCGGCGCAGGTCGGCGACGTGGCTGACGATGCCGACGCTGCGGTCGCGTTCGCGCAGGGCGTCGAGGACGTCCAGGACCTCGTCCAGGGTCTGGTCGTCCAGGCTGCCGAAGCCCTCGTCGATGAAGAGGGTGTCCAGGCGGACGCCGCCCGCTTCGTCGGTGACGACGTCGGCGAGGCCGAGGGCGAGTGCGAGGGAGGCGAAGAAGGTCTCGCCGCCGGAGAGGGTGGCGGTGTCCCGTTCCCGGCCGGTCCAGGCGTCGACGACATGGAGCCCGAGTCCGCTGCGTCCGCGCCCGGTGCGGTCGTCGGAGTGAACGAGGGTGTAGCGGCCGGACGACATGCGCTGGAGGCGGACGGTCGCGGCGGCGGCGACCTGTTCGAGCCGGGCCGCCAGGACGTACGACTCCAGGCGCATCCTGCGTTCGTTGTCGGCGGAGGTGCCCGCGGTGAGGGCGGCCAGCCGGGCCACCCGGTCGTACTCCTCGCGCAGCGGGGCGAGCCCGCGTACGGCTTGGACGGCCCGCGCGGAGAGGCGGTCCAGCTCGGCGCAGCAGCGGGCGGCGGCGTCGCGTGCGGAGCCGGCCTCGCGCAGCCGCCGTTCCGCGTCGGCCGCCGTCCGTTCGGCCGCGGCCGGGTCGGCGGGCGGCCGTTGGGCGGCCTCGGCGGTGCCGGTCTCGGCGAGGACCGCGCGCACGGCGGCCTCCTCCTGCTGCCAGGCGTCCAGGCGGTGCTGCAGTTCGCGGTGGGCGGCAGGGTCCAGCAGGGCCTCCGCCGCGGCCTGCGGGGTGTCGAACCGGGCCCGGTAGGCGGCGTCGGCCAGCCGGGCGTCGGCGTCCTTCAGCCGCTGGGCGGCGTCCTCGGCGGCCCGCACGGCGTCGGCGGCGTCGGTGAGCCGTGCCGCCTGCCGTTCCAGCTGTGCGGCGCGCGCGGCAACGCTGTCGGCGCTGCCCCGCGCCTGTGCCAACTCGGCTTCGAGCTGGGTCTGTTCGCGCTCCAGGGTGTCGCGCCGGGTGAGCCGGGAGGCGGCCCGTACGGCGGCCTGCTGGCGGTCGGCGAGCCGCTGCTCACGCTCCTGCTCGACGCGCCGCAGCTCTTCCTGGGCGGGGTGCAGGGCGGAGGCCGCGCGGCGGGCGCGGGCGTACTCCTGCTCCAGTTCGCCGGCCTCGGCGGCGAGCCGGTCGGTGGGGGTGTCGCCGGCCTCGGCGGTGGCGGCGGCCAGTGCCTCGCGGACCACGCCGAGGCGCCGTTCGTCCTCGGCGTGCTGCTCCTCGGCCCGTCGGCTCGCGGCGAGGGCGCTGTCCTCGGTCCGGCGGTCGACATGTCCGGCGTCCTTGCGGGCGGGCGCGGGATGTGCGGTGGCTCCGCAGACCGCGCAGGGTTCGCCGTCGGTGAGGTGGGCGGCGAGTTCGGCGGCAATGCCGTTGAGCCGCTGTTCCTTGAGCTCCAGCCAGTGGGCGCGGGCGTCGAGGGCGCGCTGCCGGGCGGCACGCGCGCGCTCCTCGGCCTGTGCGAGGTCGGCGGTGAGCCGGTCTCGGGTGCGGGCGGCGTCGAGCCGCCGCTGCATGGGGGCGCGCTGGACGGCGAGCTGTTCGGCGCGGGTGGCGGCCTCCTGGGCCGAGTCGATGCGGGTCTGGAGGGCCGCGCGGGTGCCGTCCCAGTCGGCGAGCCAGGTGTCGGCCTCGCGCAGGACGTCCTCGTCGGCGCGCTCCTGCCGGTCGAGTCCGGTCCGTTCCGCGGCGAGTTCGGCGAGCCGGCGTTCGGCGCGCCGGGCCGCGTCCAGGCCGCCCAGCTCCTCGGCGGCCCGGCGGGCGGCCGCGGTGAGTCCGCTCGCGCCGGCGTCGGCGTGGGCGTCGGGGAGCAGTGCGCGGGCGCGTGCCTCGGCCGCGGCGGCCCGGCGGTGTTCCGCCTCGGCGGCCTCGCGCAGCTCCAGCGCGGGGGCGACGGCCTCCGCCCTGCGGGCCCGCTCCATGCGTTCCCGTGCCTCGTGATGGGCACCGGCCCGCTCCTGGAGGCGCTCGGCGCGCTGCCGGGCCTCGGCGAACCGGCTCTGTGCGCGGGCCAGTTCACGGACGTCGTCCAGGGTGCGCCGGGCCGTGGCGTGGGCGGACTCGGCGGCGGAGAGACGGCAGTGGGCGACGGCGAGGCGTTCTCTGGCGGTGCTGCGGGCGACGGCGGCGGCGCCGAGGACGGCCTCGGCCAGGCCGGGGTCGCCGGGGGCCAGCTCGGGCAGCTCCATGGCGTCGCCGGCCTCCTGCTGCATGCGGTGGGCGTCCGCGAGCAGGGCGGTGTCGCCCTCACGCACGCGTGCCTCGGTGGCGCGGCGGCGTTCGGCGAGGCGCTTCTCGACGTCGGCGAAGCGCTGGGTGTCGAAGAGGCGGCCGAGGAGCCGGCCCCGGGCCTCGGCGTCGGCGCGCAGGAACCGGGCGAAGTCGCCCTGGGGCAACAGGACGACCTGGCAGAACTGCTCGCGGCTCATGCCGAGCAGTTGTTCGACCTCGGTGCCGATCTCCTGGTGGGAGCGGCTGAGGTCCTTCCAGGCGGCGGTCCGGGCGTCGTACTCGCGCAGCCAGGTCTGGGCCTTGTCGACCGTCATGCCCTTGCCGCGCAGCTTGGGCCGCTCCCAGGGAGGCTGCCGGGTGATCTCCAGCCGGCGTCCGGCGACGGTCAGTTCGAGGCGGATCTCGGTGCGGGTGCCCCGCTGGGCGTGGTCGCTGCGCAGGTTCATGCCCTGGCTGCTCTGCCGGGCACCGGGGACGGTGCCGTACAGGGCGTAGCAGACGGCGTCCAGGACGGAGGTCTTGCCCGCGCCGGTGGGGCCGTGCAGCAGGAACAGGCCGGCGGCGGAGAGCGCGTCGAAGTCGACGGTCTGGGAGCCGCCGAAGGGGCCGAAGGCGGTGATGTCGAGCCGGTGCAGCCTCACCGGGCCACCTCCCGTACGGCGGCGTCGGCGCGCACGGCGTCGAACGCCTCGCGGAGCACGGCCGTCTCGTGCGCGTCGGGTCCGGCGCCGCGCACATGGGCGACGAAGTCCTCGGCGATCTGCTGGTCGGTGCGGTCCGCGAGGCGGCGGGCGTAGGACACCCGTGGGTCGTCCGGGGCGCGGTCGGGGGCGAAGACGAGGCTGAGGGTGTGCGGGAAGCGCTCGGTGAGCCGGGCCATGGGGTCGGCCGGGCGGACGGGGTCGGTGAGGGTGGCCTCGACCCAGGCGTCCTCGTGGCGGGCCAGCCCCGGGTCGGCGAGGAGGTCGTCCAGGGTGCCGCGGATCCGGGCGAGCGGGCGGGGCACGGGGCAGTCGACGCGGTCGGCGGTGACCGCGCCGTCCGCGTCCAGGTCGATCAGCCACATGCTCTTGCGGTGGTCGGCCTCGGAGAAGGAGTAGGCGAGCGGCGAGCCGGAGTAGCGCACGCGCTCGGTGAGGGTCTGGCAGCCGTGGAGATGGCCGAGCGCCACGTAGTCGACGCCGTCGAAGACACCGGCGGGGACGGCGGCCACCCCGCCGACGGTGATGTCCCGCTCGCTGTCGCTGGCCTGGCCGCCGGTGACGAAGGCATGGGCGAGGACGACGGAGCGGGTGCCCGGCGCGCGGGTGGCGAGGTCGGCGCGGACGCGGTCCATGGCGGCGCCGAGGACGGCCTCGTGCCCGGCCTTGTCGACGGCGAACTCGTCCTTCACCAGGGCGGGTTCGAGGTACGGCAGGCCGTAGAAGGCGACGTCGCCGTGGGCGTCCCGGAGGAGCACCGGCGTGCCGGCCGCGGACGGTTCGGTGCGCAGGTGGATGCCCGCGCGGTCGATGAGTCCGGCGCCGACGCCGAGCCGGCGGGCCGAGTCGTGGTTGCCGGAGATCATGACCGTGGGCACGCCGAGGTCCGCGAGGCGATGCAGGGCGGTGTCGAACAGCTCGACCGCGGCGAGCGGGGGCACCGCGCGGTCGTACACATCGCCCGACACGACCACCGCGTCCACCGCGCGCTCACGTACGGTGGTGACGAGGTGACCGATGAACTCGGCCTGGGCCCCGAGCAGGTTCACCCGGTGGAAGGCCCGGCCGAGATGCCAGTCGGACGTGTGCAGCAGTCTCATGAGCCCCGAGACTATCGGCCGGGTCCGACATCACGGCCGGTAACTCCCGTTTCGGCTCGTCATGACCCGCACCCGACAGGGAGTTTATGTCCGGTTAGCGGCAATTATCAGGCGTCCCCGTAGGCTTCGCCGCCCAGTTCGAAGCCGGCTGTGCCCGCCGTCACATCGGCGAGCCAGCCCCGGAAGGCGTCCACGTCGGCGTCCGGAAGGCCGATCTCGAGGGTGACGGCCTCGCCGTAGCGGACGTCCCGCACCTCGCGGCCGGTGGCGCGCAGGTCGTTCTGGACCTTGCCCGCGCGCTGGTGGTCGACGGTCACCGTGGCCAGCCGGAAGCGGCGCCGGGTGATCGTGCCGAGCGCGTCCAGGGCCTCGCCGACCGAACCGCCGTAGGCGCGGATCAGTCCGCCGGCGCCGAGCTTGACGCCGCCGTAGTAGCGGGTGACGACGGTGACGACGTACCGCATGTCGCGGCGCAGCAGCATCTGCAGCATGGGCACGCCGGCGGTGCCGCCCGGTTCGCCGTCGTCGCTGGCCTTCTGCACGGAGGCGTCGGCGCCGATGACGTAGGCCCAGCAGTTGTGGGTGGCGTCGGCGTGCTTCTTGCGCACGGCGGCGACGAAGTCCTGGGCCTCCTGCTCGGTGGCGGCCGGGGCGAGGGCGCACAGGAAGCGGGAGCGGTTGATCTCGGTCTCGTGCACGCCCGCGCGGGCGACTGTGCGGTACTCGTCCTGCATCCCGCCAGCCTATGTGAACGCCGGGACGCTCCTCGGCTAGGTCTTCCTCCCGCGCGGGACGGTGAAGGAGGTGAGCAGCGCCGCACCCGGGGCGAGGGCCGGCCAGCCGGTGCCGTGCCAGGTGAGCACGGCGATCGCGGAGGTGGGGAACTTCTCCCGCACCCGCTGCAGCGAGTCGTCGAGGCCGTCCGCGGCCAGGGCCTGCACCAGCTCCGCGAGGCCCGGGTTGTGCCCGACGAGCAGCAGCGTCCGCACGTCCGCCGGCACCTCGTGCACGACCTCCAGCAGGTCCGGCACGTCGGCCGCGTACAGCCGCCGGTCGTAGCGCACCGGCGGTGGGGTGGCCCACTCGGCGGAGACCAGCTCCCAGGTGCGGCGGGCGCGCACGGCCGTGGAGCACAGGGCGAGGTCGGGCAGGGAGCCGGCGGCGAGGGCGCGCCCGGCGGCGGGGGCGTCGCGCAGCCCGCGCTGCGCGAGCGGTCTGCGGTGGTCCTCGACGCCCTCGGGCCAGGCGGACTTGGCGTGCCGCAGCACCACCAGCCGGCGCAGCGGGCCCGTGCCCGCCGGCTGGTTCACGTCAGGCTCCCGAGATCGCGCGCGAGGTCGAGGGCGAGCAGGCGGTCGGCGTAGGCGAAGGTCTCGAAGCGGGCGCCGTCCGGGATGCCGGGTGCCTTCTCCACGTCGCGCAGGACGCCGAGCACCGCGGGCAGGTCCAGGTCGTCCTCCCAGGCGGCGCGCAGCCGCTCGCGCACCTCGCCGGGGACCGGCCGTGAGGGCCGCCGCGCCCAGCCGGCGACGGCCCGCCGCCAGCGGGCGAGGCTCCGCGCGGCGGCGTCGAGCGCGGCGGGGTCCAGCCGTACGGGTTCGCTCCGCGGGACGGCGAGCAGGGCCAGGCGGAGGGCCGCGGGGTCGGCGAGGAGTGCCGCGAGCGCGGCGGGGGGAACGGCGTCCGCAGCGGCGTCCGGCGCACCGCCGCGGGCCCGCTCCTCCCGGGCCCCCGTGCGCCCGGCCGCCTCGCCGGTCCCTTCCGCCCATGCCGCGGCAGCCACCGCGACCAGCGGCCCCTGCCCCGGGGGCTCCCCCGGGCCCCGGTGCGCCACATGGACGGCCTGGGCCTCGCCGAGTCCCGACGCGAGGTCGCGGCCGTCCTCGAAGGGGCGGATGGCGAGGTGGGTGGCGGCCGTGCGCAGTTCGGGCTGGTCCCGGGGCGCGGTGAGGATCGTCCAGACGGGGGTGCCGCCCAGTTCCAGGGCCCGGACCAGCAGGTCGGCGGTGAGCAGCACCCGCAGGGCGGTGGGGTCCAGGCCGGAGGCGTGGGCCTCGATGCGGGTCAGGCCGCGGCGGGCGGGCGCGGCGGAGACGGGCTCACCGGTTCGGGCGTCGAGGATGCGGAGCACGGGCTGAGCGTAGGCGGGCGCGCGGCCGTATGCAGCAGCTTGCACCGATTCCGGACAGCGTGGCGGGGTACGGCGGGAATCCGGACCCACCGCGGTGATGTTGCCACGGCACACAGTTCCCCGCAGTCCGAGGAGGCAGCCGATGTACGGCGACGAAGCGACGGTCCGCAGGATCCTGAACGAGCTGGGCGACACCTGGGCGGTGGTCGGCCTGTCCTCGAACCGGAGCCGGGCCGCGTACGGGGTGGCACAGGTCCTCCAGCGGTTCGGCAAGCGGATCGTGCCCGTGCACCCGAAGGCGGAGACGGTGCACGGGGAGCGGGGTTACGCCTCCCTCGCGGACGTCCCCTTCGCGGTGGACGTGGTCGACGTGTTCGTGAACAGCGAGCTGGCCGGTCCGGTGGCGGAGGAGGCCGTGGCGAGGGGCGCACGAGCGGTGTGGTTCCAGCTCGGCGTCGTGGACGAGGCCGCGTACGAGCGGACCCGGGCGGCGGGCCTGGAAATGGTCATGGACCGGTGCCCGGCGATCGAAATTCCCCGCCTGAGCGTGTGACTCTTCTCCTTCATCACAATTCTCCGCTGAATATTGACATTCGCTCGCCACCTCTGACCTGTGTGAAGCCCGTCTTCAAGACAGGCAAGATCCCAGGTCAAGATTTGGAAAACAGTCTTTTGCCGACGCGGAAGACATTCCTAGCCTGTGGCCTCCTTGCTCGTTAATTCTGCGTTCACGAACTGAGAGGCCACTTGACATGGCGAAAGTCGACGCCTTGCCACAGGCCACGACGGAGTCCGGCGGTCTGCGCCGAGATGTCGGACTGATCGGTCTGATGTGGGCCTCCGTCGGCTCCATCATCGGCTCCGGCTGGCTGTACGGCGCCGAGAAGGCGGTCGTGGTGGCCGGCCCCGCGGCGATCATCTCGTGGGTGATCGGCACGGTGGCCATCGTGCTGCTCGCCCTGGTCCATGCCGAGCTGGGCGGCATGTTCCCGGTGGCGGGCGGCACGGCCCGCTACCCGCACTACGCCTTCGGCGGCCTGGCAGGCATGTCGTTCGGCTGGTTCGCCTGGCTGCAGGCCGCCACCGTGGCCCCGATCGAGGTCGAGGCGATGATCGGCTACGCCGGTCACTGGAAGTGGGCCCAGAGCCTGCAGCACACCGACGGAACACTGACGACCAGCGGATTCCTCACCGCCGTCGCCCTGATGGCGATCTTCGTCGGCGTCAACTTCTTCGGCGTCCGCGCGCTGGCGCACACCAACAGCGCGGCCACCTGGTGGAAGATCGCCGTCCCGCTCGGGGCGATCTTCGTCATCGCGGCGGGCAACTTCCACGGGAGCAACTTCACCTCGGAGGGCTTCGCGCCGTTCGGCATGAAGGGCGTCCTCGGCGCCGTCAGCTCCAGCGGCATCATCTTCGCGCTGCTCGGCTTCGAGCAGGCGATCCAGCTGGCCGGCGAGAGCCGCAACCCCAAGCGCGACCTGCCGCGGGCGACCCTCGGCTCGGTGGCGATCGGTGCCGTGATCTACATCCTGCTCCAGATCGTGTTCATCGCCGCGCTGCCGCACGCCTCGTTCGCGCACGGCTGGGCCAAGCTCGACTTCGCCGGCATCAGCGGCCCCTGGGCGGGCCTGGCGACCCTCGTGGGCCTGGGCTGGCTGGGCTGGGTGCTCTACATCGACGCGATCATCTCCCCCGGCGGCACCGGGCTGATCTACACCACCGCCACCTCGCGCGTCTCCTTCGGCCTGGCCAAGAACGGCTACGCGCCCAAGGCGTTCGCCAAGACCGACAAGCGCGGCGTGCCGTGGTTCGGCCTGCTCATGTCGTTCGTCACCGGCGTGGTCTGCTTCCTGCCGTTCCCGAGCTGGCAGGAACTGGTCGGCTTCATCACCTCGGCGAGCGTGCTGATGTACGCCGGCGCGCCGCTGGCCTACGGCGTCTTCGCCGACCGGCTGCCGCACCACGAGCGCCCCTACCGGCTGCCCTTCGGCAAGTTCATCTCGCCGGCGTCGTTCGTGGTCGCGAACCTCATCATCTACTGGGCCGGCTGGGACACCCTGTGGCGGCTGGGCTTCGCGATCCTGCTCGGCTATGTGCTGCTGGGCTCCTACGCCTGGTACGCCACCGCGACGCGGAAGCCGGACGCCCCCCGGATGGACTTCAAGGCGGCGCAGTGGCTGCCCGGTTACCTGCTCGGCCTGGGCGCGATCTCCTGGCTGGGCGGCTTCGGCGGCCGGGGCACGATCCCGATGTACTGGGACATCCTGGTCGTCGCGGCCTTCTCCCTGGCCATCTACTACTGGGCCAGGGCCACCGCCTCGAAGACCGAGGCGATCGAGCGCAGCATCGAGGAAGTCGTGGTCACGGACATGCCCGCGCACTGATCCGCTCCGCTCGTCAACCACGGTGTCCCGTCGGCCCTGCTGACGGGACACCGTCATAATGCTCGCGTGATCTCTCCTTCCCCCCACTCCGACTCCCCTTCCGCCTCCCGTTTTCCAGTGGTCGTCGTGGGTGCCGGGCCGGCCGGCCTGACCGTCGGCAACATCCTGCGGGCCGCCGGTGTCGACTGCCTGGTCCTGGAGACCGAGAGCCGGGACTTCATCGAGCAGCGGCCCCGCGCCGGGGTGATCGAGGAAGGGGCCGTGCGCGGTCTGGAACGACGGGGCCTGGCCGGCAACCTGCGGGAGCGTGCGGAGCGGCACGCCGCGTGCGAGTTCCGCTTCGACGGGCACAGCCACCGTTTCCCGTACGCCGAACTGACGGGACGTCACCACTGGATCTATCCGCAGCCCCTGCTCGTCACCGATCTCGTGCGCGAGTACGCCGACGTGCGCGGCGGGGAGATCCGGTTCGGCGTGCGGGACGTCCGCCTGCACGACCTGGAGTCGGACCGGCCCGCCGTCTCCTACACCGACCCGGACACCGGCGAACGGCGGCTGGTGCACTGTGACTTCGTGGCCGGCTGCGACGGGGCCCGCGGGCCGAGCCGGGCCGCGCTGCCGCCGCGGGCGCGGGTCTCCCGGCACGACTACGGCATCGGCTGGCTGGCGCTGCTGGCCGAGGCACCGCCGTCCGCGGACTGCGTGCTGTTCGGCATGCACACGGGCGGGTTCGCGGGGCACATGCCGCGCAGTCCGGAGATGACCCGCTACTACCTCCAGTGCCCGCCCGGCGACGACCCGGACAACTGGTCGCACGACAGGGTCTGGAGCGAGCTTCAGCGGCGCCTGCGCGCGGCGGGCCGACCGCCGCTGACGGAGGGGCGGCTGCTGGAGAAGCGGGTGCTGGACATGCACAACTACGTCGTCGAGCCGATGGTGTTCGGCCGGCTCTTCCTGGCCGGCGACGCCGCGCACCTCGTCGCGCCGATCGCCGCGAAGGGCATGAACCTCGCCCTGAACGACGCGTTCCTGCTCGGCGACGGCCTCGTCGCCCACCTCACCGGAGGCGACCGCACGGGCCTGGACGGCTACTCGGCGGCGTGTCTGCGCCGGGTGTGGGACTACCAGGAGTTCTCGCAGTGGCTCTCGGAGATCTACCACGGCGCCTCCTGCGGCGATCCCTACCGCGCCGGCACCACGCTGGCCCGGCTGCGCCGGCTGTTCTCCTCACCGGTCGCGGCGGCGGCCTTCGCCGAGCAGTACCTGGGCACGGCCGGCACCTACTGAGCGGGACCCCGTGGAAGGTGCGGCGGCCAGACCCCCCGGTGCGGCGCCGCACCACCCGGCTCACCGCTCGGCGAGGCGGTGGTCCGCGGTCCGCAGGGCCTCCTCGACCAGCCGGCGCACATGCCCGTGGCGCAAGGAGTAGATCACCCGGCGCCCCTCCTTGCGGGTCTCCACGAGACCGGCGAGCCGCAGCCGGGCGAGGTGCTGGCTGACGGCCGGGCGTGCGGCACCGCACGCCTCGGTGAGCGTGGTGACGTCGGCCTCGCCCGCCGTCAGCGCGTGCAGCAGGGCGAGGCGGGTGCGGTCGCCCAGCAGGGAGAGGAGTTCGGCGGCGAGCGCGAACCGCGCATCGCCCGGGCTGCGCGGGTGCGCATGATGCGCAGGTGACAGGTGCATGCGTGCGCTCATACGCACATAATTGCTCCGTGGGCGCCCTGCGTCCACTCCCGCACACCGGAAGGGGATCGACGTGAGCGACCGGCACCCCGACGAACGACCCGCGCACGGGCTTCCGCACGGCGGCACGGAACACCGGCGGGAACACGCACCCGACCACGACGACCACGGCCGCGTTCACGGGCACGGGCACGACGACCGCGAGCACGAGCACGGGCGCGGGCACGACGACCGCGAGCACGGGCACGACGACCACGTGCAGGGGCCCGGGCACGGCCACCGCACCCGCTCCCCCGGTGCCCTGCCCCGTCTCGCCCACCGCCTCGCCCACCTCCTCACCCCGCACTCCCACGAGACCGCCGACAAGGTCGACCCGGCGCTGGAGTGCTCGGCCCGCGGGATGCGCGCGCTGTGGGTGTCGCTGGCCGTGCTCGGGACGACCGCGCTGGCGCAGGCGGGCGTGGTGGCCGTGTCCGGGTCGGTGGCGCTGCTCGGGGACACCGTGCACAACGCGGCGGACGCGCTGACCGCCGTCCCTCTCGGCATCGCCTTCGCGCTGGGCCGGCGGGCGGCGACCCGCCGGTTCACCTACGGCTACGGCCGCGCCGAGGATCTCGCGGGGCTCGCCATCGTGCTGACCATCGCCGCGTCCGCGGCCTTCGCCGCGTGGGTGGCCGTCGGGCGGCTGCTCGACCCGCGCCCGGTCGCGCAGGTGCCGGCCGTCGCCCTGGCCGCGCTGCTCGGCTTCGCCGGCAACGAGTGGGTGGCCCGGTACCGGATCCGGGTGGGCCGGGAGATCGGCTCGGCCGCGCTCGTCGCCGACGGACTGCACGCCCGTACCGACGGCTTCGCCTCGCTGGCCGTGCTGCTGGGCGCCGGCGGCTCGGCACTGGGCCTGCGGTCGGCCGACCCGGTGGTGGGACTGGTGATCACGGCCGCGATCGTGCTGGTGCTGCGGGACGCGGCGCGTGAGGTGTTCCGGCGGGTGCTGGACGCCGTCGACCCGGCGCTGGTGGACCGGGCCGAACGCGCGGTGCGCGAGGTGGCGGGCGTGCGGGAGGTGGGCGAACTGCGGCTGCGCTGGATCGGGCACCGGCTGCGGGCCGAACTCGCCGTGGTGGTGGACGGCGAGGCGACGGTACGGCAGGCGCACGCGATCGCCGTCGAGGCCGAGCACGCCCTGCTGCACGCGGTACCGCGGCTGACGGCCGCCCTGGTGCACGCCGACCCGGCACCGGTCCCGGGCGAGGCGGACCCGCATCTGGCACTGGCCCACCACGCGGCACCCTGAGGGTCAGGCGACGCCCAGCCCCTCCAGCACGACCGCGCCGGGCAGTTCGGCCAGCGCCTTGCCGGGCACCAGGAGCTTGCCGCGCCGACGGCCGCTGCCGACCAGGACGTAGGGCAGGTCGGCGACGGCCGAGTCGATCAGCAGCGGCCAGCCGGTGGGCAGTCCGACCGGGGTGATGCCGCCGTACTCCATGCCGGTCTCGCCGGTAGCCGTCTCCATGGAGGCGAACGATGCCTTGCGGGCGCCGAGTTGGCGACGGACGGCACCGTTGACGTCGACCCGGGTGGTGGACAGCACCACGCAGGCGGCGAGCGAGGTCGCACCGGCGCGCTTGCCGGCGACCACCACGCAGTTCGCGGACTGCTCCAGCAGCTCGCGGCCGTAGTGCTCCACGAAGACGGCCGTGTCGGCCCAGCGCGGATCGGTGTCGACGTACAGGATCCGGTCGGCGGGGACCGTACCCTGCCAGTCGCGCACGGCGTCGGCGACGGGGGCGGTCAGCTCGTCCAGGCAGTCCGGGGCGGGGGTGGCGGTGTCGAAGTCTCCGATGGGTGCGCGCATGGCCGCACGCTAGCAAGATCCGGCCGGCCGCCGTACCGGCGTCTCAGAGCGCGGGCGGTCGCCGTCAGGACACGGGCGGTACGGACACGGCCATCACCATCTCCATCGGCACGTCGCCCTGATTGCCGTACCAGTGCGGGACGTTGGCCTCGAAGGAGGCGCTCGCGCCCGCCGGGACGAGGTACTCCGTGCCCTCCACGGTGAGCGTCAGCTCGCCCGCGGTGACATGGACCAGCTCGACGGTGCCGGCGGGGTGCGGCTCGGAGGGGCTGCTCTCGCCCGGCATCAGCCGCCAGTCCCACATCTCCAGCGGCCCGGGCGCCTCCGTGCCCGCGAGCAGCCGGCTGAAGCTGCCGGCCTCGGTGTGCCACAGCCGCACGGCCTGGTCGGCGGGGACGACGCGGACCTTCGGGCCCTGCTCGTAGTCCAGGAGCGTGGGGATGCTGACGCCGAGGGCGTCGCCGATCTTGACGACCGTGCCGATGCTGGGGTTGGTCCGGGCCTGCTCGATCTGGATGAGCATGCCGCGGCTGACACCGGCCCGGGCGGCGAGCACGTCCAGCGTGAAGCCGCGCACCGAGCGCCAGTGCTTGACGTTGCGCGCCAGGGACTGGGTCAGGAGTTCGAGGTCCGACACGTTGTGTCCAATATCCGGGAAGTTCAATATTTTGATTAGCTCAGTTCAATGCACTGAACTACGGTGAGGTGCACCCGATCGTTCACCGAACTGTACTGCGAGGCCGGCCGTGACAGCATTCTTCGCCCTGACCACCAGCCTCCTGTGGGGGCTGGCCGACTTCGGCGGCGGCCTGCTGACACGACGTACCCCGGCGCTGACGGTGGTGGTCGTCTCCCAGTCGATCGCGGCGGCCGTCCTGGGCGCGATCGTGCTCGCCACGGGCGGCTGGAGCGAGGCCGGGCCCCGGCTCTGGTTCGCGTTCGCGGCCGGCCTGGTCGGACCGATCGCCCTGCTCTCCTTCTACAAGGCCCTCGCGCTCGGCCCCATGGGCGTCGTCTCCCCTCTCGCCACCCTCAGCGTCGCCGTGCCGGTCGGCGTCGGTCTCGTGCTCGGCGAACGGCCGGGGCTGCTCCAGGTCGCGGGCATCGCGGTCGCCGTCACCGGGGTCGTGCTCGCCGGCGGACCGCAGTTGCGGGGCGCCGCCGCGCAGCGGCGCACGATCCTGCTCACGCTGGCCGCCGCGCTCGGCTTCGGCACGGTGTTCGCGCTGATCGCCGAGGCCTCGACCAACGTCACCGGACTGTTCCTCGCACTGTTCGTGCAGCGGCTGACGAACATCGCGGTGGGCGGGGCCGCGCTCGCCGTCTCGGTCCGGCGCGGCGGGACGGCCGTTCCGGAGGGCGGCTTCCCGTGGGCCTCGCTGCCCGCGCTGGCCTTCGTCGGGCTGGCCGACGTCGCGGCCAACGGCACCTACGCGATCGCCGCCCGGAGCGGCCCGGTCACCGTCGCCGCCGTGCTCGCCTCGCTGTATCCGGTGGTGACCTCGCTGGCCGCGCGCGGCTTCCTCAGCGAGCGGCTGCGCGCGGTCCAGGCGGCGGGTGCGGGCCTGGCCCTGCTGGGCACGCTGCTGCTGGCCACCGGCTGAACCGGCTCGGCTCAGCCGTCGGACTCCAGCGCGGCGAGCCGGGCCGCGCCCTCCTCGTCCAGGTCCGCCAGGGCGCGCAGCTGATCCGGTGTCGTGCCGTCCGGGATCGGCACCGGGGCGGGGGTCCGCAGCGGTGGCTGCCAGCCGTCCTCGGGCGTCCAGCGCCGTACGACCCTGGCGGGCGCCCCCGCCACCACCGCGTGGTCGGGCACCGTGCCCCGCACCACCGCACCGGCCGCCACGACCACGTTCCGGCCGATCCGCGCGCCCGGCAGGATCACCGCGCCGGTGCCGATCCAGCAGCCCGGACCGATCTCGACCGGCTCCATCCGCGGCCACTGCCTGCCGATGGGCTGGTGCGGGTCGTCGTAGGAGTGGTTGGTGGAGGTGACGTAGACGTACGGGCCGAAGTAGCAGTCGCTGCCGATGGTGACCGTCGTGTCCGCGATGACATGGCTGCCGCGGCCGAGGACCACTCCGTCGCCGACGCGCAGGATCGGGTCCGGACCGAGGTCCAGGTCCGGCATCAGGCCGGCGGTGAGGGTGACCTGCTCGGCGATGATGCAGTGGGAGCCGAGCCGGATCCAGGGTTCGCCGAAGACCGTGCCGAGCGGGAAGGCCAGCCGGGTGGCTTCGCCGATCGCGCCGAAACGGAACCCCGCGGGGTGCTCGGCCGTGACCGACCCGGCGCGCCGCGCCCAGGACCAGGCCGCGTGCACGGCTCGCTGGGCGAGGCCCCGCCGCCAGGATGAGAACGTGTTCTTGCGCTTCGGCACGGGCTCACGTTACTCACCGGTTGTCACCGGCGAGAGAGTGGGCTGCTGTGATCTTTGCCCCACCCGGTGTCGTACCGTGCGGGAAACGTACGGATGCGAGGAGACGGTGATGACACAGCAGGCGCTGATCGTGGGCATCGGGGGCAAGGAGCCGCGGGTCGCTCCGGACGCGTTCGTGGCCCCCACGGCGTCCGTGATCGGGGACGTCACGCTGCACACGGGGGCCAGTGTCTGGTACGGGGCCGTGGTGCGCGGTGACGTCGAACGGATCACCGTGGGCGCGCAGGCCAACGTGCAGGACAACGTCACCCTGCACGCCGACCCCGGCTACCCGGTGACCGTCGGGGAACGGGTGTCCATCGGGCACAACGCGGTGGTGCACGGGGCCACCGTGGAGGACGACTGCCTGATCGGCATGGGGGCGACCGTGCTCAACGGTGCGGTGATCGGGGCGGGATCGCTGGTCGCGGCTCAGGCCCTGGTGCCGCAGGGGATGGTCGTACCGCCGGGCTCGCTGGTGGCGGGGGTGCCGGCGAAGGTGAAGCGGGAGCTGACCGCGGAGGAGCGGGAGGGAGTCACCCTCAACGGCACGCTGTACGCCGACCTGGCGAAGGCGCATCGCGAGGTGCACCAGTAGGTCGCGACCGGCGGGTGCGGGCGCGGGAGGGCTCGCCGGTGGGTGCGGGCGCGTGGTCGCCCGCACCCTTCCGGGGCGCTTCACTCCCCGGCGGCCACCGGTTCTGCTTCTCGCCGCTCGGTCTGGGCCTTCCTGGCCTTGCGCTTGAGGATCAGCAGGGAGGTCAGGCCGATCAGGACGGCCGCGACCAGGCCCAGGTACGAGAAGCGCTTCAGCCAGTCCTCGGCGACGACGCCGATGTAGTAGATGACGGCCGTGGTGCCGCCGGCCCAGCAGATGCCGCCGAGAACGTTGGCGATCAGGAACTTCCAGTACGGCATGTGCAGGACGCCGGCGAGCGGGCCGGCGAAGATGCGCAGGAGGGCGACGAAACGGCCGAAGAAGACCGCCCACATGCCCCACTTCTCGAAGGACCGCTCGGCGGTGGCCACATGGCCCTCGCTGAAGTGGCGTGGGAACTTCTTGCCGAGCCAGGCCAGCAGGGGGCGTCCGCCCTTGCGGCCGATGGCGTACCCGATGGAGTCGCCGATCACGGCGCCGGCGGTCGCGCAGGCGCCCAGGACGATCGGATTGACACCCGAGTGCTGGGAGGACATCAGCGCCGCGGAGACCAGGACGATCTCCCCCGGCAGGGGGATGCCCAGGCTCTCCAGACCGATCACCAGCGCGACCACGGCGTAGACGGCGGCCGATGGCACCGAGTCGAGCCATTCCTGGACGTGCACCGCGGGTTCCTCCCCTGTCGCCGAGCCTGCTCGCGGGCTTGCGGGTCTCGCATGTAAAGCGCGCCCCAAGGGAAGGCTACCTGGTCGGCCGTGAACGGCGATTCGCCCGTGTCCGCCGGGCGGCACCGTCCCGCCCCCACGCCTTGTGTTTCCGGACATCCCCGTGTCACGCGGGAGGGGAAGGCTCCCACGCGGTATCGCCCGGCCCGCTTCCCCCAGGTCCCCGCGCGGGGACCGCCGCGGAAGGACCACGTCCCCGTGTCCTCACCGTCCCCGTTCCGCCCGCTGCCCCCTGTCGCCCGCCCCTGTCCCGAGCCCCCTGTCCCCGGTCCGGAAACCCTTGCCCCCGGTCCCGGGGTCCCGGCCCGGGACCGACCGGTGTCGCGTCTGCCGGCCCGGCCGGTACGGCTGGCCCTGTGCCTGGCTCCGCTGCTGCTCGCCGCCGGCTGGGCCGCGGCCAACCGGCCCGTCCTCTGCGAGGGGGCCCGGCGGCTGGTCGCGGCCGACCCGGGGTGGCTGCTCGCCGGTGCCGGTCTCACCTGTCTGAGCTGGGTGGCGGCCTCCTGCGTCCGGCAGGGCGCGCTGCCCGACCGGCTGCCGCCGGGGCTGCTGCTGGCCTCGCAGTTCGCCGCCGGTGCCGCCAACCACGTGCTGCCCGGCGGGCTCGGTGCGCACGCCGTCACCCTGCGTTTCCTGCGCGGCCGGGGTGTGCCGCTGGAGCGGGCGACCGCGTCGATCGGGCTGTACTCGCTGGCCAGGTTCGCCGCGAAGACGCTGGTGCTGCTGGGCTTCCTGGCGGCCTCGCCGGCCTGGCGGCGCCTGGGGGACCTCGTACCGGACGAACGGCTGCTGGTGCCGCTCGCCGTCGTGGCGGGAGGGGCCGTCGCCGTGGCGGGGGTGCTGCTGACGGTCGTACGGCCGTTGCGGCGGCCGGTGACCGGGTTGCTGCGCACCGCGCTGGCCGACGCGCGCGTGGTGCACACGACGCCCGCTCGGGTGTGCGCCCTGTGGGGTGGAGCGGTCGCGGTCCCGCTGGTGCAGGCCGGCACGCTGGCCTGTGTCGGGGCATCGCTGGGGCTCGGGCTCCCGTGGGACCAGGTCGTGCTCGCCCAGCTGGCCGCGGGCACGGCCGTCGGAGCGGTGCCCGCGCCGGGCGGGATCGCGGTCGACGCGGCGCTGGTCTGGACGCTGATCTGCTTCGGCGCCGCGCCCGCGGTGGCGACGGCGACCGTCATCGGGTACCGGGTGCTGACCGACTGGGTGCCGCTGCTGCCGGGGGCGCTGGTGCTGTCGGCGCTGATCCGCGCGAAGGTGTTGTAGCCGGGGTGTCCGCTCACCCGGCCGCCCGACTCGGGTGGGGCCGAGGTGCCCCTGGCTGTGTCCATGCGGACCTCGCCGGGATGCGTTCCGGTGGCCCGGTGGGCCTGGCTCTCCCGCTCGTCCCCCGGCTCCGGTGCCGGGGCGAGTCAGTCGCGGCGGGCCACCAAGCGGTACGCGTTGGACAGTCCCAGGCGGTGGGAGAAGGAGCGCAGCGCGAAGCGGTCCAGGGCCGTGGCGGTGAGGAGCGCGGGGACGCCGGCGAGCAGGAGCGTGGTGCGCAGGGCGCGCCGGAGGCGCCCCGGCGTCTCCCGGAGCCAGGGCGCGTCCTCGCGCGGGGCCGTGTGGTCGAGCGCGAGCCAGACGGCGGCGAGCAGGTCGACCGGGTCGTGGGGTTCGGCGTGCTGTTCCGCGACCACCGTGAACCCCAGGTCGGTGAGTTTGCCGCGCAGATTGGCGACCGGCATGAAGTGCAGGTGCTGCGGCTGGAGCCAGGGCAGCCACCAGCGGCCGAGGAGCCGGGCGTAGCGGCTCTCCGGGTCCGGCACCTCGATGAGGAGATGGCCGCCGCGGCGGACGGCCTCGTGGGCGGCGCGCAGTTCGCGGTCCGGGTCGGTGCTGTGCTCCAGGTAGTGGAACATGCTCACCACGTCGTAGCGGGCGGAGAGGTCGGGGGCCAGCTCCGGGAAGGCGCCGCGGTAGGCGTGGTCCACGCGGCCCTCGCGCGCGGCGAGTTCGACTCCGTCGGTGAAGTCGAGCCCGTCGAAGGCGGTGCCGGGCAGGACGGTGCGGGCGGCGGCACAGAAGTGACCGTGACCGGTGCCGACGTCCAGCCACGTCTTGGGCGCGGGGTCATGGGGCAGCATCGCCTCGGCCCGGCCCCGGTACATCGCGCCGCGCCCGCCGAAGGTGCCGCTCATCCGCTGCTCGCCCAGGCCGTCGTAGAAGTCCCGGTAGTAGAACTCCAGTCCTTCGGGGGTCAGTTGCGGGTTCTGGAAGATGTGGCCGCAGTCCGCGCAGGCGTCCAGGGTGAAGCGGCCGGGCTTGTGCTGGAGCAGGTCGGTGGTGTGCAGACGGGGGGTGAGCCGGCCGGACGAGCACCAGGGGCAGGTGGTGCGCCGGGGGGCGAGGAAGCGGTCGGTGCCGGCGTCCAGGTCGGCCTGGTAGGCGGGACGCAGGGCGGCGATGCGGGCGGTCGTGTCTCGGGCGTCGCTCATCGGCTCTCCGCTGCCATTCGTTCGAGGTGGGCCGCCGCGGTCCGGGCGCCGCCCGCCGCACGGAACGCGGCACGGATCCGGGCGGCGGCGGCCCGGTGGGCGGGGTCGTGCAGGACGGTGTCGAGGGCCTCGCCCAGCCGGGCGGCGGTGGCCCGGCCGAACCTGACCCGGAGTCCCGCGCCCGAGTCCACGACCTGGCCCGCCACCACCGGCTGGTCGTCCCTGATGGGCGCGACGACGAGCGGGACGCCGTGCCAGAGCGCCTCGCACACGGTGTTGTGGCCGGCGTGGCAGACGACGGCGTCCATCCGTCGCAGGAGCGGGAGCTGGGGCACGGACGGCAGGATCAGCAGGTCCTTGTCGTCCGCCGTCACGGGCAGGGTGCCGCCCGGGTCGGCCATCACCGCCTGGATCCGGTCGGCGCGGTCCCGCAGCGCGGCCAGGGCCTGGGCGAGGAACCGGCCGCCGGCGTCCGCGTTGGCCGTGCCGAGGGTGACCAGGACCTTGGTCCGGCCGTGGTCCAGCCGCTCCCAGGGGAAGCCCGGCCCGGCCGGGCGGCCGGCGAGCGAGGGGCCGACGTAGTGGATGTGCGGTGCCGACGGCGCTTGCGGGCCGATGAGTTCGGGCGTGCTGAACACCAGCAGCAGGTGCGGTGAGGAGCGCGGGTCGGCGGTACCGGCCGGGTCCCCGATCCGGGCGCGCAGCTCGGCCAGGCGCTGCCGGAGCCAGTCGGCGACCTTGGGCAGGCCGTCGTAGGCGCCGCTGAACTCGGCGGAGGTGGTCGCGGAGGTGGCCCAGGGCAGCCCGAGGCGCTCGGCCACCAGGGCACCGGCGAACGCCTGCTGGTCGGCGACGACCACATCGGGGCGGACCGCCGCGACGGCCGCGCGGACCCCGGGTGCCATCGCGTCGGCGAGCGGCAGCAGGTACCACTCCCACAGGAACCGCAGTGCCTCCGCGCCCCGCAGGTCCGGCGGCCGTACGACTCCCGGGGCGCCCGGTACCGGCCCCGCGCACGCGAACACCACGGCGTCCGTGCCCGCGAGCCGCCGCACCAGCGCCGGGTCGGCGCAGGCCCAGGCCACGCGGTGCCCGCGGGCGGTGAGCCGGTCGGCGACGCCCACGGCCGGATTGATGTGCCCGGTGAGCGGCGGGACGACGAAGAGGAAGCGGCTCACCGGACGCCCGCCCCCGTCCGGACGAGGTCCAGGATGTGGCCGCCGACCGTGCCGGGCGCCTCGACCAGGACCGAGTGCTCGTGCCCCGGCAGGACGACCGCGCGGAAGTCCGTCAGCAGCTCCCGCTGCACGGGCACCTGGTCCGCGAGGTCCGAGTCGCCGCCGAACACGCCGAGGACCGGGCAGCGTACGGCTCTGATCTGCGCCTCGGTCAGCACCCTGCTGGCGGGGATGTCCCGGCCCAGGGTGGTCTCGCGGGCGAGCCGGGCCGCGCCCTTGGCGAGGCGGGCGGTGTTGTGGCCGCGGTGGGCGGTGATCCAGGCGACGGCGTCCGGCTCGTTGTGTGCGAGTTCGGTCACCACCCGGCGCAGGATGCGGCCGAGTTTCGCGGCCCAGGCGGCGGTGGCCGGCTCGGATTCGATCAGGGTCAGGCTGGCCACGCGGCCGGGGTGGCGGGCCGCGTACCCGAAGGCGATGGTGCCGCCGTAGGAGTTGCCGACGAGGTGCACGGGACCGGTGACGGCCAGCCGGTCGAGGAGCGCCGCCAGGTCGTCGATGTTGTGGTCCAGGGTGTAGCCGTGCGGCGGGCGCTCGCTGCGGCCGTGGCCGCGCAGGTCGTACATGACGACGTCGAGTCCGGCCGCCGCGAACGCGGGCGCGACGGTGAAGTAGTAGCTGGCCAGGCTGTCGGTGAGCAGCCCGTGCACCAGGACGATGGTGGCGTGCGGGCCGCGGCCGTCCGTGGGGCCGGTCCGCTGGACGTGCAGCCGGATGCCGCCGGCGTCGAGCATCGCCACGGCTCAGCCCGCCTGGGTGGTCTTCAGGCTCCACACCACGTGCTCCACGAGCCGGCCGACGGTCAGCTCGATGATCTCGTCGAACTCCATGCCGGCCAGGAACTCGGCGAGGTTGACCCGCTGCCCGTACCGCTCCTCCAGCAGGCCGGCGAGGGTGACGAGGTCGATGCTCTCCAGTTCCAGGTCGCGGTTGAAGGTGGTGGACATGCCGATCACCACGTCGTCGTCGCCGTACTCCGCCAGGACCGTGCGGAGCATGCCGGAGAGGTCGGCGAGCACGGTGTCGGCGGTGGGCTGCGCCGGGGCCGGCTGGGTGGGGTTCATCGGGCGTACTCCTCGGCTGCTGGGTCGTGTGGTCCGTCGTCGGCTCCGGGCCCGGTCGTCCAGGCCACCACATAGCGGCGGTCCGGCAGGGCGGGCGGGTTGGTCACCGGTGCGCAGCGCACGGTGTAGGCGCGTTCCAGGCGGCCGGTGACGAGCAGGCGGCTGCCGTCCGGGGCGGCCTGCAGTACGGCGAAGTCCCGTGGCCTGCCGCCGAAGCCGACGCCCTCGGCCTTGGCGACCGCTTCCTTGGCGGCCCAGAAGCGGGTGAACCACAGTGCCTCCGGGTCCCCGCCGTCCGCGCACCGGCCCCGCAGGAGCCGCAGTTCCGCCGGGCCGAGAGCGGTGGTGAGGGTCGCCGGGTCGCGCTCGGTGACCTCCTCGATGTCGATACCGGGACCGGGCCGCGGGGTGTGCGGCCGTACGATCGCCACCCCCGCCTCGGCCCGGTGGGCGAGCGAGACGTCCAGCTCGGGCAGGGAGCGGCCGTGGACCCCGGTGACGTACGGGCGGCCGAGTCCGTCGTTGCGGACCCGGATCTCGGCCGGGAAGACGGGCCCCTCACCGTGCTGCCAGAGCCACTGCCGTACGGCGTCCTTGACGGCGATCCGGCCGAGCAGCCACTGCCGCCGGCCGCGCGGCGGGCGGCCGGCGTACTCGGCGCGCTCGGCGCCGCCCAGCGAGTTGCGCATGATCAGCTCGCGTGAGGCCAGGTCCGGCCACCGCTCGTGCACCAGGGCCCAGCCGCCGGGCAGGGCCGCGGAGAGGGTGTGGCGCTCGGGGAAGCGTTCGACGGGCCGGGTGGTGGGATCGTTGTCGAAGCGGCGGTCCTGCCAGCCGGTCAGCCGGGCCCAGACCCGGCCGCCGGCGGTCAGCTCCGCGTCCGCCTCCAGCACGGTGTCCGTGAGCGAGGTGATCCGCAGCAGGCAGTGGACCGCGGTGCCGGGGGCGGGGTGCGTTCCGTGGAACCGGGCCTCCCGTAACTGCACCGGGAAGACGACGGTCCGCTCGGTACGGGTCGCCATGATCCAGTAGCCGAGCAGCTGGCCCACGTTGTCGAGCAGGGCACCGGGGGCCGCGGGTGCGGTGATCACTCCGCGGATGTGCCGCTCACCGATCGCGGTCAGCTCGGTCAGGCCCTGGAACCGCGGGCCGTGGAACATCCAGCGGTCGCGGTAGAGCTGGGCCGCGGTGTGCTCGGGGACGCGCTCGGGGGCGTCCGGGAGGGAGCCGGGAGGGGGCGGGGCCGGGTGCCGGGGGGCGAGTTCGACCACGGCGCGGGCCGTGGGGCCGAAGGTGACGGTGACCCGGTCCGGGTGGCCGGGCGCCGGGCCGAAGGTGACGGGGACGTCGACGGGCGGCGTCGCGGTGAGCCACCGGTCGAACCGGGCGCCGTGCACGGCGACCGCGAGCAGACCGGGGGCCGCGTGCTCCGCCGCGTCCATCATGTGCCGGACGATCGTGGTGGCCGGCACGACCGGCCACCGGTCGGCCACGTCCGGCCACCCGGGGCGCTGCGGGAAGAAACAGTGGTCCAGGAGGTGGGGCATGGACCGGGGGGAGACGTGGAGGGTCGTGGTGGTGGGGGCGGGGACGGCGGGGGTGGTGGGGGCGGGAGCGGGGGGTGCGGCTGCGGGGAGGACGGTGGACGGGGGTGCGGTGGGGACCGTGGGAAGCGTGGTGGTGGGGCCGCCGGGGTGACGGCTCGCGGCGATCAGCTCCGCCGCCGTGTCCGCGGTCTCCCTCAGCAGGGCGGTGAGTTCGGCCGCGGCCGGGTGGCGCTGTGCGAGGTCGTCCAGCGCGTGTGTGGTGACGGAGCGGGCGGCCGACTCGGCTTGGTATGAGGGGATTGCCGTCACGGGGAGAGCCGGCACCTCTGTGGCCGGGAGGGCCAGGACTTCCGTCGTCGAGAGGGCCGGGACGTCCGTCGGGACTTCTGTCGCCGAGAGGGCCGGGACGTCCGTCGGGACTTCCGTCGCCGGGAGGGCCACGGCGGGCCGTACGTGCCGCTCTCCTGCCCCCAGTTGCGCGCGCAGCGCGTCGCGGGTCGGTCCGTCCAAGGACACCAGGGCGCTGCCGAGGTCGAGGCGGACGGGCGGACGGGCGCCAACCGGACGGGCCGCCGGGGCCGGGGGTGAGGACGTCCGGGCCCGGGGCGGTCCCGCCGGTGCCACGGCCGGTCCCGCCGACGCCACGGTCGCCCCCGTCGGTGCCCCAGCCGGTCCCGCCGGTGCCACGGCCGCCCCCGCGGTCCACAACGCGGTGGCCGTGCGCCGGAGCTGGCCGAGGCCGCTGTGGTGGGGCGAGTTGGCCGCGACGGCCAGGTGATCGCGGTCGCCGAGGGTGTCGCCGATGAGGGAGGTCAGCCGGCCGGGGCCGGTCTGGACGAAGACGCGGTGGCCGGCGGCGTACAGGGCCTCGGTCAGTTCGCGGAACCGGACGGGCTCCAGGAGATGCCGCACGAACAGCTCGCGCACGGCCGACTCGTCCCGGGGAAAGGGTGCCGCGGTCGTGCCCGACCACACCGGCACGGTCGGCGGATGGAGCCGGAAGCGGTCGGCGGCCTCCTGGATGGGGGCGAGGAACGGTTCGAGCATCGGCGTGTGGAAGCCGGATCTGAAGGGCAGCACCTGGCAGAGCACACCCTCGGCACGGAGGGACCGGACGAACTCCTCCACCGCCGGACCGGGGCCGCAGACCATGGACTGGCGGGGCGCGTTGTCGTGGGAGAGCACGATCCCGGAGCCCGCCCCGGAGCCGGCCAGCACGGCACGGACGCGGGCGGCGGAGGTGCCCACGGCGGCGAAGACGAGGCCGGGGACGGTGACCGAGTCCGGGTCGAAACCGGCCATGAACGCGTCCACCTGCGCGGCCGAGTACAGCCCGGCCGCGGCCATGGCCGTCCATTCGCCGACGCTGTGCCCGGCGACCGCGTCCGGTACGACACCCATGCGCCGCAGGGCCTGGTCCAGCAGCCGGCCCACGCCGACGACCCCGAAGCCGTGCCGTCCGATGTCGCCGACCCGGACGTCCGGGCCGGGGCCGGAGACCGGGGGCAGACCGAAGTGGGCGGCGATGTCGTCGGTGCGGGGCGCGAAGTCGGCCTCCAGGCCGGGGAAGACGAACGCCAGCCTGCCGCCGGAGCGGCCGAGCAGGGGCGCCGGCCGGAACCACACGTCGCTGCGGCCGTGCCAGGCGCCGCCCTTGGCCACCGCGCGTCGGGCGAGGGCGAGCCGCTTGGCGGTCGGGTCCACGACACCGAGCCGGACGGGACCTGCATCGGTGTGCGGCCGGGCGGGGTCGAGCCCGGCGGCGAGCACGGCCGAATCGTCGGCACCGAGGAGAGCGACGAGACCGGGCACGTCGTCGGCCGCGAGCAGCAGGACGCGCTCGGCTCCGGCGACGCGCGCGGGGGCGGGACAGGCGGGGGTGGTACAGGCTGGGGCTGAGGCGGGAGCGGAACCGGCCGAGGTCGAGGCCTCGACACCCCCGACCCCCGGCATTGGATGATCGACACCCTCGGCCCCCGACACCGGGTGACCGGCGTTGCCGGTTCGGGTGGGGCGTCGGGGTGGTGGCTCCTCCAGCACCACGTGTGCGTTGATGCCGCCGAACCCGAAGGCGTTCACCGCGGCCCGGCGGAGCGGCTGTGCGGTGCCGGCCTCCCAGGGCCGGGACCGGTCCAGGGGCCGGAAGCGGGTGGCGGCGAGGGCGGGGTGCGGGTCGTCGCAGTGGAGGGTGGGCAGGAGGGTGCGGTGGTGCAGGGCGAGCGCGGCCTTGACCAGGCCCGCCACACCGGCCGCCGGCATGGTGTGGCCGATCATCGACTTCACCGAGCCGAGCACCGGCCCCACGTCCCGGCCCCGGCCCCGGTCCGTCGGCGGTCCGAACACCTCGGCCAGTGTGGTGAGTTCGGCCCTGTCACCGGCGGGGGTGGCCGTGCCGTGCGCCTCCAGCAGGCCGACCGAGTCCGGTGCGGCGGGGTCGAGTCCCGCGGCCTGCCACGCCTGGCGCACGGCCCGGGTCTGCCCGCCCGGATCGGGCGAGACGAGCCCGGCCGTACGGCCGTCGCCGGCCACGCCCGTGCCGCGGATCACCGCGTACACCCGGTCGCCGTCGCGTTCGGCGTCCGCGAGCCGTTTCAGTACGACGACGCCGGTGCCCTCGCCGATGAGGATGCCGTCGGCGTCGCGGTGGAAGGGACGGATGCGCTCCGACGGGGACAGGGCGCGCAGCTGGGAGAAGACGCTCCACAGGGTGATGTCGTGGCAGTGGTGCACTCCCCCGGCCAGCATCAGGTCGCAGCGGCCGGCGGTGAGCGCGGTGACCGCCTGGTCGACGGCGACCAGGGAGGAGGCGCAGGCCGCGTCCACGGTGTAGGCGGGGCCGCGCAGATCGAGACGGTTGGCGATGCGGGAGGCGGCGAGGTTGGGCACGAGGCCGATCGCGGCGTCGGGGCTGTCGGGGCCGAGCCGTTCGGTGAACGCCGCACGGACGCGGTCGAGTTGCCCGGGTGCCAGGTCGGGCAGCAACTCCCCCAGTGTGCGCACGAGTTGGTGGGCGGTGCGCACCCGTTGGTCCAGCCGGGCCAGGCCGGGGGTGAGATAGCCGCCGCGGCCCAGGACGACCCCGACCCGGTGCCGTTCGGGCAGCCGTTGTGTGCCGCCCGCGTCGTCGAGCGCGGCGGCGGCCACATCGAGGGCGATCAGCTGGTCCGGCTCGGTACCGGGCACCGAGGCGGGCATGATGCCGTGGCGGGTGACCTCGACCTCGGCCAGTCCGTCGACGAATCCGCCGCGCCGGCAGTACACCTGGCCGGCGACGGCGGGGCCGGTGGCCGAGCCGGGGTGGTAGTAGTCGGCGTCCCAGCGGTGCGCGGGGACGAAGGTGATGGCGTCGGTGCCGTCCCGCAGATTGCGCCAGTAGGCGTCCAGTCCGGGGGCGCCGGGCAGCAGCACCGCCATCCCGACGATGGCGACGGGTGTCTGAGGCTGCGGCATCTCACCAGCCCGACGCCGTGTAGACGACGGCGCGGACCGCCGGGTCGCCCCAGGCCAGTTCGCGGAGCAGGGCCGCGGTGCCCTCGTCCGGATCGATGAGCGAGACGCCGCGCCGGGCGTACTCGCGGCCGAGTTCCGCGCCGACCATGCCGGTGTGGCCGTCGGCCGGCGCCCAGGGGCCCCAGTGGACGGTCAGTGTGCGCCGGCCGGTGCGCGCGGCCCGCTGGGCGCCGAGCGCCTCCAGGGCGTCGTTCGCGGCGGCGTAGTCGGCCTGCCCCCGGTTGCCGAGGACGGCGGCGACGCTGCCGAACAGCACGGTGAACGCCGGTGCGGCGGACAGGTCGTCCAGGGCGGCGAAGAGGGCGCCGGCCCCGGCCGTCTTCGTACCGTAGACCCGCTGGAAGGACTCGGGGGTCTTCTCGGCGATCAGCCGGTCCTCTATCACCCCGGCGGCGAAGACCACTCCGTCGAGCCGGCCGTGTTCGGCGTGGATCTCCTTGACGGCCTGGAGGACGGCGTCCCGCTCCCGGAAGTCGACCGAGCGGTAGCGCGCCGGGCTGCCCAGAGCGGCCAGTTCGGCGAGCGTGGCGGTGACCTCCCGCTGGGCGAGGACGCGTTCGGCGGTCCGGTTGATCTCGGCGGGCTGCGGGGCGCCGGGGCCCGCGGCGAGCGCGGCCCGCAGTTCGACAGGGGTGCGGGCGGCGGCGGTGTGCGGGGGTTCGGGGGCGGTGGGTGCGGGGGTACGGCCCAGCAGTTCGAGGCGGCACCGGGAGGCGGCGGCGAGCGTGGCCGCGAACCTCGCCGTGATCCCCCGGGCCCCGCCGACGAGCAGGATCACGGAGTCCCGGTCGAGTCCGAGCGCGGCGGCCTCCGCCGCTCCGTCTCCGGCGGGCCCGGCACCGGTGGTGCCGAGCGGGCCGAGGGGCGCGGGCACCAGCTCCAGGCCGTGACGGCGGCCGGCGGCCGTGCGCCGCACGACGGGGGCCGGTTGCGGGGCGTGCAGTTCGGCGATCACCGCGTCGGTGACGGCTGCCGGACGGGTGTCGTCCACCGCCAGCACCCGGGCGAGGAGGTCCGGGTATTCGCGGGCCACACTGCGGAACAGCCCGTCCAGGCCCGCCGACCGCAGCGCTCCGGCGCCGTCGGCGGCGCGCACGGCCAGCAGCAGGCGGGGGCGGCACGCCAGCGCCGCGCGGAGCACGGGGAAGGCGTCCGGCAGCACCGGGAGGTCCGGGCCGGGCAGCGCGGCCAGGTACACGACGCCGTCGACCGGGCCGTCGGCCGCGCTCAGGAGGTGACCGCGGTCGAGGATCACGGCGTCGGCGCCGTGAGCGGCGAGCCGTGCCGCGAGCACGGCCGCCGCGCCGGTGTGGTCGTCGTCACCGCCGTCGCCGTCGCCGACGACCACGAACCGTTTCCCGGCGAGGCCGGTGGCCGGGTCCGGGTCCGGCAGCGGTACGGGGCGCAGCTCGTAGCGCTGGGGGGCGACACCGAGGGGGATGTCCGTACCGATGGCCGCCCGGGTCGGCTCCTCGGCGCTGTCCCGTGCCGGGTGCGCGCTGTGGTCGGTGGCCGTGTCCCTCCGTGCCGTGAGCCACTGCGTCACCGCCGCCGTCGTGCGCGCCTTGGCCAGTTCCTCCAGTTCCGCGTCGTCCAGCAGCTCCGCGCCGCCCGTGAGGCCCAGGCGCTGGGCGAGTTCGCCCGCGATCTCGGCCCGCTTGATGGAGTCGATGCTGAGGTCGGCCTCCAGGTCCAGGTCGGGCTCGATCATGTCGAGGGGATAGCCGGTGCGTTCGCTGATGATCTCCCGTACGACTCGTTCGACGTCGACGGTCGCTTCCGCCTCGGTCGGCCGGGGCGCCCGCGGCTCGGCGGAGGGCAGGGGTACCGGCTCGGCGGGCCGCACGGCCGGAAGCGGCGCGGGAGACGCGAGAGGCGCGGAAGGCACGACGGGCCCCGGTGTCATGGCACCCGTCACACCCGTCGCACCCGTGGCGTCTGCGGCCCCCGCCGCGCCCGAGACCCCCGTCGCGCCGAAGTAGGTGAGCAGCACGTCCCGCTGGGCCGCGATCATCTCCCGGCTGGTGCGCAGGAATTCGGAGATCAGCGCGTCCCGGTCGGCCGGGGCGCCGTTCGGCTGGTCGCTCGTCACAGTGGTCTCCACGACGCGTCGGGCCGGCGCCAGGGCGCCGGGCAGGAGTGCTCCGTCGGCCGTGCGGACGAGGTGTCCGTCGACCGTCCAGCCGGGCCGCTTCGGCGCGGGGGTGCGCAGCGCGTCGACGGCGTCACGGCCGCGGAAGAGCCAGGCGGTACGCACCGGCTGCCCGGCGACGGCGAGTCGGGCGAGGGCGTCGAGCCAGCCGGCCAGGCCGCTGTCGGCCCGTGGCTCGCAGGCGACGGTGCGGTGCGGGCGGTCGCCGAGGATCTGGCCGACGAGCCGGGTGAGGACGGTGCCCGGCCCCGCCTCGACGAAGATCCGGGCCCCTGCCTCGTACATCGCCTCGATCTGCGCGGCGAAGGCCACCGGGGCGCCGATCTGGGCCGCGAGTCCGGCACGCACGGCGTCGGGGTCCGCCGGGTACGGCGCGGCGGTGCGGTTGGACCACACGGGGAACTCGGGTGCCCGGACCGGTTTGTCGGTGAGCACCTTGGCGAACCGTTCCCCCGCGGCGGCCACCAGCGGGCTGTGGAAGGCGCAGGCCACCGGGACGCGGCGCGCGCCGAACCCGGCCGCGCGCAGTGCCCGTACGGCGGTGTCGACGTCCGCCGTGGGTCCCGAGATCACCGTCTGCTCCGGCGAGTTCCGGTTGGCGACGACGACGGACTCGGGTGCCCCGGCCGTGCGCAGGGCATGGGCGACGGCCTCGGCGGGGGCGCCCACGGCGGCCATGGTGCCGGGTTCGTCGCCGGCCGCCGCGAGGATCGCGGCGGCCCGCTCGGCGCTCAGCTCCAGCAGGGTCTCCGGGTCGAGCGCGCCGGCCGCGGCGAGGGCGACCAGTTCGCCGTAGCTGTGTCCGGCGGCCAGGTCCGGTCGGACGCCGGCCGAGGTGAGGAAGGCGTGGGCGGCGAGGCCCGTGATGCCGAGGGCGGGCTGGGCCGTCCGGGTGTCGGTGAGGGCGGCGCGGTGGCGCTCGCGGGCGGTGTCGTCGAAGGCGGCCGGCGGGAAGAGGCGGTCCGCGTGGGCGCGGCCGAGGTGCAGGTAGTGCCGCAGCTCGGGCAGGGTGATCAGGAGGTCGGCGAGCATGCCGGTGCGCTGGCTGCCCTGGCCGGGGAAGAGGAGGGCGAGCCGGCCGTCGGCGGTGTCCGGGTGGTCGCGGGCGTCGTCCGGGTCCGCGAGGTGGAGCCCGGCGCCGGGGTCGTGCTCCCCGGCCAGGACGCGCCGCAGCTGCCCGGTGAGTTCCCCGGTGTCCCGGGCCACGACCGCCGCCCGTACCGGTTCGTGCGAGGTGTCGGCGCGGCGGGCCGCCGCGAGGGCGAGGTCCCGCAGCCGCCAGGGGCTGCCGGGGGTCTCGGCGGCCCGGAGGATCTCCTCGGCCTCCCGGCGGGCCGCCGCCAGGTCCCGCCCCCGGAACAGGAACAGCTCGGCGGGCCAGGCGTCCAGCGTCTGCCGGGGCGGCGGTGCGTCACCGTACGCCGCCAGTACGGCGTGGAAGTTGGTGCCGCCGAAGCCGAACGCGCTGACCCCGGCGAAGCGTTCGGCGGCCGGCGCGGCCCAGGGGCGGGCGCGGGTGTGGAAGACGAACGGGCTGTTCTCCTCCTCCCAGGCCGGGTTGGGCCGGTCCAGGTGGAGGGTGGGCGGCTGGACGCCGGTGTACAGCGCCAGGGTGGTCTTGATCAGGCCCGCGAGTCCGGCGGCGCACTTGGTGTGCCCGATCTGCGATTTGACCGAGCCGAGCACGCAGCCGCCGGCCGTCGCGCCCGCCTCGGCGAACACCTCGCCGAGCACACCGAGTTCGGTGCGGTCCCCGACGACGGTGCCGGTGCCGTGCGCCTCCAGCAGGCCCACGGCGGCGGGCGGGACACCGGCGTTGCGGTACGCCCGTTGCAGCGCGGCCCGCTGGCCCTCGGGACGGGGTGCCGTCAGGCCGAGGGAACGGCCGTCGCTGGCGGAGCCGAGGCCCTTGACCACACCGTAGATCCGGTCGCCGTCGCGTTCGGCGTCCGCGAGCCGCTTGAGGACCACACAGGCCACGCCCTCGCCGAGGGCGATGCCGTCGGCGGCGGCGTCGAAGGCGCGGGACCGGCCGGTCGGGGAGAGCGCGTGGACGGAGGAGAACAGGACGTAGTCGTTGATGCCGTTGTGCAGGTCGGCGCCGCCGCACAGCACGACGTCGCTGGTGCCGCAGACGAGTTCCTTGCAGGCCACGTCGAGGGCGGCGAGGGAGGAGGCGCAGGCGGCGTCGACGGTGTAGTTGGCGCCGCCGAGGTCCAGGCGGTTGGCGATCCGGCCGGAGATGACGTTGGCCAGCATGCCGGGGAAGGAGTCCTCGGTGAGCCGGGGCAGCTGCTCCTCCAGTCCGTCGGGGACCTCGCCGTAGTACGACGGGAGGACGGCACGCAGGGTGACGGCGTTGGACAGGTCGCTGCCGGCCTCCGCGCCGAAGACGACGGAGGTGCGGGACCGGTCGAACGCGCGCCCCCGCTCACCGTATCCGGCGTCGTCCAGTGCCCTGCGGGCCGCCTCCAGGGAGAGCAGCTGGACGGGTTCGATGCTGCCGAGGGAGGCGGGCGGGATGCCGTAGCGCAGCGGATCGAAGGGGACGGGTGGCAGGAACCCGCCCCACTTCGACGCGGTGGTGCCGGCGGTGTGGTGCACGTCGGGGTCCCAGCGGTCGGGCGGGACCTCGGTGACGGCGTCGCGTCCGGCGACGATGTTCGCCCAGAAGGCGGCGAGGTCGGGTGCCTGGGGGAACATGCACGCCATGCCGACGATCGCGATGTCGAGCGGCGGGGGCGCAGGCGGGGCCTGCGCGGCGGTGTCCGCGGTCCGAGCGGCTCGTGCCGCCGTCGCGGCTCCCGAGAGGCGTGCGGCCGGCGCGGTCGGTGTGACCTGGGGGGCCTGTGCGGCCCGTGCGGTCAGGAAGTCGGCGGCGCCGTCGGTGACCGCGCGGTGCAGGTCCGCCACCGTGGTGGGCGCCGAGCGCAGGACGGCGACCTGGCCCGCCATGAACAGCCCGTCGTCGAGCTGCCGTTCCTCGTCGACGTCCCGCAGCTCCCCGTCGTCGGCGCGCGAGACGCCCTTGCTGGCGATGCGCAGCCGGCCGACGTTGAGTCGTTCGAGCTGCTCCCAGACCTGCCGGTCGGGCACGTTCTGCGCGCGTAGCGCGGCCTCCCGCTCCCGGTAGTTCCGGGTGAAGGGACTGGGCACGCAGCGGGTGGCGTGACCGGGCGCGGTCTCCAGCAGAGCGGTCTCGGTGGCGGTCATGACCTGCCGCTGGAACAGCGGACGGACCGCACCGCGGGCGACGGCCTCCTCGGTGAACAGGTAGGCGGTGCCCATGAGTACGCCGACGGCGGCCCCCCGCGCGGTGAGCGGGGCGGCCAGGGCGGCGACCATCGCCGCGGACCGCTCGTCGTGGACGCCGCCCGCGAAGAACACCTCCAGCCGCCGCGCCGTCCCGTCCTCGGCGTCCGCCAGGAAGTCCGCCACAACGCCGAGTTGCGCCTCCCAGAGCGGGAACGAGGCCCGGGGCCCGACGTGCCCGCCGCACTCGGACCCCTCGAACACGAACCGGCGCACGCCGGCGTCCAGGAACTGCCGCAGCAGTCCGGGCGACGGCACGTGCAGGAAGGTGCGGATCCCGGCCCGCTCCAGCGCGGCGGCCTGGGCGGGCCGGCCGCCCGCGATGATCGCGTGCGTGGGCCGCAGCTCCCGTACGGCGTCCAGCTGGGCGCCTCGGACGTCCTCCGGAGCGAAGCCGAGCACGCCGACACCCCACGGCCGGCCGGCCAGCACGGCGCGCGCCTCGGTGAGCATCGTGCGGGTGCGTTCACCGTCGGCCAGGGCCAGCGCCAGGAAGGGCAACGCCCCGTCCTCGGCCACGGCGGCGGCGAATCCGGCCTGGTCACTGACCCGCGTCATGGGTCCCTGGGCCACGGGCAGCCGGGTCCCCAGCGCACGGCTCATGGCCGCCCCGGGCCGCAGGGCCGTGTCCGGGCGTGGCGTCGGCATCGTGGCGCCTGGGTCCGGGGCCGTGCCCGCGGACGGCGTCGGCACCGCCGCCCCGGGTGCTGCCGCATCCGCGGCAGGCGTCGGCACCGGCGTTCCGGTCGCCTCCCGTATCGCCGCCGAGAGCCCGCGCACGACTGCGCGGACGTCCCGCCACCGCTCGGCGAACCGGGCGGCGAGGAAGCCGTCCTGGCCCACCGGGAGCAGCCGGCCACGCGGTTCGCGGGCGCCCAGCAGGGCCGCGACCGCTTCGGGGTCGTCGGCGGGCGGCTGGGGGGCATCGGGTCCGCGTCGCCGCAGTACCCGGTGCCCGCCCAGCACCACGGTCTCCGAGCCGTCCAGGGAGCGCAAGCCCGACCGGACCGCCTCGGGCAGCTCCGACTCGGCCAGCAGGGCCAGTTGGCTGTCGAGGACGACACCGGCGGCCCCGCCCGCCACGGCGGCCGCCGCCGTGCGCGGGCCGATGCCGCCGCAGGCCCATACGGGGACGCCGCTCGACTCCGGGTCCGCCAGGAGCTGTTGCAGCAGGACGAAGGTGCTCAGTTCACCGACCCGGCCGCCGCTCTCACCGCCTCGGGCGATCAGCCCCCGCGCACCGGCGCGCACGGCCGCCCGGGCCTGCCGGAGGTCGGTGACTTCGGCCAACACCCGGCTTTCGGATGGGAGTTCATGGGGCTTCCAGGTGGCGTCGGGGGTGAGGACCACGGTGTCCACGGGGCCGCCCAGCTCCGCGGGTGTGAGGGCGCAGCGCCCGGTGACCCGGATGCCGAAGGCGCCCGGTGCCGCCCGTCTCAACCGGGACAGCTGTTCACGGGATCTTCGGTCGCCGGCGCCCAGGTCCAGGACGCCGAGCGCGCCGGCAGCGGAGGCGGCGGCGGCGAGGCCGGCGTCGGGTTCTCCGAACGGGGTGAGACACAGGATCAGGTCATGGGCACGCACAGGGGAGGTCATGATGCTCCGGCACGATCGGCGAGACTGCACGGTGGGGGGTATGCGCGGCGAGACACTCTGGTGCGGGGCACCGGAAACTAGCGAGGTCATTACTCGCGGGTCAATAACGCCGCAGCCTTTCCCCGTACGGTGGCGCTGATTCGGCCAGCCCGTCGAATTCGTCGCAAGGCGCGGTAAATCCAGCGATTCCCTTGCGCAGGCGCGCAGGGAGGGCCGTCCACCCTCGCACGACATACCGCTACAAGCGTGTCAAACCGTACGCTCGCCTCGTCCGGCACTCGCGCTCGCGCCATGCGCCGGGACATCCGGGCGCGGTCTGTAAATTCCCCATGGCGTCGCCCCGGTGGCGCGAACCGGGCCGACGGGATACGGCCAGGGCGGCGCGGGGGCACTCGCAGCCGTTCGGCGAGCGGCGCGGGGACACTCGGCGCCGTTCGACGCGCGGCGCGGGGGCACTCGCCGCCCCCGGCCCTTGAAGCCCTCCGCTCCCCCGGCCTCCCCGCTCACCGGCCCCCTTCTCCGGCGCGCCTCCGGAACGCGGCACCCCGACCGCCCCCGCCGCCCCCGGGCCGCGTGGTGCCGGCGGCCGGGGCACCCGGCCCGGACGCGAGTGGTCCGGGTCCGGGGCGCGAGTCGAGGTAACGGCGGGCGCCCCAGCCGAGCACGGCCTCGGCGAGCAGGAGGGGCAGGCCGCCGTCGAAGTGACCGAGTTGTTCGGCGGCGTGCCGGCAGTGGCCACAGACCGTCAGGTGCCGCCGCCCGTCCGGCAGCGGGGCGCTGCCACGGCGGATGGGGACGTCGAGGATCCGGTTGTGGAAGCGGCATTCCTCGGTGGGCGCGAGTTCGCCGTGGGCGCGTACACAACCGGCGCGGAATTGCTCACGCGCCTGTTCCAGGGCGGTCGTCGCGGTGGCCACGTCGACCCCCAGCAGACCCGCCGGTATGGATATGGGTTCGGCTTCCACCTCCGTGTGCCAGAGAAGGCATTGCGAGGCGCCGGGCAGGGCCCGGAATGCGCGGGCGGCGATCCGCCTGTTTTCCGGCGGGCCGGGTTTTGTCGCGCGCAGCCCGCGACCACCGGTGGTTTTGTGCAATTCCGGCAGGGCGACGCGGGCCGCGTCGTCCGCGGCCCAGGCGCGGACGACGTCACGGACGGCGACCAGCAGGTGCGGGCGCAGGGCGACCCCCAGGACTCCGCCCGTCGTGCCGCCGAGGACCCGGTGGAAGGCGGCGGTGGCCACCAGCTGGGCAGCCGGTGTGGCGGTGGCCAGGCAGACGACGGCGTAGTCGCGCGTGGCCCGCCAGTGCCGGGCGAGCAGTTGGGCGACGGCGTGGTGATGACCGTCACCGGGGCCGCTCAGCAGGGCGACGAGGTGGCGATCGGACTCGCCGGCCGGGCCGGGCGGGGGCGGATGTGGCGGGCGTGGGGGGTGGGGGGACTGCACGGAACCGATTCCTTTCCAGCCGCAGGTCCGCATGCACGGGGCCGTCCTGTCGGAAAGCGGTGCCTGATCGGAAAAGCAGTGCCTGATGGGTGCCTACCCAAAGGGCCGGCATGGACGTCGAGGTCCGCCTTTGCCCTCCTGCGGGAGGCTCACCTTGGCACAAACGACTCACAGGAAACAAGAAGTCGGAATGCCCCGCCGGGCACATCCGGTTTACCGCTCAATGGTTACCGGCGGTATCCCCGTGGCGTGTCCGTTCCGGCGGTTCAACTTCCCTGCGACGGCGGTGCGATGGCCGTCGGACGACATCCGTGCTCTCCGGCTTCCGGGGCCGCGGCCGGGGCGCGCCCACAGCGGGTTCCCACGCCGCTCCGGGGGTTCTCTCATCCGGGTGCCCCGGCATGGCGCGCATTCGAGGACCACTTCGACCACGCCTTCGAGCTGGAACAGGCGCTGGCGGCCAAGGGTGACACCGTGCGGCTGGACACCGTGCGGGACCCGGCGCGGCTCGCCGACATCCACCACATCCGGCAGGGCGACCCGCTGGGCCTCGGCCACGCCGTGCTGTGCGCCCGGCACCACGTCGGGAACCAGCCCTTCGCGGTCCTCCTCGGCGACGATCTGATCGACCCGCGCGAGACGCTGCTGAGCCGGATGCTGGAGGTCCGTGACCGGTACGAGGGCAGTGTGGTCGCGCTGATGGAGGCCGACCCGGCGCAGCTCCACCGCTACGGCTGCGCGGCGGTGGAACCGGCCGGCGAGGACGGCGTGGTCCGCGTGACCGGACTGGTGGAGAAGCCGGTACCCGGAACCGCGCCGAGCCGGTACGCGGTCATCGGCCGCCACGTCCTCGATCCGGCCGTCTTCGGCGTCCTGGAGCGCACCCCGCCGGGCCGCGGCGGCGAGATCCGGCTGACCGACGCCCTGCGGGAACTGGCGGCGGGCGGCACCGTCCACGGGGTGGTCTTCGAGGGGCTGCGCTACGACACCGGTGACAAGGCCGACTATCTGCGCACGGTGGTACGCCTGGCCTGTGCCCGCCCGGACCTCGGCCCCGAGTTCACCGGCTGGCTCGAGGAGTTCGCGGCCCGGCTGCCCGACACCACGGCCGAGGGCGACGAGCCGCGCCGGGCCGCCTGACGGCGCCGGCGTCAGCGCGCGGCTTCGGCCTTCGGGGCGAGTCCGCGGGCGCCGTCGGACATCCGGACCACCATGGCCAGCAGGGCGGCCACGAGGCAGACCGCGCTGAGGGTGATCCACACCGTGTCGTAGCTGCCGAAGACGTCCCGTGCGGTGGCGCCCAGGAACGCCGAGACGCCGGCGCCCAGTTGGTGGGCGGAGTTGGTCCAGCCGAAGACGATGGGGCCGTCGTCACCGTAGGTCCGCTGGCTGAGGGCGATGACCGGGGGGACGGTCGCGACGTCGACGAGACCGTAGACGACGGCGAAGGCGATCATGGAGGGCTGAGCCGAGGCGGTGAAGACCAGGGGCAGGGCGAGCAGGGTGAGCGCGCGGACGGTGAAGTAGACGGTCAGCAGCCGCCGGGGGTCGAAACGGTCGGTGAGCCAGCCCGAGACGGCCGCGCCCAGGGCGGAGAAGACACCGATCAGGGACAGCATGGACGCCGCGACGGTGGCGTGCATGCCGTGGTCGTGGGCGGCCGGAACCCAGTTGCTCCACATGATCCCGTTGGTGGAGGCGCCGCAGATGACGAACATGCCGGCCAGCAGCCAGAAGGTGCCGGTCCGGGCGGCCGCGAGGAGGACCGTCACGGTGCGGCGGGCGGCGCCCTGCGCGGGAGCGGGCTTGGCGACGAACTCCTCGCTTCCGTACGGCCGCGCGCCGACGTCGGCCGGATGGTCGCGCAGGAACAGCGCGACGAGGCCCGACACGGTCAGGGCGGCGAGCGCGAGGGTGACCACGGGGGGCTGCCAGTCGTAGTGGTCGACCGCCCAGGCGAGCAGCGGCAGGAAGAGCAGCTGGCCCAGATGGCTGGAGGCGCTCAGCGCACCGGTGACCAGGCCGCGTCGGTGGACGAACCAGCGGCTGGTGACGAGGGCGGCGAAGGTCATGGTCAGGCAGCCACTGCCCAGGCCGATCAGCACGCCCCAGTAGAGGGTCAGCTGCCAGGGCGCGGTCATCGCGTTGGTGAGCAGGGCGCCCGCGGCGATGAGGAGCATGGCACCGGCTGCCACGCGGCGGATGCCGGCGCGTTCCATCAGCGCGGCGGCGAACGGGGCGGTGAAGCCGAAGAGAACCATGTTGACGGAGGCGGCCAGCGCGATCTGGCCGCGGTCCCAGGCGTATTCCTGGTGCAGGGGGGTGACCAGCAGGCCCGGGACGGTGGTGAAGGCACCGGCGGTGACGATGGCCGCGCCGGCGACGACGGCGATGGCCCACGCCCGGCGCCCCGCCGGACGCGAGCCGGCCGGCGCGGTGGTGGGGGGTGAGGTCACAGGGGTCTGCGCGTGCTGAACCATGCTTCCAGCCTGTCCGGATCCCGATCACCCAGCGAGTGTCTGGATGGCCATGATGCGCAAGAATGTGGCCATGCCGGACAGGACAGTCTTCTCGCACCCCGCACGTCACGGCGTCGCCGTACTGGCCCGCCAGATGACCCTGCCCATCGAACTGGGCATCGTCCACCAGCTGTTCGGACAGGCCCGGGCCGGGGCGTCCGCGGACGGAGAGCCCCTGTACGAGGTCGTGACCTGCGCCCTCGGGCCCGGCGAGGTCCGCACCGACGGGGACTTCACCCTCAACGTCGGCCACGGGCCCGAGGCACTGGCGCAGGCCGACACCGTGATCGTGCTGTCCTCCTACGACGACTACGAGCAGCAGCAGCCCGGTCTGTCGGGGCCGCTCGCCGACGCGTTCGCCCGGATCAGGCCGGGCACCCGGGTGGCCTCGATCTGCACCGGCGCCTTCGTCCTCGCCTCCGCCGGCCTCCTCGACGGGCACGTCGCCACGACGCACTGGCGCTACGCCGCCCGCTTCGCGGGGCTGTTCCCGCAGGTGGAGCTGGACGCGGATGTGCTGTACACGGACGGCGGCGAGGTGCTGACGTCGGCGGGCTGCGCCTCCGGGATAGACCTGTGCCTGCACATGATCCGCAGTGACTTCGGCATGGCCGTCGCCAACGACGTCGCCCGCCGCACCGTCGTACCCCCGCACCGGGAGGGCGGGCAGGTGCAGTTCGTCCGGCAACCCGTGCCGGAGCCGTCGTCGCCGTCGACCGCCGCGGCGCGCGGCTGGGCCCTGAAGCGGCTGGGCGAGCCGATCACCCTGGGGCAGCTGGCCGCCCAGGAGGCCATGAGCGTACGGAACTTCACCCGCCGTTTCCGGGACGAGGTCGGCACCACTCCGATGAACTGGCTGACCCAGCAGCGTCTGGAGCGGGCCCGGGAGCTGCTGGAGGAGTCGGATCTGCCGGTGGAGCAGGTGGCCGAGCAGGCGGGGCTGGGCACGGCCGCCAATCTGCGGCAGCACTTCCACGCGGCGCTGGGTACCTCGCCCAGCGCCTACCGTGCCACCTTCCGCGGACCCGGTACCGCGGCATGACGCGGCGTGGGGCGGCCGGGAACGGCCGCCCCACGCGAGGGAACTGAACGGACGGCTAGCGCCGGAACTCGCGGTTGCCGAGGTGCTGCGGACGCGGCTTGGGCGCGGCGAACGGCTCCTCCAGCGTGTTCTCCACGCTGTTGTAGACGATGAAGATGTTGGAGCGCGGGAACGGGGTGATGTTGCCGTTGGAACCGTGCAGCAGGTTCGAGTCGAACATCACCGCGGATCCGGCGGGGCCGGTGATCTGCTCGATGCCGTGCCGCTCCGCCATCCGCGTCAGGTGCTCCGGGCCGGGGGAACCGACGGTGATGCGGTGCACGCGCAGCGACTCCTTGTGGAAGTCGGGCGGCGTCTCCCCGACCGAGGGGATGAACGTCTTGTGCGTGCCCGGCATGACCAGCAGCGGTCCGTTGAACGGGTGGTTCTCGCTCAGCGCGATCGAGACGCTGAACGCGCGGGGCCGGGGCATGCCGTCCTCGGCGTGCCAGGTCTCGAAGTCGGAGTGCCAGTCGAACTCGGCACCGCCGAAGCCGGGCTTGTAGTTGACCCGGCTCTGGTGGACGTAGACGTCCGAATCGAGCACCTGCCGGGCGATGTCGGTGAGCCGGGAGGAGAAGAGCAGCCGGGCGAAGACCTCGCTGACCTTCTCGACCTCGAACACCGAGCGGACCCGGTCGGAGTCCGGTTCCAGCACGACCCGCTCGGTGGCGCGCAGCTGCGGGTCCCGGCCCAGGCGCTGCAGCTCGTCACGGTAGGTCTCGACCTCGTCCGCGGACAGCAGGTTGTCGAGGACCAGGTAGCCGCTGGACTCGTAGGACGCCAGTTGTTCCGTGCCGAGCGGGCCGGGACCCTGGCCCCACACGGTGGGGTCGACCCGCGGCTGCGGGACGGCTTCGCCGGCGACGCGGGTGGGGTACAGGTCGGGACGCACGGTGGTGCTCATGCGGCGGTCTCCTTCGCGGGGGAGGGGAGGGTGTCGGCGTCGGGCCGGAGGGTCGGGGCCGGCTCCTCGGCGGCCAGTGGCCCGATGCGCTGGAGGATCTCGTCGTGATGGCCTTCGCCCAGCAGGTCGCCGGGGAAGAGCAGTTGTTCGGTGATGTCGGCCGCCCGGCGGCGGGCGTACTGCCGCAGCACCATGAGGATGGAACGGTTCTCGGCGGACACGCTCGCCTCCACGAAGCGCGCTCCGCGGGCGCGCTGCCGCTCGGCCGCCTCCTCGAAGAGCTTCACGCCGAGGAACGGGATGCCGTGCCGCGGGCTGACCGCGGTCTGCCAGACGAAGTAGGTCTCCGGTTCCTCGGGACGGCGGTAGCCGGTGAGGAAGCCGACGATCTCGTCGTCGACGGTGGCCACCAGCGAGCAGTCCGCGAAGTCGCGGAACCACAGGACGTACGCGTAGGGGCTGTTGGAGTCCAGGCCGGGGGTGTTCTCGACCAGTTCCCACACCTTGATTCCGTCGTCCGGGGTCGGGGTGCGGAAGACGGGCTTGGCCCTCGCGGTCGCCATCTCAGGCCGCCTTCTCGTCCGTGAGCAGGGGGTAGACGCCGTTCGCGTCGTGGTCCTCCCGGCCGGTGACCGGCGGGTTGAACACGCAGACGTAGCGGGAGTCGGTCTTGGGGCGCAGGGTGTGCCGCTCGTGGCCGTCGAGGAGGTACATGGTGCCGGGGGTGATCCAGTGCTTCTCCCCGGTCTCCTCGTTCGTCAGCTCCGACTCCCCTTCGACGCACAGCACGGCCTCGATGTGGTGGGCGTACCACATCGTCGTCTCGGTTCCCGCGTAGACGGTGGTCTCGTGCAGGGAGAAGCCGACGCCCTCCTTGGCGAGCACGATGCGCTTGCTCTCCCAGGTGCCGGACGCGGCCTTCACATGGCGGTCGGTGTCCTGGATCTCCTTGAACGAACGGACGATCACGGTGCGTTGCCTCCTGGATCGGGGGTGTTCGGTCGGTGAGGGTGAGGGTGAGGGGTGAGGGGTCGTGGTGGGGGCGGGTCAGGTGGTCTCGCGGACGGCGCGGGCGAGGATGCTGAGGCCCTCGTCCAGCTCGTCGGGGGTGATGGTGAGGGCGGGCAGCAACTTGACGACCTGCCCCTCCGGCCCGGACGTCTCGACGAGCAGCCCGAGTTCGAAGGCGCGGCGGGCGACCCGTTCGGCCCGTGTCGTGTCGTGGAAGTCCAGGCCCCAGACGAGCCCGCGTCCGCGGTACTCCCGTACGTCGGCGAGGTTCTCCTCGGTGATGGAGATCAGTGCCTGCTCGACCTGCTCGCCCCGGGTCCGGGTCTGCTTCTCGATGACGGACGCGTCGGTCCAGTAGGTCTCCAGGGCGGCGGTGGCGGTGACGAAGGCGGGGTTGTTGCCGCGGAAGGTGCCGTTGTGCTCGCCCGGCTCCCACACG
>NZ_JBVJYH010000015.1:0-255130 GCF_055600785.1 Streptomyces sp. NPDC038200
GCAGGCCGAGCAGAAGGCCCGGCTGCTGCACTACCAGGACCTGATCAAGGTCGGCCTGACCGGGAACCTCGCCAAGTACCGCTTCACGGACACCGGCGGCAAGCAGGTGACGGGCGCCGAGGTCGACTACAACGGCGCCCCCGCCGGCTACGCGGACGCGCCCGGCGACGCCCTCGCCTACGTCGACGCGCACGACAACGAGTCGCTGTTCGACGCACTGACGTACAAGCTGCCGAAGAAGACGTCCGCCGCCGACCGGGCCCGGATGCAGGTCCTGGCGATGGCCACCGCCGCCCTCTCGCAGGGCCCGGCCCTCTCCCAGGCGGGCACCGACCTGCTGCGCTCGAAGTCCCTGGACCGCAACTCCTTCGACAGCGGGGACTGGTTCAACGCCATCCACTGGAACTGCGCCGACGGCAACGGCTTCGGCCGCGGGCTGCCCCCGGCGGCCGACAACCGCTCCAAGTGGGACTACGCCAGGCCGCTGCTGCGCACGGTCGAGGTCGGCTGCCCGCAGATCACCGGCGCCTCGGCCGCCTACCGGGACCTGCTGAAGATCCGCACGACCGAGAAGGCGTTCTCCCTCGGTACGGCGGCACAGGTCCAGGAGCGGCTGTCCTTCCCGCTGTCCGGGCAGGACGAGACGCCGGGCGTGATCACCATGAAGCTGGGCGACCTCGTCGTGGTCCTCAACGCCACCCCGCAGCGGCAGGAGCAGCGCATCGGCGGCCTCGCCGGTACCCGCTACCACCTGCACCCGGTGCAGGCGGCGGGCGCGGACGCGGTGGTGAAGACCTCCGCCTACGCGGCCGGCTCGGGCACGTTCACCGTCCCGGCGCGGACCGTGGCCGTGTTCTCCCGGGCGAAGAACTAGGGTGAGGCCGTTGCCGTAGAACAGGAGTGCGCATGCCGCAGATCACCGTCGACTATTCCGACCACATGGAGACCGCCTTCGACCGCCTGGGCTTCGCGCGGGCGCTGCACGAGGCGACCGTCGAGATCGCGGCAGCCAAGCCGGAGGCATGCAAGACGCTGTTCCGGCCCAACGGTGCGTACACCGCGTTCGGCTACGAGGACCCGGCGGAACACGCGCACGCCGTCGTGCACGTGACCGTCGGGCTCCTCGCCGGCCGCAGCCCCGAGACGAAGGCACAGCTCACGGAGGCCGTGCTGGAACTGCTGCGCCGGCACGTGGCGGAGGGGGACTTCACCCTGCACGCCTCCGCCGAGGTCCGCGACCTCGACCCGTCGTACCGGAAGTTCGACCGCTAGCGGACACCCGGGAAGCCCCGGGGGCGGGGCACCCGGGAATGCCGGGGGCGTTCAGGAACCGAGGGAGATCAGCCGGCCGACCAGCTCCGCGAAGGGGCCGTCGGCCGGCTCGTCCTTCACCATCGTGCGCAGCAGAGCGGCCATGTCCGCGTCGTAGGCGGCGCTGACGGCGGCCAGCGCGGCGAAGTCGTGGACGAGCTGCAGCTCCAGCTCGGCGCGGGGCACCCGCCGGCCGTCCAGCCACATCAGGGCCGTCGACTCGGCGAGCGAGATCCACGAGCGGATCACCAGCTCCAGACGCGGCGACGCCACGGTCACCCCCAGGTGCGACAGCATCTGCTCGTACGCGGCCTGCCGTACGGAGTCGATGAGCGCGTGGGTGGCCGAGACGTGCTCCTTCGCGCCGATGCCGTCCGCGGGTACCGCCGGTCCGCCGCGCATCAGGGCCGAGAAGCCGGGACCGTGATCGTCCACGAAGTCGAAGTAGCGGCGCATCACGCGCAGCAGCCGGGCGCCCAGCGGCCCCTCGTGCGGCTCGGTGAAACGGCCCGCCAGCTCTTCCGCCGCACGCTTCAACGCGGCCTCGTACAGGCTGAGTTTGCCCGGGAAGTAGTGGTAGACGAGCGGGCGTGAGATGCCCGCCGCCGCGGCTATCTCGTCGATGGAGACCTCATCGGGCGAGCGTCGGCTGAACAGGTCGAGCGCGACCCCGATCAGCTGCTGCCGACGCTCTTCGACGCCCATCCTGCGGCGAACCCCGATACTCATGCGAACACCTTACCGATCGAATTCGGCCGCTTGTGTTCACAGGTCGAGCACCAGACGATCGCTCCGGGCCCGGGACACGCAGATCAGCATCGAGTCACGCCGTTCCGCGTCCGTCAGCAGCTCGTCCCGGTGGTCGATCTCGCCTTCCAGCACCCGCTGTTGGCAGGTGCCGCAGAATCCCTGCTCGCAGGAGTAGGCGAGGTCGGGCAGCGCACGGCGTACGGCGGCCAGGACCGTCGAGTCGGGAGGAACCGACAAGATCCGCCCGCTGCGCCGCAGTTCCAGCTCGAACTCCGTGTCGCCGTCGGCACCGGCGCGCGGCGCGAACCGCTCCAGGTGCAGGGCCGCCCCCTCGGGCAGCGCCTCCTCCACCGCCGCCATCAGCCCCTCCGGGCCGCAGCAGTACACGGCCGTGCCCTCGGCCGGGTCCGCGAACAGGGCGGCCAGATCCGGCCGGCCGTCCTCGTCCTCGGCGACCACCGTCAGCCGGTCCCCGGCGAGCTCGCGCACCTCCTCCAGGAACGGCATCGACGCGCGCGTCCGCCCGCCGTACAACAGCCGCCACTCGGTGCCGTCCGGCAGGGACCGCAGCATCGGCAGGATCGGGGTGATGCCGATGCCGCCGGCGACGAAGACGTAGGCGGGCGCGTCGACCAGCGGGAAGCGGTTGCGGGGACCGCGCACCTCCAGCTCCATGCCCTCGGTGAGCTGCTCGTGCACCTCGCGGGAGCCGCCCCGGCCGTCCTCGACCAGCCGGGCGGCCACCGTGTAGGAGGAGGAGTCCTCCGGGTCGCCGCACAGCGAGTACTGCCGCACGAGCCCCGACGGCAGCACCAGGTCGAGATGGGCCCCCGGCTCCCAGCGCGGCAGGTCCGGGCCTTCCAGGCGGAGCCGTACGACCCCGTCGGCGATCGTCTCGTGGGCGGTGAGCAGCAGCTTCCAGGCCCGCGAGCGCGGCCGGCCGGAGATCGGGGGGTCCAGGGCGGGCAGCGGCCACAGCGGCGAGCCCTGGACCCGGCGGCGCAGGGCCCGCCGGGTGAGCAGGGCGGCGCCCGCGACGAGCGCGACGGTACGCAGCTTCGGCATCACGCGGCCTCCCGCTTCTCGGCGGCGAGCGCGGCGGGGGAGGCGGCCAGATAGGCCACGGCCTGGGCGGTGGAGCAGTCCTGGGACGGGTGGTAGCCGCGGCCGAGATAGCGGGGGACGGACCTGAGCATGTCGCCGGTGGCGGGCAGGGTGCCCTGCCGGCCGCGCAGATGGAAGTCCTTGAAGGACGCCTTGGCGTCGGTGAGGGTCGGATCGTTCGCCAGGAAGAAGCGGATCCCGCGCTGCCACAGGAACACCAGTGCCGAGAAGGCCGTCGCCCAGGTGCGCACCCGGCGCCGGTAGCCGCCGTCCACGTGCAGGAACAGATCGAAGGCCACCGACCGGTGCTCGACCTCCTCGGCGCCGTGCCAGCGCAGCAGATCCAGCATGGTGGGGTCGGCGCCGCGCCGGTCCAGCTCGGTGGCGTTGAGCACCCAGTCGCCGAGGAAGGCGGTGTAGTGCTCGATGGCCGCGATGATGGCCACCCGCTCCAGCAGCCACCAGCGGCGGGCCCGGCCCGGCGGCAGCGTGCGGTCGCCGAGCAGCTTCTCGAAGAACCAGTCGACCTGCGCGGTGTAGGGGGTGGGGTCCAGCCCCTGCTCGCGCAGGTGCGGCAGCACCTCGTCGTGGGCCTGGGAGTGCATGGCCTCCTGCCCGATGAACCCGACGACGTCCTCCCGCAGCCGGTCGTCCTTGATCAGGGGCAGCGCCTGCTTGTACACCTGCACGAACCACCGTTCACCGGCGGGCAGCAGCAGGTGCAGCACATTGATGGTGTGCGTGGTGAACGGGTCGCCGGGCACCCAGTGCAGCGGCGTGTCCTCCCACGAGAAGGACACGTTGCGGGCCTTGAGCGCTGTCCGCTCGGATTCCACCGGCCGAGGCTGCGTGTGAGACATGGCGTCAATGTACTGGCGGGTAGGGCGCCTGAGAAGCCCCGTGACGCACCTTGTTTACACTGGTGTCAACAGCGCTAGTGAAGCCCGCTGATCCGCCGCCCGTCCGTCAGGGTGCCCTTCAGGTCGGCCTGCGCGCCCTGCTTCGCCTCGACGGCCAGCAGCGGCCCCTGCCCCGACGCGGTGACCCCGCCGGTCGCCCGGACCGAGGCCGTGTCCTCGCCGCCCGCCGCCAGCAGGTACCAGGTCCCGGCCGCCGACTTCCACAGCACCCCGGCCAGCACCTGCGGATCGCGCGGCCCGCAGGCCGGCACGTCCGTGGCCCTGGCGACGGCCGTCCCCGCTGCCCGGTCCGGCGTACGGAACTGGGCCATCGCCAGCGTGCCGTCGCCGCGCCAGGTGTCCGCCCGGGTGCACACCCACGTGCCGGACCCGCTGCCGTCGGGCAGCGGCTGCTCGGCGTAGGCCCAGGCGTTGACGCTCCGCACGCCCGCGGAGCGCTCGGCCGCCAGGGAGCAGGCGAACGGCGCCCAGGTGCGCAGTGCCTCCGCGCCGGACGCCTCCTCCGGCGCCCCCGGCCGGCCGGCCGTGAGACGGGCCGGGACCAGCTCGCCCAGGTCGGTCGCGAGCCGGGTGCCGGAGGCGTCGGTCAGCTGGAGCACGGTCCACGAGGTGCAGGTGCCGGGCTGCATGGCCCGGCTGGCCAGTGGCGCGGTGACGCCGTCGGCGAGCGGGACCGGTGTCGCGGCCGAGTCCGGCTTCGCGAGGTCCCGCTGGGCCGCCTTGGTCACCCACGGGGCGATCAGATAGCGGACGTTGCTGTCGGCGCGGCCCAGGACCAGCGCGCTCGCCGTGGCGTCCGTCGCGCCGTCGACCCGGGCGAAGTCCAGGGCCGCGCCCCGGGTGCCGTCCTTCGGTTCGGCGTAGCGGACGAGGCGCAGGCCGTCGTGGAGGATCACCACGCGGGCGGCGTCGACCTCGCCCGCGTACAGCAGCTGGGGCGGGCCTGCCGGGCCGCCGGTCGGGGTGCCGGGCGTCGCCGAGACGCGGACCGTCGACCCGGGGCGGGCCCAGACGGCGAGGGCGCGCCGCAGCAGGGCCCGGTCACCGGTGAGCGGGCCGCGCGCGGGCCACACCGAGAAGTCGGTACGGGCCGAGGTCCGCCAGGCCGTGGGGGAGACCCGGGTCAGTTTCCCGGGGTCGAGGGCGGCCTCGGCCGCCGGGTTCTCGGCGTAGACGGGCGCGGCGGCGCCGTCGGGGCCCCAGCCGCCGCCCGGCAGGGCGACCAGCACACCGCACACCGCGAGCGCGGCGGCGGCGGCGAGGGCGGCCTTGGTGTGCTGGCGGCGGCGCGTCAGATCGGTGGGCCGGGCCTGCAGCGAGCAGGGGTCGAACTCGGGGGAGGCGAGCAGCGCCGGCTGGGCGGGCACGCTGTTCGCCGAGGCCAGCGCACCCCCGGGGTCGGCCACCCCGGCGGCCCGGAGGATCTCGTGGACGTCGGGGTCGGGCAGTTGCTCCAGGCCGCGCAGCACGTAGGCGGCACGGGCCGGGCCGGACAGGGCGGACAGCCGCTGGTCCAGGGCGAGTTCGTCGGCACCGCCGGAACGCGGGAACAGCCGCAGACCCCACACCTGGGGGAGCAGCGGCGGGAGCTGGGAGAGGCGCGGCAGACCGGTGCGGGGGCGGGCCGCCTCCAGGGCCGCCCGCAGGATCCGCTCGCGCAGCCAGGCGTACCCGGGGTCGCTCTCCGGGCCCGACGCCTGGGCCGGGAGCACGGACGGCTGCTTGCGGCCCCGGGGCGCGGAGCGCTGGACGAGGGCGTGTGCGGTCAGCACGCGGCGGCCCCGGCCGAGCCCCGGTGGCAGCACGAGGTAGGCGAGCCGGACCAGCCGGGGGTAGTGCTCGACGAGCGCGGCCTCGGCCTGCTCGACGTCGACCGGGCCGGAGGCGGGCGCGTGACGCTGGGCTACATCCTGTGACTGCACGTCCGGGAGAACGAGCCGGCCGGGGGTTGGTCACCCCCGGACGAGTGATTCACACCTCCGGCTCGACCAGGGCGCGCGCGTAGTTGGCCATCGACCGCTGGTAGCGCGGCAGATGGGGGGCCAGCGCGCCGAGCACGAGGGACAGGCCCTCGCGGTCCCGGCCGAGAGAGGACAGGCACAGGGCGAGACACGCCCGTACCGCGTCGTCCAACTCGTCCGAGGGCGCGTCCAGTTCGGGCGTGAGGAGCTTGACGCCCTCCTCCGCCTCGCCGATGTTCCGGAGCGAGCTGGACAGCTGGATCTTGGCCCGGCGCCCCTTGTACGGGCTCGCCTCGCCCAGGCCGCTCGCCAGCGCCTCCCGGTAGAGCGGCACCGCCCGGTCCGAGTGCCCGGTCGAGTCCCAGGCGCAGGCCCGCTCGAACGGGCCCAGCGGGCTGCCGTCCGGCAGCTCGGCGACGAGGGTGTCGATCAGCGCGCGGAACTCGTGCGCGCGCTCTTCCGGATAGTCGTCGAAGGAGGCCCAGGCGGCGGCCACGCGATCTTCCCAGCTCTGGTTCACCGGGTCACCCTCGCACATCCGTACGGGCGCGGACAGCGGATTTGAGCGCACCGCGCGCGGGAGCCGTATCCGAAGGGGCTGGGGCATGCTTGGCACATCAGGACCGGAGGAACAGATGAGGTTGACAGGACTGCTGCTCGGCGCCGCGGCCGTACTGACGCTGGCGGGCTGCGGCTCGGGCGGGGACGCCGACCCGGTGCCGCCCACCGCGACCGGCAGCCTGGAGCGTCTGGCCGCCGAGGTGAAGTGCAAGCCGAACCTGCAGACCGACGCCGACGAGATCCGCCAGGCCATCTGCCGCAACGGCGAGGGGAAGTTCATCCTCGCGACCTTCGCCACCGACCGTGGCCAGCGCGAGTGGATCAACGATGCCAAGGACTACGGCGGCCACTACCTGGTCGGCCGCAAGTGGGTCGCCGTCGGCGAGGACGGAGTGGTCAAGGCGCTGCGCGGCACGCTCGGCGGGGATCTGGAGAACGGCACCGACCACCACGCGCACGCCGGCTGACGCGGCCCGCGCGCACGACGAAGGCCGGTGACGGGAGGGGGGAATCGTCACCGGCCTTCTGACGTGCGCCCGTCCGGGGATCAGGCGCCCGTCACGGGGTCACGCGCAGTTCTGCCCGCGGTTGAGGCAGTTGGCGATCTTGTTGGCCAGACCGTTCTTCGTGACGCTGATGAAGTCGTCGTGGTCCGTGGCCGCCTTGTGCAACTGCTCCGGGAACCCGTCCACCGCGTAGGCGTTCTTCACCTGGCCGTTCTGCACGGTCGGCGGGTTGATGTTGTAGACGAGCCGCATGGTCAGTTGCGGGATCGCCTTGAAACCGTTCGGGCAGACACCGCTCGCCGGATCGGCGAAGGCGACATGCGTACGGTGGTTGGCGCTGTCGACGTTCTGGCCGTCCCAGCAGCTCTGGAAGGCGAACGAACGCACCACCTTGCTGCCCTGCGGGCAGATCGGGTACTGCTGTGTCAGCTGGACCTTGTTCTCGAACCCGGTGCAGCTCCAGTGCGCGTTGGCGTTGGCCAGACCGTTGGTGGTGGTCTTGGCGTCACCGGTGATGATGCGCAGGAACTGCGGCATCGCGACGACCTTGCTCGCCGGGCTGCCGACGTACTTGATCTGCGCCTGGACCGGGGTCAGGATCTTGCCGACGTTGCCTTCCTTGCCACCGCCGTCCCGGTTCTGGTCGAAGTCCTGGGTGCCGTCCTGGATGCGGACCACCGGCCAGTAGTACGACGACAGGTCGCTGCGGTTCTGGCAGCTGGTGCCCGCCTGCAGGAACGTGTTGTTGCTGGAGAACGCGTTGACCTTCTGGTTGCCGACGTAGTCGTGCAGGTGGTGCGCGCCGTTGGTGACACCGGGCGCCACGATCACGTTGTCGGTGTTGAAGTTCTTGTTGGCGTTCACACCGCAGCGTGTGGTGAACGTGCCCGTCGACGCGTTGTTGAGACGGCGCGGCTTGCCCTGGACGTTCGGCGCGACCTTGGTGATGTCCACGAAGTCGGCCGCGGCCGGGCCGTTGCCGGCCTGTCCGCCGACGTTCTGCTGCTGACCGGCGTTGCCCTGCTGCTGCCCGCCGTTCTGCTGTTGCTGGCCGCCGTTCTGTTGCTGCCCGCCGTTCTGCTGTTGCTGGCCGCCGTTCTGCTGCTGCCCGCCGGCGGTCGTCTGGTTGGCGGTCTGCGTCGTGCAGGCGGCGAGCTGCTTCAGCGCGTTGTCGAAGGAACCGCCGACCCGCTGGATGTCGATCCGGATCCGGTCGATCGTCGCGGCCCGCTTCTCCTTGAGCGGCCCGACGATCGCGTTCTGCACGAAGCTCGGATCGTTGGTCTGCGACTGCCGGGTGGAGGCGAGCCGGGCGTAGGCCTCGGTGATCTGCTTGTCGAGGTTCGCCAGCTCCGTCGCCACGCCCTGACGGGCCGCGTTGGGCACGTTCGTCAGCTTCTGGCCGACGTCCGGGCAGGAGATGGTCGCGGCCTGCGCCGTCGAGGCCTTGGTCTGGTTGCCTCCCCACGACTGGTTGCTCGACTCGTGCGCCGAGGCGTAGAAGTTCGCCCAGATCAGCCCGCCCCCACCGAGCGCTAGGGCCGCCGATGCGGCTATGGCCTTGGTGGCCAGCGGCGTACGGCGTTTTCGTGTGTTGCGTCCCATGGAACTCCTCTGACTTCCTTGCGGGGCAGCATCGAGGCGCCCGACAGGAGTGAAGCGGCGTCCTTCCATACGGACGCCGCCCCAGAGGTGTTCACCGGTCCCACAAATTCTCCGCAGAAACACGGGAGTTGGCAGGTCAGCGATCCCGGTCCAGATAGGCGATCACCGCCAGGACGCGCCGGTTGTCGTCGTCCGACACCTCCAGGCCGAGTTTGGTGAAGATGTTGGAGGTGTGTTTGGCGATCGCCCGTTCCGTCACCACCAGCTGCGCCGCGATACCCGCGTTGGAGCGGCCCTGCGCCATCAGCTCCAGCACCTCCCGCTCGCGCGGGGTGAGTTGGCCGAGCGGCCGGTCACCGGCCGACCGCCGGGACAGCAGCTGCTGGATGACCTGCGGATCCATTGCCGTACCGCCCGCCGCCACCCGTCGTACGGCGTCCACGAACTGCTCCGCGTCGAACACCCGGTCCTTCAGCAGATAGCCGATCCCGCCGTTGCCGTCGGCGAGCAGCTCGCGCGCGTACAGCTGCTCCACGTGCTGGGAGAGCACCAGCACCGGCAGTCCGGGCCGCGCCTTGCGGGCCGCGAGCGCGCACTGCAGGCCCTCGTCGGTGTGTGTCGGCGGCAGCCGGACGTCGACCACGGCGACGTCCGGTGCCAGCTCCGCCAGGGCCCGGGTGAGTTCGGGACCGGTCTCGACGGCCGCCGCGATCTCGAAGCCGAAGGCCTCCAGCATCCGCACCAGCCCGTCGCGCAGCAGGAAGAGGTCTTCGGCTAGGACAACACGCACGGGATCTCCATGGTCACCATGGTGGGACCGCCGGCGGGGCTGCTGACGGCCAGGACTCCGTCGAATGTACCGAGTCGGCGTTCGACCCCGGTGAGCCCGGAGCCGGCCCCGATCACCGCGCCACCCTGGCCGTTGTCGGTGACGGTGATCCGCAGCCGGCCGTCGGTGTGGTGCACGTCGACCCAGATCCGGTCGGCGCCGGAGTGCTTGACGGCGTTGGTGAGCAGCTCGTTGACCGCGAAGTAGCCGGCCGACTCGACGGGCGCGTCCGCGCGGCCGGGCAGCTCCACGGTGACCTCCGTGGCCAGGGGGAGCCGGAGCGCCAGCGCCCGTACGGCGTCGCCCAGCCCGCGTTCGGCGAGGACCGGCGGATGGATGCCGCGCACCAGGTCGCGCAGTTCGTCCAGGGCCTCCGCGGAGTTCCGGCGGGCCTGGGCGATCAGCTTCTTCGCCTGCGCCGGGTCCCGTTCGACCAGCATCTCGATGGTGCCGAGGTCCATGCCCATGGCGACCAGCCGGGCCTGGGCGCCGTCGTGCAGGTCCCGTTCGATGCGGCGCAGCTCGGCGGCGGAGGTGTCCACGGCGTCACGCCGGGTCTCGGTCAGTACCCGGACCCGCTCGGTGAGCGCGCCGTCGGGGGCGCCGTTCACGGCCCGGGTGAGCCGGAAGTGCGCGGTCAGCAGGGCCGGGGTGCGGCGCCAGCCGACGGCGAGGACCACGGCGGCGAGCGCGGCCGCGCCGAAGGCGCTCGCCTGGCCGGTCACCGGCACGAAGGCGTACCAGTAGGTGTCGCCCGGACCGCGCACGTACGCCCGCCACAGCCCGGCCGCCAGCAGGAACCCCTCGACCGGGAAGAACACCAGCACGGCCGGCACCAGCGCGGTGACGAAGCCCGCGGTCATGTCCACCGGCAGCCAGAGCACGTCCCGCCGCACCTGCGGGTCCCGGAGCAGGGCGAGCGTCCGCGTCCAGGGGGTGGCGCCCTGCGGCGGCGGCTGGTACGCCGCCGGGATGCGGATCCCGCACCACTGCGCCGCCAGCCTCCTGCGGGCGTCCGCCAGGGCCCGTACGCCGGTGAGGATCGCCGGAGTGGTGAGGAGCCCGATGCCGAGCGGGACGAGCGCGAGGGAGACGAGGGTCAGGACGAGGAACGCCACGCCGCACGGCAGCACCACGATGGCCAGCACCAGCCCCTGCACGGCGGCCAGCAGCGCCTCCCTGGCCACGATGCGGAAGTCGTCTCTCTTCTGGTCGGTGTTCATGCCGTCAGTCTCGCCGACGGCCGCGGGCCGGGTCAGTCGTCCGAGGGCCCCTCCCGGAGGGTGGTGCCAGGTACACCCCCGGCCCCGGCCAGGACCTTCGCCTCCGCCTCGGGGGAGAGACCCTTGTGGGTGCGGTCCGGCCGCTGGGGTGCCCGGCCGCCGATCTCGGTCAGCCACCGCCAGGTGTCCGCGACCGTCTCGCCCGCGGGCCGGCACCTCAGCCCGGTCGCGAGCGCCCGGGACACGTCCGCGCGGTGCAGCGCGTCGTACATCTCGCCGCCCGGCGGCACCCACACCGGCAGCTCGGTCCACGGCTCGATCCCGGCGTCCAGGATCACCCGCGGGTCGGTCCAGCGCAGCTCCGCGTCCGCGCCGGTGGCGTGCAGGCACGCCTGCAGCAGCTCGCCCATGGTGGTGTGGCCGGGCGGGCTCACCAGGTTGTACGGCCCGCTCAACTCCCGCTCCACCGCGCCGAGCAGCCAGTCGGCGAGGTCGCGCACGTCGATGTACTGAAGGGGCAGCTCGCGCGGGCCGGGAGCCAGGACCGGGCCGCCGCGGGCGATCCGGGTCAGCCACCAGGGCAGCCGGCCGACGTTCTCGTACGGCCCGAGGATCAGCCCGGCCCGGACCAGCAGCGAGTCCGCCGCGCCGAAGGCCCCGACGGCGGCCAGTTCGCCACCGCGCTTGTCCCGCCCGTACTCCGTCGCCCCGGCGTCGGCGGCGCCCTCGACCAGAGCGGCGTCCTCCGCGCTGCCGGGCGCGGGGGGCCAGGCGTACACCGACCGGCTGGAGACGTACACGTACCGTCCGGCCCGGCCGCGCAGCGACCGGGCCGCCTCGTGCACGGCACGCGGGGCGGCCGACCAGGTGTCCACCACCGCGTCCCAGGAGCCGCCGTCCGCCGCCAGCGCGGCGAGGCCGTCGGCCGCGGTGCGGTCGCCGTGCAGCGCCCGCACCCCGGCCGGGGACCGGTGCCGCCCCCGGTGGAAGACCGTCACCTCCCAGCCGCGCCCGAGCGCGGCCTCGACCACGGCCCGCCCCACGAACTCCGTACCGCCCAGCACAAGAAGTCTCATGCCGGTGATCGTGCCCGGTCCGGGGCCCGTGGGGCACGGGACTCTGCCGAGGGCAGAAGGGTCAGCGGCCGGTCGGCGGGGTGTACTTGTAGCCGACCCGGCGCACCGTCTGGATGGTCTGGCGGTGCTGGGCGCCCAGCTTGCGGCGCAGCCGGGCGATGTGCACGTCGACGGTGCGGCCGTCGCCGACATGGCCGTAGCCCCACACCGTGGTGACCAGCTGGTCGCGGGTGTGCACCCGGTGCGGATGCGCCACCAGGTGGGCGAGCAGCTCGAACTCCAGGTAGGTGAGGTCGAGTTCGCGGCCGTCGACGCTGGCGGTGCGCTGTACGGAGTCGATCCGCACCAGCGGCTCGGGGCCGGACTCCGCCTCGGTCTCCGGCCGGTCCGGGACCGCGACCGGGGCGAACGGGGGCCGCTGGTCGGCCGGGACCAGCACCAGGTAGCCGACCATCGGCGGCTGGCCGGGCAGTGCGGGCAGGGTGTGCTGCGGCGCGGGCAGCCACGTGGCGCCCGGCGGCAGGAAGTCCGCGACGTCCACCGTCTCGTCGCGGTCGACGGCGCGCAGCCGGTGCCGGCCGGGGGCGGTGAGCGTGGATGCGGAGGAAGCGGAGGAAAGGGGACGAGTGGTCGCCATGAGAGGTCAGCTCTTTCGCGCGAGGAGTTCGCCGGGTGGGACGACGGCCGCGATTCGTGGTCGGGCGCGCCGGAGGACGTACGTCGTTTCGCGCTGGCCGAAGGCCGGGGTGTACGGCTTTAGAGGGCCTGCGCGTTCATCGCGCGGCAACACACACGGTCGAAGTCGTGGTGCTGGCGGGAAGGCCAGAACGGCTCGAGGTCGTGACGACCCGTCGCGGTGATCTGCTGGAAGCCGGCCATGGGGCCATTGAAGCAGAGGCGTGCGGCGGGCAGGACCCTCCTCTCACTGCTCGGACGCTTCCTTGGCGTGAAATTGACGTTGCATCCGCCCGGACCCCCCGGTTTCCGCGCTGGTCAGGGGCACGATGAGGGCTCCGCCGTGTCCGGAATGCCGTCTCATTCCTCGGACAGGGGGGCGGCCAGGGGGTCACCGCGGCGCTCGCCGGGCGAGGTGGGGGACGGCGTGGGCGGAGGCGTCGTAGACGTCGCCCTGGTGGCACAGGGCGGAGACCGGCTCGTCCATGGCCTCCTCGCGCACGCCGGCGTCGGTGGACTCCCTCGCCCGCGGCGGTGCGGGGATGTCGTCGGCCGGTCCGTACAGGTGCGTGAGCCTCCCCCCGGTCGGGCCGCCCCTCCTCGATCCCCGCGGGGCGCACGATATGCGCGAGGGGCGCCCGCCGTGACAGCGGGCGCCCCTCGGGCGAAGCGGGACGGGTCAGACCTGGCCGGCCTTCTCCAGCGCGGCGCAGCAGGTGTCCACCAGCAGGCGGGTCACCACGTAGGGGTCGACGTTGGCGTTCGGGCGGCGGTCCTCGATGTAGCCCTTGCCGTCCTTCTCGACCTGCCACGGGATGCGGACCGAGGCACCGCGGTCGGAGACGCCGTAGGAGAACTTGTCCCAGGGGGCGGTCTCGTGCAGACCCGTCAGGCGCTCGTCGATGCCGGCGCCGTAGTTCTTGACGTGGTCCAGCGGCTTGGAGCCCTCGCCGAGCGCCTCGCACGCGGTGATGATCGCGTCGTAGCCCTCGCGCATGGCCTTGGTGGAGAAGTTGGTGTGCGCGCCCGCGCCGTTCCAGTCGCCCTTGACCGGCTTCGGGTCCAGGGTCGCGGAGACACCGAAGTCCTCGGCCGTGCGGTACAGCAGCCAGCGGGCCACCCACAGGTGGTCGGAGACCTCCAGCGGGGAGACCGGGCCGACCTGGAACTCCCACTGGCCGGGCATGACCTCGGCGTTGATGCCCGAGATGGCGAGACCCGCCTTCAGGCAGTTGTCCAGGTGGGCCTCGACGATGTCACGGCCGAAGATCTCGTCGGCGCCGACACCGCAGTAGTAGCCGCCCTGCGGGGCCGGGAAGCCGTTCTCGGGGAAGCCGAGCGGACGGGTGCCCTCGAAGAAGGTGTACTCCTGCTCGATGCCGAAGATCGGCTCCTGCGCGGCGAACCGCTCGGCGACCTCGGCCAGCGCGGCACGCGTGTTGGACCGGTGCGGGGTCATGTCGATGTCGAGGACCTCGCACAGCACGAGGATGTCGTCGCCGCCGCGGATCGGGTCCGGGCAGGTGAAGACCGGCTTGAGCACGCGGTCCGAGGAGTGGCCCTCCGCCTGGTTGGTGGAGGATCCGTCGAAGCCCCAGATCGGCAGCGCGTCGAGACCGGCCGGTGCACCCGTGATGATCTTCGTCTTGGAACGGAGCTTGGCCGTCGGCTCGGTGCCGTCGATCCAGATGTACTCAGCCTTGAAGGTCACGGGGGCCACATCCTTCGGGGTGGGTCGGGCGCACTTGCGGGTGCTGCGGCGCTGCGGCACTGGGGCGCCGCTCGATCTGCCGCGCAGCCTGTCAACGGGCCGTTTCCCGGTCATTGCTCGTATGTGAACCCCGTGTTACCTGGAGGTTCTGTGCCGCGGATCACGTTGTGAGTCGTCGGCGGGCGCGGTATCGGCCCCCTGTGCGGCGGCTGTCCGCACGCCGTCCAGGAAGTCCCGGACGGCGGCCCGCTGAGGGGCGTCGTAGCCGCGCAGCAACTCCACCGACCGCTCGATCAGCGGCCCGAAGAAGGCCCAGCCCAGTGCCACGGCGCTCTCCTCGACCTCCGCGACGACCTTCCGCCGGTCCTGCGACCCGCGCACCCGGCGCACGTGCCCGGCCCGCTCCAGCCGGTCGACGAGCGCGGTCGTACCCGCCGAGTTGAGCCCGAGCAGTCCCCCGAGCCGCCCGAGGCTCATCTCCTCACCCGCGCGCCGGGCGTCCATGAGCGCGATCAGGGCGCGCACGTCCGTCGGGTGCATGCCGTGCAGCTGCGCGAACCGGGCGCTGTGCAGGCCGAGTTCGACGACGACGGCGCGCAGCAGGTGGACGATCTCCAGCTCGGGCCCCGGGGCGGGGCCGGACGGGGTGGACAAGAGGACCCTCCCGGTTATCATCTCGCTCGGCGAATATCTTGCTGAGCGAGATAATAAGGGGGCGGTGCCATGCACGGACACGACCAGGACGCGTTCCGCGCGGCCTACGACGCGGTCCTGGCGAAGTGGCCGGCGGACCGGACGGCGCTGACGGTCGCCACGCCCTTCGGTGAGACCCGGATCAACACCTGCGGCCCGCGCGACGCGCCCCCGCTGCTCCTGCTCCCGGGCGGCGGCGGGGCGACCTCGGCCTCGTGGTACGCCCAGACCGCCGCCCTCTCCCGGACGCGCCGGGTGCTGGCCGTCGACCTGCCCGGTGCCCCGGGACGGAGCCCGGCCGGCGACCGTCACCCCCGTACGGTCGCCGACCTGACCGACTGGCTGGACGCCGTACTGGACGGCCTCGGTGTCGAGGCGGCCGACGTCGGCGGGCACTCCTACGGCGCCTGGATCGCCCTGCACCACGCGCTGCGCGCGCCCGCCCGGGTGCGCCGCCTGTTCCTCCTGGACCCGACCCAGTGCTTCGCCGGGTTCAAGGCGGCGTACCTGCTGGCTGCCCTGCCGATGCTGGTGCGGCCCACGCCCCGCCGGGTCCGCGCCTTCCTGGAGTGGGAGACCGGGGGCGTGCCCCTGGATCCCGACTGGCTCCGCCTCCAGGAGGCGGCCGCCGGCTTCCCGTCCCGGAAGCCGGCGACGGGCCCGCGCCCGGCAGCGGACGCGCTGCGCGGCCTGCGGGTGCCGGTCCTGCTGCTCGTGGCCGCGAACAGCAGGACCCATGACCCCCGTGAGGTGGTGGCACGGGCCGGGGCGCTGCTGCCGCACGCGAAGACCGCCGTACTGCCGGACGTCTCCCACCATGCGCTGCCGCAGGCCGCGCCGCCCGCTCTGACCGGACACCTCACGGACTTCCTGTCAGCTCCCTGAGTCTCACCCCACCTTCTCGATGACCGCGCGCCGGATGAGGAACTTGCCCGGTTCCCGGACCTGTTCGAAGGCGGCGTTGTTGAGCAGGACGCAGCTGCCGGAGACGGAGGTGACCTTCACCGTGGTGGACTTGTTGTTGTCCAGGTTGGTGACCTTCAGGGTCGTCCCCGCGGGGAACTGGCTGCTGGACGCGGCCGGGGCGCCGCCCTCGCCGGAGAGCGTCACGGTGGAGCCCTTGCACACCTGCTGGCCGGAGGCCGCGGCATCGCCGCCGGCGGCTCCGGCGGCTCCGGTCTGCGAAGGCTGGGCGCTCTGCTGGGCACCCCCGGCCTGCTGGCCGGCACCCTGCTGGCCGGCACCCTGCTGTGCGCCGCCCTGCTGGCCGGCGTTGCCGTTCTGCGCCCCCTGGGAGTCCTGAGCCGACTCCCCAACGGTGCATCCGGCGGCCTTCTGCTGGACCTCGATCTGTTTGATGACCGCCTCGCGGTTGGCGATCCGGGCCGCCGACTGCGCGTCCGGATTCGCCTTCTGGTCCGCGATGAACTTGTCGTTGTTGCCGTGGGCCGTGGCCAGCCCCTGGCAGACGGTCGCGTTCCCGGCCGACAGCGTCTTGGCGTTCTGCGGGCTCTGCGCGGCGTTCGAGGTGGCCGCCAGGGCGAAGGCTCCGCCGCCCGCCACCGCCGCGGCGCTGACGAGCAGCGCGATCTTCTTCTTCGTGCCGAGAGTTCTCCTGCGCGACATGCGCGCCTCCTGAAGAGGTAGGGGAGCGTACGCCGCTATGTACGAGATACCGAACGGGGTTGCTCAGCGCTCGCGTGAGCCGCCTGAGTAACCTGCGTCACAGCAGAAGTGAGGAACCGTCAGCTCTGGTTGTGGGAGATGGCCTCCCGTACGGCCTCCTCGGTACGGGCCACCAGCGCCGTTCCGTCGTCCGCCGTGATGATCGGGCGCTGGATGAGCTTGGGGTGCTCGGCGAGCGCGGCGATCCACCGGTCCCGGGCGCCCTCGTCCCGCGGCCACTCCTTCAGCCCCAGCTCCTTGGCGGCCGCCTCCTGGGTGCGGGTGATGTCCCACGGTTCGAGGTGCAGCCGGTCGAGCACGGCCCTGATCTCGTCCTCGCTCGGCACGTCCTCCAGGTAGCGGCGGACGGTGTACTCGGCCCCTTCGGCGTCGAGCAGGCTGATCGCGCTGCGGCACTTCGAGCAGGCCGGATTGATCCAGATCTCCATGCGGAACACGGTACTCGGCATCGGTTCTGTTCGAATTCACGACACCTCGGCAGCCCCCTCGCCCTCGCCTGTGACAGCACGTCAATTTCTGTGGTCACCTGCGACTTTGCCTCCTCCCGGGAGCCCCCGATTGTCAGTGGCCGCCGGTAGACTGGAAGCAGTGTTCGAGGGAAGTCGCCGGAGCCCCGGGGACCGCCCGACCGCGACAGGAGGATGCCTGTGCCCGCTGCCGCCCTGAAGCCGAAGCCGTTGCCGACCCAGTCCACCGTCAAGCGTCCCGTGCTGTTCGACTCGCCCTACGAGCCCGTGGCGAAGCGACCGCTGCCGGCCGGCCGGCCGCGCGAGTGGTACGTCTCGCACAACCGGCGCCTGAAGGCCATGCGCCTCGCCATAGCCCTTCTCGACTCCGGGGTCCATCTGCCGGACCAGGCCCGGAACGACACCATCCGCGACACGGCCGAGCGGATCGGGATGCGTCCTCCGTCCGACACCACCTGCCACATGGTGCGGGCGCTGATGCGGTACTCGCGCTGAGCGAGCCGGGACGCCGGGTGCCCCGCCCCGGGCGGGGCACCCGGCGCCCTCATACGGTCAGCTCCCGCTCCAGCGGTGTCCGGAAGCGCGGGGTGATCCGGGTCGACCCCAGCCGGTCGCCCAGCCGCTCGGCCTCCGCCGCGACCGCGTCCGCGGCCTCCCGGCGGACGCCGTCCTCCGGGATCCGCCAGACGATCCCGCCGTCCGCGCGCTGGGCCCAGCCGCCCACCACCCGGCCGTTCCACCACACCGTCGGGCCCACGTTGCCGCTGCGGTCGAAGAGCAGCGGGCGCAGCGCCGGATCCAGATACCAGTCACGCTGCCGCCAGGCCATGGCCGTCGGGTCGAGCGCGGGCAGCAGCGCCGCCCAGGGCTCCCCGGGGGCCGCCACCGGGTCCGTGTCCCCGTCGGCGACGTACCCCGGGCCCTCGTCCAGCGCGACCTCCCGGGCCTCGATCGCGGACAGCGCACGGCGGACCTCCGTCACCCGCCAGCCGGTCCACCACTTCAGGTCCGCCTCCGTCGCCGGCCCGCACGCCCGCAGCCAGTGGCGCAGCAGGCCGGCCTGGGCCTCGGTCACGTCCAGCTCGGGGTGGGGCGGTGCCGGCGCCCAGCGGAACAGGCTGGACGTCCAGGAGCCGAGCGGCCGGCCCCGGACCACCTTGCCCTCCACCCCCAGCACGCGCAGCAGACGCGTCGAGACCGTGTGCACGCCCTCGTAGCTCTTCCCGGCCGCGTACACGAACTGCTCGCGCAGGCGCGGCTCGTCCGCCGCCAGCTCGGCCGCCGTCGCCTGACCGCGCCGGGCCAGCGCGGCGAGCGTGGCCTCCTCGACCTCCGCCAGCCAGGCCGCGTCCGGGGCACCCGCGCTCGCCATGTCCCGCAGCAGGCTCGCGCGCTCGCGGGCGGCCACCGCCAGGCCCGTCGAGGCGTGGACGACGGCCGTCAGCTCCGCGGGGAACACGAACACCGTGTGCCGCATGCCGTGCATCCGCACCAGCGTGCCGTCCTCGTACAGCGCCCGCTCCGTCTCCGGCACCCCCTTCGCGGGGTCGGTCAGCCGGGCCGCCACCGCCAGGTGCACCGTCGCCGGGTCCGTGCCGTGCAGGGCCACCAGGGAGGCGGCGACCTCCTCGGGGGTCCCCGCCCGCGCCGTGCCCGCCAGACGGTGCCGCAGGGCCAGCCGGGCCCGCCGCTCCGCCACGTCGATGTGCCGCCGTCCGACCGTCATGCCGGCCCCCTGCCTCACGATGTCCTGTCGCCATCCTCGCCGACGCCACTGACAACCGGCCCCCTGTTCCGGCGACGCCCGTCCGGCAGGGAGGCCCCTGGCGACCGCCCGTCCGGCAGGGAGGCCGGTGTTCCGGCGACGCCCGTCCGGCGGGGCGGTCGCGGAACGCGCCCGCCGGCCGGGCCCGAAAACGGGATGCACCGACGGTCACCCCGTCCCTACGCTGAGCAAGCGGAGGCGAAACCGGCACACCCGCCTCTTCCCGCACCCCACTCACCCCACGGAGGTCCGTCATGCGTGGCATTCTCGCGACCGGGACCCTCGTCCTGGTGATCCTCGGAATCGGAGACCATCTCTGGTGGCTCGCCGCCGTCGCGCTGCTGTATCTGTACGCGACGCTCGGACGCGGCTCACCCGGTACGACCCCGCCGGCCGGCTCCGGCGCCCTGCCCGACAGCTACCGCGCCTACCGGGAACGCCGGGACCGGCAGGCCAAGTGGGAGCGCCGCTACCGTCGTGAGCGGCCCTTCGAGACCCGCAGGCAGCGGGAGAAGACGCGGTGAGCGGGGGCGTCGCCGGCCGTCACAGGCCGGGGGCGCCCCACACCGGGAACCAGCGGCCCAGGTCCGGCTCGATCCGCAGATCGTTCTCGAGCACCGCCTTCAGCTGCAGCTCCAGCGCCGTGTCCCGTCGCTCGGCGGCCCCGGGCAGCGGGGCGAACGGATAGAACGTGCCGCGCTTGTAGAGGTAGACGAGCGCCAGCTTCCGGCCGCGGTCGTCGGTGAACGCGGCCAAAGAGCACAGCAATTGCGGGCCGAAGCCGTTGATCTCCAGCGAGCTGTTCACCGCGTGCAGGTCGTTGACGAGCTGCGGCAGCTGGTCGGGGGAGCGCCGGGACACCAGCCAGGAGTAGCCGTACCCGTCCCGGCACAGCTCCACCGGCGGGCCGGTGCGGTCGGTGTCCGCGTCCAGCAGCGCCCGCACCTCGCGGTGCGTCTGCTCGAAGGCCGCGCCCTCCACCGTGGCGAAGCACACCGCCCCGCCGCCGGTCGGCGTGAAGCCGGCCGCCACCTGGAGCGTCACGGCAGCCGACGGCAGGGCGAACAGCTGGTCGAGATCGGGCGCGACCGGCCGCGTACGGCCCAGCAGGATGTCCAGCAGCCCCACCACTCAGCCCGCCTTGCCCGGGGTGGCGGCCTCGCCCAGCTCCTCCGAGATCCGGCCCAGCTGCGCGAGGCGCTGCTCCAGGCTCGGGTGGGTGGAGAAGAACCGCTCGATGCCGGGCTCCTTGCCGGTCGCCGGGGTGAAGTAGAACGCGTTGAAGGCCTGGGCCGTGCGCAGGTCCTTGGTCGGGATCCGCGCGATCTCCCCGGAGACCTTGGTGAGCGCCGCCGCCAGCGCCGAGGGACGGCCGGTCAGATGCGCCGCCGCGCGGTCGGCCGCCAGCTCCCGGTACCGGGACAGTGCTCGGATCAGCAGGAAGCTGATCGCGTACACGGCCGCCGAGACGCCCAGCACGGCGGCGAAGACGGCTGCGGTGTTCTGGTCCCGGCGGCCGCCGCCGAAGACCTGCGAGTAGAAGGCGAACCGTACGACCAGGCCCGCGACCACCCCGAGGAAGGACGCCACCGTGATCACCGCGACGTCCTTGTGCGCCACGTGCGACAGCTCGTGCGCGAGCACGCCCTCCAGCTCCGCGGGCTCCAGCCGCCGCAGCAGCCCCGTCGTCACGCAGACCACGGCGTGATCGGCGTTGCGCCCGGTCGCGAACGCGTTCGGCATGTCCATCTCGGACACGGCGACCGCCGGCTTGGACAGGTCGGCGATCGCGCACAGCCGGTCCACCACGGCGTGCAGCTCGGGATACTCCTCCCGCTCCACGACCCGGCCGCGCATGGCGAACATCGCGATCCGGTCGGAGAACCAGAACTGCGCCACGAACATCGCCCCGATCAGGACGACGACCAGCAGCCAGGACTTCAGCAGCACGATCAGTGCGGCGACGAACCCCACGTACAGCAGTCCGAGCAGGAACAGCGTCAGACCCATGCGCGCGGTCAGCCGCCGATCGCTCCGGAACCGGCTCTGCATCTTGCATCACCCCGCAGTCAGGCACTCGTCCCGCTGTCCAGTGTGCACCTGCCGATTCCCATGAGGTGGTTCCGAACGGCCCCAGGAGCGGCAAAGGCTCCGGGTACGTCGTCACCGGAGCGCCGCGGCGGTCCGGCGGGTCGCGGACCCGGTCCAGCGGCCCGGCGGCCTCCGGCCCCGACCGGTCGCCTTCCCCGCCCGGTCCCCGGTGGCCGCCGCCGAGCGGCCCCTAGTAGGGCGAGCGCATCTGCGCGTACCCCAGCAGCACGATCACCGCGGCCACGCAGCCGAGCACCACGGCCGTCGACACCCACGACGACCGGCGCGGCACCGGGTCCGGGTCGGCGCGGAAGGGCGCCGGCTCCGGCGGGTTCTCCTTCCAGCGGGCGGCGAGCATCCGGGCCCGGGCGGAGGGCTCCTTGTGCTCGGCCGAGTTCGCCCATCTGTGATCGAACTCGTGCTCCCAGTCGTCCTGTTCCGGCATCCCCGTTCAACCTCTCTCGTCCGACACGGTCGGGAGGGATGATCTCCCGACAATAGGAATCCTGGGAAGCGGGAATGGTTGCACGGGGGCCGGAGCCGGTCAGCCGGAGTGGCGGAAACGCGCCCGGTACTCGGTGGGTGTCGTGTCGAGCTTGCGACGGAAAGCCCGGATGAGGGTGTCGGTCGTGCCGAAGCCGCAGCCGGACGCGACGCGTTCCAGGGTGTCGTCCGTGGTCTCGAGCCGGTTGCGGGCCACCTCGACGCGGGCCGCCTCGATATAGGCGGCCGGGGTCATGCCGAGTTCCGTCTTGAAGATCCGGGTGAGCTGGCGCTCGCTGACGTGGGCGTGCCGGGCCAGGTCGGCGATGGTCAGCGGCTCGGCGATGCGCTCGGCGACGAAGTGGCGCAGCTCGGCCGTCCGCCGGGTGGTGGAGACGGGCTCGATGGGGACGCTGAACTGGCTCTGCCCGCTCGGCCGCTTCAGGTACATGACCAACTGGCGGGCGACCCGCAGCGCGACGGCCTCCCCGAAGTCCTCGGAGACGAGCGCCAGGGACAGGTCCAGACAGGCGGTGATGCCCGCGCCGGTCCACACCCCGCCGTCCCGGATGAAGATCGGGTCGGCGTCCACCTCGACCGCGGGATGGTCGGCGGCGAGCTGCTGCGCCGTCGACCAGTGCGTGGTGGCGCGCCGGCCGTCGAGCAGACCGGCCGCGGCGAGCAGGTGGGCGCCCACGCACACCGAGGCGACGCGCCGGCTCCGGCCGGCGAGCGTGCCGACCCAGCCGACGACGGCCGGCTCGGTCAGGGCGTGCACCCGGCGCTGCTCGTCGACCTCGACCGAGCCGGGCACCAGCAGGGTGTCGATGGCCCGCCCGGCCGCCTCCGCGAACGTCAGGTCCGGCAGGACGCGGACCCCGGCGGCGGTGGTGACCGGGTCCATGGTCTCGGCGGCCAGCGCCACCTCGTACCCGGTCTCGTCGTCGGTCTCCCGCCGGAGCAGGGCGAACACCTCCGGCGGCCCGGTGACGTCCAGCAGGTCGACGCCGTCGAACAGCATGATGACGATGAACCGCCGAACGCCGCTCATGTGATCCCCCCCTCGGCCGGCACCCCCGAGCCGACGGCCCGGCGCGTGTCCGGATCTGCACGTCGCACGACGATACCGCCGTGCGGGCGGCTCATGGCACGGCCGCCGCACGACGCAACGGCGAAGCCCCGCCGCTCCGGGGAGCGGCGGGGCCTCGGCGGCGCTGGGGGGCGTCCGTCACACGTCGAAGTACAGCTCGAACTCGTGCGGGTGCGGGCGCAGCTGGAGCGGGGCGATCTCGTTGGTGCGCTTGAAGTCGATCCACGTCTCGATCAGGTCGGACGTGAACACGTCGCCCTGGAGGAGGAACTCGTGGTCGGCCTCGAGGGCGTCGAGGACGGCGTTCAGCGAGGTCGGGACCTGGGCGACGTTCGCGTGCTCCTCGGGAGCCAGCTCGTACAGGTCCTTGTCGATCGGCTCGGCCGGCTCGATCTTGTTCTTGATGCCGTCCAGACCCGCGAGGAGCAGGGCGGAGAAGGCCAGGTACGGGTTGCCGGAGGAGTCCGGGGCGCGGAACTCGACGCGCTTGGCCTTCGGGTTCGAGCCGGTGATCGGGATACGCATCGCGGCGGAGCGGTTGCGCTGCGAGTACACCAGGTTGATCGGCGCCTCGAAGCCCGGCACCAGGCGGTGGTACGAGTTCACCGTCGGGTTGGTGAAGGCCAGCAGCGACGGGGCGTGCTTGAGGATGCCGCCGATGTAGTAGCGGGCGGTGTCCGACAGGCCCGCGTAACCGGCCTCGTCGTAGAACAGCGGGTCGCCGTTGGTCCACAGCGACTGGTGCACGTGCATGCCCGAGCCGTTGTCACCGAAGATCGGCTTCGGCATGAAGGTCGCGGTCTTGCCGTTGCGCCAGGCGACGTTCTTCACGATGTACTTGAAGAGCTGGAGGTCGTCGGCGGCGGCGAGCAGCGTGTTGAACTTGTAGTTGATCTCCGCCTGGCCGGCGGTGCCCACCTCGTGGTGCTGGCGCTCGACCTTCAGGCCCTGCTTGGCCAGCTCCAGGGAGATCTCGGCGCGCAGGTCGGCGAAGTGGTCGACCGGCGGGACCGGGAAGTAGCCGCCCTTGTAGCGGACCTTGTACCCGCGGTTGTCCTCCAGCGCACCGGTGTTCCAGGCGCCCGCCTCGGAGTCGATGTGGTAGAAGGACTCGTTCGCCGAGGTGGCGAAGCGCACGCTGTCGAAGACGTAGAACTCGGCCTCGGGGCCGAAGTACGCGGTGTCGGCGATGCCGGTCGACGCCAGGTACGCCTCCGCCTTCTTCGCCACGTTGCGCGGGTCACGGGAGTACTGCTCGCCCGTGATCGGGTCGTGGATGAAGAAGTTGATGTTGAGGGTCTTGTCCCGGCGGAACGGGTCGACACGCGCGGTGGACAGGTCGGGACGCAGGGCCATGTCCGACTCGTGGATGGCCTGGAAACCGCGGATCGACGACCCGTCGAAGGCCTGCTCGTCGTCGGGGTCGAACGCCTCGGCGGGCAACGTGAAGTGCTGCATGACGCCCGGAAGGTCGCAGAAGCGGACGTCGATGAACTTGACGTCCTCGTCCGCGATGTACTTCTTGGCCTCGTCGGCGTTCTGGAACATCCAGCTCCTCCTACTCCCGACCGTCCGCGCCGGGGTGGTAGATCGTTCGTGCTGCCAGTGCGGTGGCACACGCTGGTCTCGACCCTAGGGACGGGTGATTTCTCGGGCGTGACCCGTTTGTTTCGCAGAAGTTAACCGGCCACCTGTCCACCGTAGCCCCGACACACCCCTGCGCGTAGTGCCCGAAACCGGGCACAGTACCGTGGACGCGTGGACAACAGGCAGGCAATCGGATCGTGGCTCTCCGGACCCCGCGCGGCCATGGAGGAGGCGGGCGCCGACTTCGGATACCGCGGCGAGCAGCTCGGTCTCCCGGAGGAGGGGCCGAACTCGATCGCGCGGCCCGGACGGCGGCTCGGCGCCCTCGCCGTGGACTGGGCGCTGTGCGTCCTGATCGCATACGGCCTGATCACCCACGGCTATGGCCCGGCCACGAGCAACTGGGCGCTGGGCATCTTCTTCGCCCTGAGCGCCCTCACCCTCGGCACCGTCGGCTTCACCCCCGGCAAGCGCCTCTTCGGCATCCGGGTCGTGGCCCTGGAGACCGGCACGGTCAGCCCCGGGCGCTCCCTGCTGCGCACGGTCCTGCTGTGCCTCGCGATCCCCGCGCTGGTCTGGGACCGCGACGGCCGCGGCCTGCACGACCGGCTCGCGAAGACGGTCGAGGTCCGCGTCTGACCACGTGACGTACGACACGGAGGCCACCCGCACCGCCCGGCGCGAGTGGCCTCCGGTGTCTCCGGGCCCCGTTCAGCGGCGCAGCACCGCCGCCACGACCCGGCGCAGCTCGGCCTCCGGATCCCGGGCCGCGTCGGCGGTGCGCCAGGCCACGAACCCGTCCGGCCGGACCAGGACCGCCCCGTCGGCCGTCGTGCCGTGCGCCGCCGCCCAGTCGCCCCCGCCGGGCCCGTCCCCGTCGTACGTCAGGTCGGCGTCCGCCCCCGCACCGATCCGGTACGCCTCCAGCCGTACGCCGTCCGAGGTGGCGAGGCGCCGGGCCGCGTCGTGCCAGGCCGTGCCCGCGGCCGAGCCGGCGTCGCTGAGCAGCACCAGGGACCGCTCGTAGAGGTCGACGGTGGAGAGCCGCTCGCCCGCCCGGCGCAGCCACAGGTGCGGCGCCCGGCTGCCCGGGTCCGCGACCAGCCGCACCCCGTCGGGCACGACCGGCTGGGCCTGGTCGGCGCCCAGGACGGCGCCCTCCAGATAGCGGTAGGCGAGGACGACGGGGAGGATGCCGCTGCGCGGGCCGCCGCCCACGCCCGGAGTGGGGGCGAAGCCGGGGTGGCTGTGCTCCACGGAGCGGGCCGAGGCGCGGGCGCTGGTCGCCATCGCGACGGGCCGGCGCTCGGAGTCGTACGTCTCCAGCAGTCCGGGTCCGGCCCAGCCGTCCAGGACGGCGGACAGCTTCCAGGCCAGGTTGTGCGCGTCCTGGATGCCGGTGTTGGAGCCGAAGGCGCCGGTCGGGGACATCTCGTGGGCGGAGTCGCCGGCGAGCAGCACCCTGCCGGCCGTGTACCGCTCGGCGACGCGCTCCGCGGCGCGCCAGGACGCCTTGCCGGTGACCTCGACGTCGAGGTCGGGGACGCCGACGGCCAGCCGGATGTGCCGCTGCAGCCGCTCCTCGGTGAACTCCTCCAGCGTCTCGCCCTGTTCCGGGTGCCAGGGGGCGTGGAAGACCCAGTGCTCCTTGTTGTCGACGGGCAGCAGGGCGCCGTCGGCCTCCGGGTTGGTGAGGTAGCAGCAGATGAAGTGCCGGTCGCCGACGGTCTCGGCGAGCAGCTTGGAACGGAAGGTGATGCTCACGTTGGCGAAGAGGTCGCCGTGGCCGCTCTGCCCGATGCCGAGCCGGCGCCGGACGGGGCTGCGCGGGCCGTCGCAGGCGACCAGGTAGTCGGCGCGGACCGTGTACAGCTCGTCGCTGTCGCGGTCCCGGACGAGCGCCGTCACTCCTTCGGGGTCCTGGTCGAAGGATTCCATCTCGTGGAAGTAGCGAAGGTCGCCGCCGAGCGCGCGGGCCCCCCTCAGCAGCACCGGCTCCAGATCGTTCTGGCTGCACAGGCACCACGTCGTGGGGCTGAACCGGGCGAGTCCGCCGCCCGGGTCGATCTCCCGGAACAGCCACTCCCCGGCGTCCCCGACCAGGGTCGGGGTCTGCAGGATGCCGTGGTTGTCCGCGAGCAGCGCGGCCGCCGTCTTGATGTCCGGCTCCAGGCCGGCCACCCGGAACAACTCCATCGTCCGCAGGTTGTTGCCGCGGCCGCGTGGGTGGATCGAGGTACCGGAGTGCCGCTCGACGAGCATGTGCGGTACGCCGAGACGGCCCAGGAAGACGGACAGGGACAGGCCCACCAGAGAGCCGCCCACGACGAGGACGGGCACCTGGTGATCGGCTTTCTGCTGCATCGAGGCTCCAGAGGCAGGGGGCGGGGTGTGAGGCGCGCTGCTGTTTCTCTGCCCTTTATGGGCCCTTTTGCGTACCCAATCACCCACGTGGTTCACGCGAGTCGCGCGTACCGAGGGAAGCGGCACAGGATCAAGGAGCGCTGACGTCGCGTCATCGGCGGCCGGCGTTCGCCTCTGCCCCCGTGAAGGAGAAGCGCAGCATGACCACCACCTCGGAAAAGCTCTCGGACCAGTTGACGCGCCAGGCGGCACGGGTCTCCCAGTCCGTGTTCGACGGCTCCCGTCTCCGGGTCGTCCTGCTCGTGGACGTCTACGACGGCGCCCAGCAGCAGTTCCTGGAGGCCTACGAGCAACTGTGCAACCAGGTGGCGCAGGTGCCCGGCCACGTCAGCGACCAGTTGTGCCAGTCGATCGAGAACCCCTCCCAATGGCTCATCACCAGCGAGTGGGAGAGCGCCCCGCCCTTCCTCACCTGGGTGAACAGCGAGGAACACGTGCGGATGGTGCAGCCGCTGCACAGCTGTGTCCGCGACACCCGGTCGCTGCGCTTCCACATCGTCCGCGAGACGGGCGGCGAGTCGTCCGCCGCCTCCACGCCGCGGCGCCGGCTCCAGACGTCACCGCGGATCGGTGACGGCGTCATCCGGCACGCGCTGACCTTCACGGTCAAGCCGGGCAGCGAGTCGGAGGTGAAGCGGATCCTGGCGAACTACGCCTCGCCCCAGGCGCGGGTCGACGACAGCACCCGGCTGTGCCGCACCTCCCTGTTCATGCACGGCAACCGCGTCGTACGCGCCATCGAGGTGCGCGGCGACCTGCTCGCGGCACTGCGGCACGTCGCCCGGCAGCCCGAGGTGCGGGCCGTGGAGGAGGCCATCAACCCGTACCTGGAGCAGGAGCGGGACCTCGACGACCAGGAGTCCGCACGGCTGTTCTTCACCCGGGCGGCCCTGCCCGCCGTGCACCACGTCACCGCGGACGAACTCACCGAGGGCGAGCGGCAGGCCCTGTACTACCCGGCCCTGCCGGGCGGCGGGATGCAGCTGGCCGAGCTGCTCGCCCAGCAGGACGAGGCGGCGGCGGACGACCCGGACAGCCCGGTCCTGCGCAGCACGATCTTCCACCGCGACGACGTCGTCGTACGGCTGATCGACGTCCGCCCGGGTTCGGGCGGACACACCGTCCTGCCGGAGCCGGGCCGCCAGGCCGCGCTCGGCGCCCTGCTGGACGGCCCGCCCGTCGGCATGGACCTCGTCACCGACCGCCGCTCGCCGGACGCCTGACCCGGCTGCCAGCACACCAACGGAGGAACGTCGTGATCAAACACCTTCCGAAGATCGTGGACCTCAGCGAGGTCGAGCCCAACACCCGGCGCGGCGGCGATCTGCGCGCCATGCTCACCCCGGCGACGGTGGGATCCACCAGCGGTTTCATGGGCGTGGCCATCGTGCAGCCCGGCGACCGCATCGGTGAGCACTACCACCCGTACTCCGAGGAGTTCGTCTACGTCCTCAGCGGCCGGCTGGAGGTCGACCTGGACGGCGAGCCGCACCCGCTGCGGCCCGAGCAGGGGCTGATGATCCCCATGAACATGCGCCACCGCTTCCGCAACGTGGGCGACGAGGAGGCGCGGATCGTCTTCCACCTGGGACCGCTGGCCCCGCGGCCGGCCCTCGGCCACGTCGACACCGAGGAGACGGAGGCCGTGGCCACCGCCGCCGAGCCGGCCGGCCGGGAACAGGTCCGCTCATGAACCGGCGCGTGGCGGTCACCGGCATAGGCATCGTCGCACCGGGCGGGATCGGCGTACCGGCGTTCTGGGACCTGCTCGCCGAAGGCCGTACCGCGACGCGGGGCATCACGTTCTTCGACCCGGCCGGGCTCAGGTCCCGGATCGCCGCCGAGTGCGACTTCGACCCCGCCGCGCACGGCCTGGACGTCGAGGAGATCCAGCGGGCGGACCGGTACATACAGTTCGCCCTGGTCGCCGGTGGGGAGGCGGTCCGGGACTCCGGCCTCGACATGAGCCGGGAGGACCCCTGGCGGGTCGGCGTCTCCCTGGGCACCGCGGTCGGCGGCACCACCCGTCTGGAGCACGACTACGTCCTGGTCAGCCATCGCGGGCAGCGCTGGGACGTCGACCACTCCGAGGCGGAGCCGCAGCTGCACCGGGCGTTCTCGCCCAGCACCGTGGCCTCCGCCGTGGCGGAACGCTTCGGCGCCCAGGGTCCCGTGCAGACCGTGTCCACCGGCTGCACCTCCGGACTGGACGCCGTCGGATACGCCTTCCACACCGTCCAGGAAGGCCGGGCGGACATATGCATCGCGGGGGCGTCGGACTCCCCGATCTCCCCGATCACCATGGCCTGCTTCGACGCGATCAAGGCCACATCCCCGAACAACGACGACCCCGCGCACGCCTCCCGGCCCTTCGACAACAACCGTGACGGCTTCGTCATGGGCGAGGGCGGCGCGGTGCTCGTGCTGGAGGAACTGGAACACGCCCGGGCCCGCGGTGCCCACGTGTACTGCGAGTTCGGCGGCTACGCCACCTTCGGCAACGCCTACCACATGACCGGTCTGACCAAGGAGGGCCTGGAGATGGCGAGGGCCGTCGAGACCGCCCTCGACCAGGCGCGGCTCGACCCGACGGCGATCGACTACGTCAACGCGCACGGTTCCGGCACCCGGCAGAACGACCGCCACGAGACGGCGGCCGTGAAGCGGGCGCTCGGCCACCACGCCTACGACACCCCGATGAGCTCCATCAAGTCCATGGTGGGGCACTCCCTCGGGGCGATCGGCGCCATCGAACTGGTCGCCTGCGTACTGGCCCTCGTCAAGCAGGTCGTACCGCCGACCGCGAACTACGAGATCCCCGACCCCGAGTGCGACCTGGACTACGTCCCGCGCGTCGCCCGCGAACGGAAACTGAGCAGCGTGCTGTCCGTGGGCAGCGGGTTCGGCGGCTTCCAGTCCGCGGTGATCCTGACCCGGCCGAGGGAGTGAGGACACGATGAGCGAACCGCAGGACCGGCAAGCGGCCATCACCGGCATCGGGGTGGTCGCGCCCAACGGCACCAGCACCGACACCTTCTGGAAAGCCACCCAGGAGGGCCTCGGCGTCCTCGACCGGATCACCCGCGAGGGCTGCGAGCACCTTCCCCTCAAGGTGGCCGGTGAGGTCCGCGCCTTCGACCCCTCGGCCACGATCGAGGAGCGCTTCCTCGTCCAGACCGACCGGTTCACGCACTACGCCATGGCCGCGGCCGACTTCGCGCTGGACGACGCCCGGCTCGGGCCGGGCAGCATCCCCGACGCCCCGTACTCCATCGGCGTGGTCACCGCCGCCGGGTCGGGCGGCGGCGAGTTCGGCCAGCGCGAACTCCAGCAACTGTGGGGCAAGGGCAGCCGGTTCGTCGGGCCGTACCAGTCCATCGCCTGGTTCTACGCCGCGAGCACCGGCCAGGTCTCCATCCGCCGCGGCTTCAAGGGCCCCTGCTCGGTCGTCGCCTCCGACGAGGCCGGCGGCCTGGACGCCCTCGCCCACGCGGCCCGGGCGGTGCGGCGCGGCACCGACGTGATCGTGGCCGGTTCCACCGAGGCGCCGCTCGCGCCGTACTCGATGGTCTGCCAGCTCGGCTACGAGGAGCTGAGCCGCGAGACCGACCCGTCCCGGGCGTACCGCCCGTTCACGGACGGGGCGTGCGGCTTCGTGCCGGCCGAGGGCGGCGCGATGCTCGTCGTGGAGGCGGAGGCCACCGCCCGTGACCGCGGCGTCGGGATCCGGGCCGTCGTGGCGGGCCACGGAGCCACCTTCACCGGCGCCTCCCGCTGGGCGCAGTCCCGCGACGGTCTCGCCCAGGCCATCCGGCAGGCGCTGCACGAGGCCGGCTGCGCCCCCGAGGAGGTCGACGTCGTCTTCGCCGACGCCCTCGGAGTGCCGGAGGCGGACCGGGCGGAGGCGCTGGCGCTCGCCGACGCCCTGGGCGAGCACGGCAGGCGGGTACCGGTCACCGCGCCGAAGACCGGCATCGGCCGCGGGTACTGCGCGGCCCCCGTGCTGGACACCGCGGCGGCCGTGCTGGCGATGGAGCACGGCCTGATCCCGCCGACGCCGAACGTCTTCGACGTCTGCCACGACCTCGACCTCGTGACGGGGCGCGCCCGCGTCGCCGAACTGCGGACGGCGCTGGTCCTCAGCCGTGGACTCATGGGGTCGAACTCGGCGCTGGTGCTGCGCCGCGGCACCGCGCAGTGAGTACAGAAAAGGAGGAGAAGCACATGCCCAAGATCACCGTGGAAGAACTCGCCGCGCTGATGAAGAAGGCCGCCGGGGTCACCGTCAGCCCGCAGCAGCTCCAGGAGAAGCCGGACACCGGATTCGACGTCCTCGGCATCGACTCGCTCGGCCTGCTCGGCATCGTCGGCGAACTGGAGAACACCCACGGCACCCCGATGCCGGTGGACGCGGAGCGCTGCAAGACACCGCAGCAGTTCCTCAACCTCGTCAACAGCACCCTGATGGCAGGAGCCTGAGATGGCAGGACACACCCAGAACGAGATCACCATCGCCGCCCCCCTGGACCTGGTCTGGGACATGACCAACGACCTGGAGCGGTGGCCGCAGCTGTTCAGCGAGTACGCCTCGGTGGAGGTCCTCAAGCGGGAGGGCGCGAAGACGACCTTCCGGCTGACCATGCACCCGGACGAGAACGGCACCGTCTGGAGCTGGGTCTCCCAGCGGGAGCCGGACCGCGACGCGCTCACCGTCAAGGCGCACCGGGTGGAGACCGGGCCCTTCGCCTTCATGAACATCCACTGGCGGTACGAGGAGGTCCCCGCCGGCACCCGGATGGTCTGGACCCAGGACTTCGAGATGAAGCCGGACGCCCCCGTCGACGACGACTGGATGACCGACAACATCAACAAGAACTCCAAGGTCCAGCTGGCCCTCATCCGGGACAAGATCGAGAAGGCGGCCTCCGGTCAGCGGCCCGCCCCGGCCCTGGCCGACTGAGCCGGACGACAGGAGACGACCGTGCACCAGGCCCTGATCGTCGCCCGGATGGCCCCGGGCTCCGCCCCCGGCATCGCCAAGGTGTTCGCGGAGTCCGACCGGGGAGAGCTGCCCGGGCTCGTCGGAGTGGTCCGGCGCAGCCTCTTCCAGTTCGGCGACGTGTACATGCACCTCATCGAGTCCGAACGCGAGCCCGGACCGGCCATCGCCGAGGTGACCTCGCACCCTGAGTTCAGGGAGGTCAGCGAGCGCCTTCAGGCATACGTCAGCGCGTACGACCCGGAGACCTGGCGGTCCCCGAAGGACGCCATGGCACAGCGCTTCTACGTCTGGGAGCGCGACGCCGGCGCCTGAGCCCCCGTCCGGACCACCGGTGCCGGGCCCGCGTGCGACGCGGACCCGGCACCGGTGTGCTCCCGGAAGGAGTCGGTCACGCGGGGACGATGCAGTCGAACGCGTGCAGGAACGGGTTGACCGGCCGGATGTCGCCGACGCTCAGCCCCGCCGCCCGGAGCCGGCTCACCATGCTGTCGGTGGTGTGCTTGGCCCCGCCGACGTTCAGGAGCAGCAGCAGGTCCATGGCGGTGCTGAACCGCATCGACGGGGTGTCGTCGACGAGGTTCTCGATGACCACGACCCGGGCGCCGGGCCCGCCCGCCTCGACGACGTTGCGCAGCAGCCGGGCGGTGGACTCGTCGTCCCACTCCAGGATGTTCTTGATGATGTAGGCGTCGGCCTCGACCGGGACCGACACCCGGATGTCGCCGGGCACGATCCGGGTCCGGTCCGCGAGATCACCGCCCGGGCGCAGCCGCGCCACGGCGTTCTCCACCACCCGCGGCAGATCGAGCAGGTAGCCGCGCATCGCCGGGTACTTGTCCAGCAGGCTCGCCACCACATGGCCCTGCCCGCCGCCGACGTCCGCGACCGATCTGCTCCCGGACAGGTCCAGCAGAGCCGCCACCTCCCGCGCCGACTGCTCGCTGGAGCGGGTCATCGCGCGGTTGAAGACGTCCGCGGACTCGGGGGCGTCCTCGTTGAGGTAGGTGAAGAACTCCTTGCCGTAGAGGTCCTCCACGACGTTCCGGCCGGTGCGCACCGCCTCGTCCAGCCGGGGCCAGGCGTCCCAGGTCCACGGCTCGGTGCACCACATGGCGATGGCCCGCAGACTGTTCGGGTCGTCCTCGCGCAGCAGCCGGGACATCTCGGTGTGGGCGAACGTCCCGTCGGGCCGCTCGGCGAAGACGCCGTAGCAGGACAGGGCGCGCAGCAGCCGGCGCAGCGGCTTGGGCTCGGTGCGCAGCGCGGACGCCAGGCTCTCCGCGGTCATGGGGGCGTCCCCGAGCGCGTCGGCGACGCCGAGCCGGGCGGCGGCGCGGACGGCGGCGGCACAGGCCGCCCCGAACACCAGCTCGCGCAGCCGCATCGACGGCGGGGGAGAGGGGGGTGCCCCCGGCTCCACCGGAGCCGAGACCTCGGGGGATGGTGCGGTCATGTGCCGCCTTCCTTCCTTGCGTGGGTCGGGAACGGCTGCCCGGTCAGCACAGGCCGGCGGGCTTGGAGGCCCGGCAGGCGTTGCCGGCGAAGGCGTTGCCGCTCTTGGTGGCCTCCTGGTTGACGAGGTCCGCCGGCGCGTTGCTCTCCAGGTAGTTGTCCGCGACGCGGTTCTGCTCGCTGGTGACGCCCACGAAGCTCTTGAAGAGGACGATGCCGCCCGAGAGCGGGGACCTGCCCGAGTGGCCGATGACCGTGTTCCCGGTCACGAGGGCCTTCTCGGTGCCGGTCAGCACGATGCCGGAGCCCTGGAGGTAGGGCAGCCGGGCGGTCTTCGCGCAGTACTTGTTGTTCCGCTCGACGCGGTTCTCGCTGACGGTCAGGGCGCCCGCCTTCGGCTTGTTCTCGTCGCCGACGACGAAGACGCCCGCGCAGTTGGCGGTGACGAGGTTGTGCGTGACGGTGAGGTTGCGCAGCCGGCGGACGGTGAGGCCGATGCGGTTGTCCTCCAGGCGGTTCCGCTCGACCAGCGCGCCCTTGCTGTCCTTGGCGCCCTGCTCGGCCTTGACGTTGTTGGCGAGGAACAGGCCCGCGTCCCCGTTGCGCCGGGCGGTGTTGGCCCGGAACACCCCGCGGGTGGAGTGCTCCTGGGCGATGCCCCACTGGCCGTTGTCCTCGGCGGTCACCCGCTGCACGGTCAGACGGTCGGTGCCCATGGCCCACACGCCGGTCTTGGCGAAGCCGCGCACCGTCAGGTCGGAGACGGTGACGTCCCGGAGCGCCTTGTTCTTGCCCCCGACCACGCAGATGCCGCTGCCGGCCGAGAGGCAGGTGGGGGAGGCCTTCCCGCCGAGGGCCTTCTTGCCGAGCGACGCGGACTTGGTCTTCTCGGGCGGCTGGATCACGGTGAGGGGCCCCATGCCGCGCAGGGTCACTCCGGCCGTCTTGACCGTGACGGTCTCGTGGTAGACGCCGGCCGGCACGAACACGGTGTCGCCGGCCCTGGCGGCGTCGACCGCCTTCTGGATCGACTGGCCGGGGCGCACCACGAGGGTCTGGTGGTGGGCGGCCGACGCCGGGGTCGCGCCGAGGAACGCGCCGGCGAGGGTCGTGGAGCATGCGAGGTACGCAATGTGTCGCTTTGTCACGTTCTGAGGCTAGGAGGGGAGGAGCCGATCCCCGCTGGATGCTCCGTTCGGCGGCGTGTCAACCGGCCGGCGCGCCCCGGCCCGGAAACGACGGACGGTGCGAGGGCGACGCCGGACGGCACGAGGGTGCGACGGGCGGCCCGGAAACGACGGACGGCCCCACCCGGCGACGCGGGTGGGGCCGTCCGTCCTCGACGTGCGGCGGGGCGCTCAGCGCCCCCGGGGGCCGCCCTTCGGCAGCTTCATGCCCTTGGGCATGGGGCCCTTCGGCAACGGCATGTTGCTCATCAGGTCACCCATGGCCCGCAGGCGGTCGTTGGTGGTCGTCACCTGGGGACCGGTGAGCACCCGCGGGAACTTCAGCAGGGTCGTGCGGAGCTTCTTCAGCTCCACCTGGCCGTCGCCCGTGCCGACGATCACATCGTGCACCGGCACGTCCGCGACGATGCGGTTCATCTTCTTCTTCTCGGCGGCCAGCAGGCTCTTCACCCGGTTCGGGTTGCCCTCGGCGACCAGCACGATGCCGGCCTTGCCGACCGCCCGGTGCACGACGTCCTGGCTGCGGTTCATCGCCACCGCCGGAGTCGTCGTCCAGCCCCGGCCGATGTTGTCCAGCACCGCGGCCGCTGCGCCCGGCTGGCCCTCCATCTGGCCGAAGGCGGCCCGCTCGGCCCGGCGGCCGAACACGATCGCCGACGCCAGCAGGGCGACCAGCAGACCGAAGATCCCCAGGTAGACCGGGTGGCCGATCAGAAAGCCGATCGCGAGGAAGACACCGAGGGTGCCGATGCCGACGGCCGCGAGTACAAGACCGATCTTCTTGTCGGCCTTGCGGGTCATCTTGTACGTGAGGGCGATCTGCTTCAGTCGCCCCGCATTCGCGGCGTCCGCCGCGGTTTCCTTCCTCGCCATGCCACGAAGTCTACGTGCCCCCGGGAGCGCGGACGACGGCAGTGCCCGGCGGGGGAGCGGTCAGGGGCGGGTGGCGGCCTGTTCCAGGACCCGCTGGGCCTCGACCCGGTCCTTGGCCCGGCGACGGTCCTCCAGGACGGAGGCCCAGGCGTTGCGGCGGGCGGTGCGCTGACCGCCGCTCATCAGCAGGGACTCGACGGCGCGCAGGGCGTCGGTGAAGGACGGGATGGCGGTGGCGCGTACGGGCGCGGCCTGCATGATCGAGGTCCCCCCTCGGAGCGGTGTCGATACGGGGCGTGATACCAGAGTCACTGATTGGTGTTACCAGGGCGTGTCCGACCGGTCAAACGCCGGTGAAGCCTTGATGCGGCCGGTCGGAACGCCGACGCGGCCCTGACGGTGCCCTCATCAGCGAGGACGGTCAGGACCGCGTCGAGTCGGCCATTACTGGCCAGTAGGAACTTGTGCGCGAATTCACACGCTCGGCTCAGACCGCCTGGGTGGCGATGTACGTGCCACGCTTCTCGACGGCCATCTGGTACAGGCGGCCGGCGCGGTACGAGGAGCGCACCAGCGGGCCGGACATCACACCGGAGAAGCCGATCTGCTCGGCCTCCTCCTTCAGCTCCACGAACTCCTGCGGCTTCACCCAGCGCTCCACCGGGTGGTGCCGGACGGAGGGGCGCAGGTACTGGGTGATGGTGACCAGCTCGCAGCCGGCCTCGTGCAGCTGCTGGAGCGCCTCGCTGACCTCCTCGCGGGTCTCGCCCATGCCGAGGATCAGGTTCGACTTGGTGACCAGGCCGTAGTCGCGGGCCTCGGTGATGACCTTCAGGGAGCGCTCGTAGCGGAAGCCGGGGCGGATCCGCTTGAAGATCCGCGGGACCGTCTCGACGTTGTGCGCGAAGACCTCGGGGCGGGAGGCGAAGACCTCGGCGAGCTGCTCGGGGACCGCGTTGAAGTCCGGAGCGAGCAGCTCGACCTTGGTGCGCCCGGCCGCGCGCTCCGCCGTCTGCCGGTGGATCTGGCGCACGGTCTCGGCGTACAGCCAGGCGCCGCCGTCCTCCAGGTCGTCGCGGGCGACGCCGGTGATGGTGGCGTAGTTCAGGTCCATGGTGACCACGGACTCGCCGACCCGGCGCGGCTCGTCGCGGTCGAGCGCCTCGGGCTTGCCGGTGTCGATCTGGCAGAAGTCGCAGCGCCGGGTGCACTGGTCGCCGCCGATGAGGAAGGTCGCCTCGCGGTCCTCCCAGCACTCGTAGATGTTCGGGCAGCCGGCTTCCTGGCACACCGTGTGCAGGCCCTCGCTCTTCACGAGGTTCTGCATCTTCGTGTATTCGGGGCCCATTTTCGCCCGGGTCTTGATCCACTCGGGCTTGCGCTCGATGGGGGTCTGGCTGTTGCGGACCTCCAGGCGCAGCATCTTGCGTCCGTCGGGTGCGACTGCGGACACGACCGGCTCCCTGTGACTTCGATTCTTCGGCGTACACCAGGGTACGCCCGTACTGTTCGCGCCCTGCCGCTGAGGCCAACCTCGCTACCGCAGGGCGCATTCCCGAGGGAGGAGTCCGGCAGCGATCAGGCGGAGGCCTTCTCGACCACCCGGGGCTTCAGCTCGGCGTGCTCCAGGATGTCCTTCAGGTGCTTCTCCACCACCGGCAGGACCTCCTCGATGGAGATGTCCCGGCCCAGCTCGCTCGCGAGGGAGGCCACCCCCGCGTCCCGGATCCCGCACGGGATGATCCGGTCGAACCACTTCATGTCGGGGTTCACGTTGAACGAGAAGCCGTGCATGGTGACGCCCTTGGCCACCCGGATGCCGATCTGCGCGATCTTGCGGTCCTCACGGCGCTGGCCCGCGTTGGAGGGAGCGTACTCGGGGCCGTTGAGACGGGGGTCGAACTCGTCGTCGGTCAGCCGCGGGTCGAAGTCCAGGGACAGCCCCCCGAGCGCCGGCCGCTGCTCGACCGGGTCGCCGAGCACCCACACCCCGCTGCGGCCCTCGACCCGGGTGGTCTCCAGACCGAACTCGGCACAGGCGCGGATGATCGCCTCCTCCAGCCGCCGCACGTGCGCGACCACGTCCACCGGGCGGGGCAGCTTCTGGATCGGGTACCCCACCAGCTGGCCCGGGCCGTGCCAGGTGATCTTGCCGCCGCGGTCCACGTCGATGACCGGGGTGCCGTCCAGCGGGCGCTCGCTGTCCTCGGTGCGCCGGCCGGCCGTGTACACCGGGGGGTGCTCCAGGAGGATCACGGTGTCGGGGACCTCGTCGGCGAACCGGGCCGCGTGCACCCGGCGCTGCTCGTCCCACGCCTCTTGGTAATCGACGGCATCCGCACCGAACCCCATGCGGACGAACCGCAACTCACTCACGGCAAGCGCCTCCCTCGGCGGTGTGTCAGGCCTGTATCGCGCCCACGCCACTGTACGTCCGACCGGCGTACGTCAGCCCTGCGGGCGTTCCTCACACGATCGGATGAATGGATGGCGAAAGATGCGACCGTCTGCTCACTCTCCGCTACATTCGCGCCGTTCGTGAGGCCATAAGGGCTGCTCAAAGGCAATCCGGGCACTTCAAAGGCCCGGAAGGCAGGAGACCGCACCGCAGATGACGGACCGACCCGCGCAGCGCACCCCCAACCGCCAGCTCGCCGCGCTCATCGCAGAGGCGGGGTTCTCCAACGCGGGTCTGGCTCGTCGCGTCGACCAGCTCGGCCTCGAGCACGGGCTGGACCTCAGATACGACAAGACCTCGGTCACCCGCTGGCTGCGCGGACAGCAGCCGCGCGGGACGACTCCCGCCCTCATCGCCGAGGTGTTCACCCGCCGCCTCGGGCGCCGGCTCACCGCCCAGGACCTCGGACTGGACGCCTGCGCGCCGGTCTACGCCGGGCTGGAGTTCGCGGCCACCCCGGAGGAGGCCGTCGACATCGTCAGCGGGCTGTGGCGCAAGGACTCCGGCAGCCATGCCGAGCTGCGCAAGATCGCCTTCACCCCCGCGGGGCTGGTCGTGCCCAGCCGGGACTGGCTGATCGGCAAGGCGGACGACAGGGTGGCCCGCGAGCCGGCGCCCCGGGTGCCGCCGCAGGGCCGACCCGGGGCGGTCAAGCCTCAGCCGCAGCCGGGGGTGCTCGTGCCGCCGCGGGCGCGCGGACAGGCCGAGCGCAGCGGGCACAAGGTCAGCGGCGGTGACATCGCGGCGCTGCACTCGGTCGGCGAGCTGTTCCGCACGCTCGACGACCGGTTCGGCGGCGGCCACGCCCGGCAGGCGCTGGTGCGCTATCTGGAGCACGAGTGCGAGCCGATGCTCCGCGGCAGCTACGACGAGCAGACCGGCCGCCGCCTGTTCGGTGCCGCCGCCGACCTGACCCGGCTCGCGGGCTGGACGTCGTACGACATCGCCGCGCACGGACTGGCCCAGCGTTACTTCGTGCAGGCCCTGCGGCTCGCCCAGGCGGCCGGGGACCGGGCGTACGGTTCCTATGTCCTGGTCACCATGAGCCGCCAGGCCGTCTACCTCGGCCACGGCAGGGAGGCCGTGCAGCTGGCCCGGGTCGCCCAGCAGGGCGTCGGCACCGGCGGCCCGCCGGTCGTCCAGGCGCTGCTGCACGCGTCCGAGGCGCGGGCGCACGGCGTCCTGGGCGAGGTGCGGGCCTGCACCGCCGCGCTGGTGCGGGCCGAGCGCGCGCTGGAGGCGGCCCGGCCCGGGGACGAGGTGCCGTACTGGGCCGGGTTCTTCGACGAGGCGCAGCTCGCCGACGAGTTCGGGCACTGCCACCGGGATCTGCAGCAGTTCCGGGCCGCCGCCCAGCACGCCGAGCGCTCCCTCCAGCTGCGGGCGCCCACCTATGCCCGCAGCCGCCTGTTCTGCCGGGTCGTCCTCGCCACCGCCCGGCTCGGCCTCGGCGAACTCGACCAGGCGTGCACGCTGGCCGCGGAGGCCGCGGGCCAGGCCGCCGAGATGCGCAGCGCCCGCGCGGTGGAGTACGTGAAGGAGTTCGAACGCCGACTGGAGCCGTACCGGGACGCGGCACCCGTGCGGGGGTACCGCGAGAAGGTGGCGGCCCTGGGCTGAGGACGGCCCGGACGGACGGCGTCCGGCACCGCCGTTCCCCGCCGTCGCGGCCGGACGCCGTCGCGGCGGGGGGAGGGCCGGCGGTCGCGTCCGGTGTCGCTGAACCGGGGGTGGTCACGCCGCCCTGGGCAGCGTGGGGGCCGGGTCCGCGCTGTGCATCGAGCCCGCCGCCCCCAGGTCGGAGAGGACCGCCGCCGCGGCCCGGTGGGCGGAGTGCAGGGCGCCCTGGACCGTGCTGGTGTCGCGGTGGTCGCCGCAGACGTAGAGGCCCGCCAGGAGCCGTACCGGTCGGCGCAGGTCGTGCGGCGGGCGCATCGCCGGTACCGCCTCGGGGGTGTGGTGCACGGCCAGCGTCTCCCAGCGGCGCGTCGAGGTGCCGTAGAGCCGGGAGAGGTGGATACGGACGGCGGTGTCCACGTCCGGCGGCGGCGGGCCCAGCACCGTCGAGGAGATCAGCACCCGGCCGGCCGGCGCCCGGCTCGGGTCCACGTTGCTGAGCACCGCCGTGTGCGCCACCGGCCCGCCCCGGTCGGCGTCCAGCAGCAGCGACGTGCCCGTCGAGAAGGCCGCCGCCGGCTCGTCCGTGGTGTGGTGGACGACCGTCACGGGGTGGAAGTCCGGCACCCGCAGCCCCGGCAGCAGCTCGGCCGCCGCCCGCGCGTCGGTCGCCAGCAGCACCGCCCGGCAGCGGATCTCCCCGTGCTCGGCGGTGGTCACCGAGGTCGTGGACACGGAGGTGACCCGCACCCCGGTGCGCACGGTGCCCGGCGGCAGCGACCGGGCCAGCAGCTCGGGCAGCGCCTCCGCGCCGCCCTCCGGCACCCCCAGCCGCCCCCCGGCGAAGGCGCGCAGCGCCAGGTCGGCGCACCTGCTGGAGGTGGTCAGCTCCGGATCGCACAGCAGCGCGGCGAGCAGCGGACGCAGAAAGCCCTCGATGGTGCGCGCCGGCACCCCGCGCCGGGCGAGCGCCTGGGCGGCCGGCATCTCCGGGCGGGCCAGGATGCGTTCGACGGGGGTCGCCGCGATCCGGCCGAGCGCGGCGCCGAGGCGGGCCTGGTCCACCGCGCCGCCCACCGGTGCCCCGGTGCGGGCGGGCGGGGCCGCCGCACCCCTGGGGGTGCCCGCAAGGGCCCGCACCACATGGAGTGCGCCCCGTGCGCCCCGTGCGCTCCCTCCGGACGCCGGCGCGCCCGCGCGCTGGGTGTGCCCGTCGCGGTGCAGCAGGACCCCCGGCGCGAAGCGGCGCACGGCCAGGGCGTCCAGGCCCGGGGTCAGCCGGAGTTCGGGACAGGACGTGGACAGCAGCTGTCCGATGCGGTCGAGCCGGAAGCCGTCGATCTTCTCCGTCGACATGCGGCCGCCGACGTACGGGGCGGCCTCCACGACGGTGGTGGTGACTCCTGCGCTGGTCAGCCGATGAGCCGCCGAGAGGCCGGCGATTCCGGCTCCCACGATGACGACGTCCACCTGGTACACGGGCTCAAGCACGAGGCCCCTCCTGTGGTTGCGCGGCCGGTGGAGACGTCATGCCCCCAACGGGCTCCAGGGATACCCGGGTTCGGGACGAGGGTAGGGCCGTGATCGGTCAGGAGTAGTCGCGCATCAACAGAGCACGGTCGCATAGAGGTCGCATACAGTCACTTTCGTTCGCCCGTGTTGTCTGGGGACTCATTCCGCCGCTCGGATCGCCTCGTCGATGCCCGGGAACGCGAACCGGAACCCCGACTCCAGCAACCGCTTCGGCACCACCCGCTGACTGCCCAGCACGTCCCCGGCCATCTCCCCGAGCACCGCGCGCAGCACCGGCGCGGGCACCGCGAACGCCGTCGGCCGGCGCAGCACCCGTCCCATCGCCGCGGTGATCTCACCGTTCGTCAGGGGCTGCGGCGCCGTCAGGTTGACCGGCCCGGACAGACTCTCGTCGTCCATAAGATGCCGGATCGCCGCGACCTCGTCGTGCAGCGCGATGTACGACCAGTACTGCCGCCCGTCGCCCAGCCGCCCCCCGAGTCCCGCCCGGAACAGCGGGAACAGCCGCCCCCAGGCCCCGCCGCCCCGCGCCACCACCAGCCCCGTGCGCAGCAGCACCGTCCGCACCCCCGCCGCCGCCACGGGCGCCGCCGCCTCCTCCCACTCCACGCAGAGCGCCGACAGGAACCCGTCGCCGGGCGGCGCGTCCTCGTCCACCACCCGGTCGCCGGTATCGCCGTAGAAGCCGATCGCGCTGCCGTTCAGGAACACCCGCGGCGGCTCGGGCAGCGCCGTCACCGCCTCGGCCAGCGCGGCCGTGCCCAGGACCCGGCTGTCCCGCAGCTGCCGCTTGTACTCCGGTGTCCAGCGCCGGTCGCCCACCCCGGCCGCCGCCAGGTTGACCACCGCGGCACAGCCGATCAGCCCGGCCGCGTCCACGGACTGCCGGGCGGGATCCCAGCGGACCTCGTCCGGGCCCCGGGGCGTCCGGCGCACCAGCCGGACCACCTCGTGCCCGTCCGCGGTCAGGGACCGCACCAGAGCGCTGCCGATCAGACCGGACGCGCCGGCCACCGCGATACGTGAACGTTCCATGCCCCCAGCATGACCGCGCGGACGTCCAAAACACCTTGGGACGCACGGGACACCCGCCGTAGGGTGATCGCCATGCCGGAGCCGTACATACGCATCGCCAAGGCCGACGACGACGAGGAACTGGCCGCCCTCGACCGGGCCACCTGGTCCACCCTGCACGCCGTGGCCCCCCGGCCGCAGCCGCCGTACGGGCCGTTCTTCGACGAACGGCACCCCGCGGAGCAGTTCCTCGTCGCCGAGGCCGACGGGCGCCTCCTCGGCTACGTCCGGCTCGCTCCCCCGACGCCGCTCGCCGCCAACGCGCACGTCCTGTCGATCCAGGGGATCGCCGTCGCCCAGGAGGCGCGCGGGCGGGGTGTCGGCCGCGCGCTGATCCGGGCCGCCGCCGTCGAAGCGCGCAGCCGCGGCGCACGGCGCCTCACCCTGCGCGTGCTCGGGCACAACACCCCGGCCCGGGGCCTGTACGAGTCCGAGGGGTTCACCGTCGAGGGCGTCCTGCCGGGGGAGTTCTTCCTCGACGGCGCCTACGTCGACGACGTGTGCATGGGCCGCGCCCTGTGAGCCCTACGAACTGACCAGCTCGCCCGTGTCCACCGGCGCCGTCGCCGTGGCCGCGCGCCGGGCGTCGCCCGCCACCTCGTCCGCCGTCAGCGCGTACCCCGTCTCGGCGTCCGAGGTGGAGCGGGCGAAGACCACCCCGAACACCCGGCCGTCGGTGGTCAGCAGCGGTCCACCGGAGTTGCCCGGCAGGACCGTGGAGCGGATCGCGTAGATCTCCCGGGTGACCGTACGGTCGTTGTAGATGTTCTGGCCGGTCGCCCGCACCCGGTTCCCGACCGTCGCCGCCCGCAGGTCCAGCGCCCCGTCCTGCGGATAGCCCGCCACCACCGCCGAGTCACCGCGCGCCGCCCCGGTGTCGAACCGCAGCACCGGGGCGCGCAGCTCCGGCACGTACAGCACCGCCACGTCCCGGTCCGGATCGAAGAGCACCACCCGGGCCTCGTACGACGGCCCGACCCCGCCGACCCGCACGCCCGGGTGGTCGATACCGGCCACCACGTGCGCGTTGGTCATCACATGCCCCGGCGCGAACACGAACCCGCTGCCCTCGCGGCCCTCGGCGCCCGCGGCGCCCTCGATCTTGACCGTGCTCAGCTTGGCCGCCCTCGTCGCCGCCGGGGTGACACTGTCCCCGGTCGGCCGGGGCACCCGGGCCGTCGACTCGTTCTCGAACGGGTTGAACACCTGCGGGAAACCCGCCTCGGCCAGCGCCGACGTGGCCCGGGAGAACCACGCGGGCGTGGTCCGCGGCATCGCGTCCTGCACCGCGCCCAGCAGCGTCGAGTTCCGTATCGCCGTCGTCAGCGTCTGCGAGGGGGCCGCGGCCAGCACGCTCGCCGCCACCCACGCCACGACCAGCACCGCGACCGCGTTCGCCGCCGCGCCCCCTATCCCGTCCGCCACCCGCAGCGGCCCCCGGTCCAGCTCCCCGCGCAGCCGCAGCGCCAGCCGGCCCGCCAGCTCGTGCCCCACCACCGCCGGCACCAGCACCGTCAGCACCGCGAGCACCGTCGCCGCCGCCGTGCCCCGCTCCGCCTGGCCCGTCACCCACGGCAGCACCCACACCCCGACGACCGCGCCACCCACGAACCCGGCCAGCGAGACGCATCCGGCCACCAGCCCGCGCCGGTATCCGGACACCGCGTAGACGACGACCACCAGTACGAGCACCAGGTCGAGCAGGTCCACGGAGCCGCCTTTCTCTCGGACCCCTCAGTACGGACGGGGCCGGTCCGCCGATCAGCAACGCGTGCGGGACGACCGCCGGGCGGCGGAACCGGTCACGTACGTGTGTACCCCCCGGAAACGTCCCGGACCGGGATGATGGTTCCACCAGGTGGCACAGCACACATCGCGGGCGCGGCACAGCGACCCGAGAGTGGGATCATGCGTGTCGTCCGAAGAGCCCTGACGGCCGGGAAACGGCGTACCGCAGCGGCCCTGAGCACCGTCCGGGCACCCCGCGCGGTACTCATGCTGCTCGGCTGCCTGCCCGGGGCGCTGGCCGTGGCCGCGCTGGCCCTGTGCGCCCGCGGCGTCGAGCAGGCCGTGCTGCCCCGCCTCGACCGTCCCTCCGCGGCGGCCCGGCCGCCCGTCCCCCACCACGCCGCCCGGCCGCGCATCGTGCCGCGCTCCACCTGGGTGGACCGCAGCACCGGGCGCACCCAGCCGCCGCCGCGCTACGACGACAAAGTGGTCGCCGTCTTCCTCCACCACACCGACTCGCCCAACGACTACCGGTGCGCCGACGCGCCCCGCATCATCCGTCATCTGTACGACGGCCAGACCGAGGCCCGCCGCTGGGACGACATCGGCTACAACTTCCTCGTCGACCGCTGCGGCACCATCTACGAGGGCCGCGCCGGCGGCGTCGAACGGGCCGTCACCGGCGCGCACACCCAGGGCTTCAACCACCGCACCGCCGGCATCGCCGCCCTCGGCACCTTCACCGACGGCGTCCCCGTGCCCCGGGCCATGACCGACGCGATCGCCGCCCTGGCCGCCTGGAAACTCGGCCTGGCCGACGTCGACCCGCGCGGCCGGGCCCGACTGGTCTCCAGCAGCGGCCAGAGCCGCTACAAGGCGGGCGTCACCGCCACTCTGCCCGCCTTCGGCGCGCACCGGGACGGCTTCCGGACCGACTGCCCCGGCGCGGCCCTCGCCGCCCGGCTCCCGGCGATCCGGGAACAGGCCGCCCTGCTGCAGGGCCGGCGTCCACAGCGGACTCATGGGCGGCCCGCAGCCCGTTCCGAGGCCCCCGCCCCACGGTCGAGCCCGACCCGGGCCGACCGGAGGCGGGAACCGTGAACGACAGCCGCGGCAGCAACCGCAGCGCGTCCGCGCCGGGGCGGACCGGCCGGACCCGGGCCGTCCCTCCGGCCGACGGGATCCGCGGGCGCACGGCCGCCTGGACCCGGCATCACGACCTGAACCGCTCCCACAGGCGGGGGTACCGCTGCGCGAGCACCCCGTCGTCCTCCAGGTCCAGCGGCGTGCCCTCCGGCTCGGCGGGCGCCGGGGCGATGCCCAGGTCGGGCGCGACGGCACCGGTCAGCTGCTCGTACGCCTCGTCCGCCGCGTACCCCAGCTCCTCGCCGTCGCCGTCGATCTCCTCGTCGAACTCGCCCAGCAGCTCCGCCAGCGCGTCCGGCTCGTGCAGGGCGCCCTCGAAGACCTCCCGGCCCTGGCCGATCAGCCAGCACCGGAAGAAGTCGAACGCGTCGTCGCTGCACCCGTCCAGCAGCAGCCAGGCGGCCCCCCACAGGTCCCAGCGGTAGGCGCGGTTGTAGCGGGCCTCGAAGTGACGGGCGAAGTCCAGGACCAGCTCGGGATCCAGCCGGAGCAGCCGGTCCACGAGCGCGTCGGCCTGCTCCTCGGGGTCGCCCTCGGCGGCCTCGCGGGTGGCGTCGATCAGCTCCCAGAACTCCGTCTCGTCCATCACGGCACCAGCATCGTGCCTCGGCCGGTGGGCCGCACGCGGAGTACGGCGATCGTCACGAGCCGGCCGTACCGCGATACAGCGCCGCGAGGCGGGCCGCGTCCGCCGCGAGCCGCTTCCGCAGACTCGCCGGCGCCAGCACCTCCGCCTCCGGCCCGAGCGCCGTCAGCTGGGCGTGCGCCACCTCCTCCGACTCCACGGGCAGCGTCACCGTCACCCAGCCCCCGGCGTCCGGCGCCCCCGCACCGGCCAGCGCCTCCCGCGCGCCGAGCGGATCACCGGCGTGCGGCAGCCGGCGCACGCCCTCCGGAGAGAGCCGTACGACCACCTCGGCACGGAGGATCGAGCGGGCGAACCGCTCGGCCTGCTCCGCCCAGTGGCCCGGCAGATCGAAGTCCGGGTCCCGTGCGAAGCGCTCGGCACGGGCCTCGACGGCGTCGAACCGGTCGATCCGGTACGTCCGGAAGGCACCGCCGTCCACCCGCGCGCACAGGTACCAGACGCCCGCCTTCAGCACCAGCCCGTACGGCTCCAGCTCCCGCTCGACCACGCCCTCCCCGCGCCGGTAGACGGCACCGAGCCGCCGGTCGTCCCACACGGCCCCGGCGACGGCGGGCAGCAGCGCCGGTGCCTCCGGCTCCCGGAACCACGCGGGCGCGTCCAGGTGGAACCGCTGGGCGGCACTGTCCGGGGCGTCCCGCAGGGAGGGCAGCAGCGCGGCCGACACCTTCAGCCGGGCCGCCGACGCCGCGTCCTGCAGCCCCATCTCCCGCAGCGCCCCCGGCACCCCGCTCAGGAACAGGGCCTCGGCCTCGCCGCGCGCCAGCCCCGTCAGCCGCGTGCGGTACCCGCCGATCAGCCGGTACCCGCCGGCCCGCCCCCGGTCGGCGTACACGGGCACCCCGGCCTCCGACAGCGCCTGCGCGTCCCGGGTGACGGTCCGCTCGGACACCTCCAGCTCCCGGGCCAGCTCGGCGGCGGTCATGGAGGGCCGGGACTGCAGAAGGAGCACCATCTTGATGAGCCGGGCCGCACGCATGTGTCTCATGATGCCGGGGGCCACCGACAAAGAAGGGGCACGGCGGCCGCCGTACCCCTTCCCAGGACCTCAGGTGACTACAGCCCGTACTTCTCCCGGGCCTCCTTCACCGCCGTCGCCTTGACCTCGCCGCGCCGGGCGAGCTGCGCCAGGGCCGCGACGACGATCGACGGGGCGTCGACGCCGAAGTGCCGGCGGGCCGCCTCACGGGTGTCCGACAGACCGAAGCCGTCGGCGCCCAGCGAGGACCAGTCCTGCTCGACCCACTGCGCGATCTGGTCCGGGACCTGGCGCATGTAGTCGGAGACCGCGAGGACCGGGCCCTCGGCGCCCTGCAGCGCCTGGCGGACGTACGGCACGCGCTCCTCGCCGCGCAGCAGGGCCGCGTCGGCCTCCATCGCGTCCCGGCGCAGCTCGGACCAGGAGGTCGCGGACCACACGTCGGCGGCCACGCCCCACTCCTCGGCGAGCAGCTTCTGGGCCTCGACCGCCCAGTGGATCGCCGTACCCGAGCCCAGCAGCTGGATGCGCCGGGCGTTGGCGGCCACGGTCACGCCCGCGGACTCCGCCGTGTTGAAGCGGTACAGGCCCTTGACGATGCCCTCGTCGATGCCGAGGCCCTGCGGCTTGGCCGGCTGCGGCAGCGGCTCGTTGTAGACCGTCAGGTAGTAGAAGACGTTCTGGTCCTCGCCCGGCTTGGCCTCGCCGTACATCCGGCGCAGACCCTCACGGACGATCACCGCGATCTCGTAGGCGAACGCGGGGTCGTACGTCAGCGCCGCCGGGTTGGTCGCGGCGATCACCGGGGAGTGACCGTCGGCGTGCTGCAGGCCCTCACCGGTGAGGGTCGTACGACCCGCCGTCGCGCCGACGAGGAAGCCGCGGCCGAGCTGGTCGCCGAGCTGCCACATCTGGTCGGCGGTGCGCTGCCAGCCGAACATCGAGTAGAAGATGTAGAACGGGATCATCGCCTCGCCGTGCGTCGCGTACGCGGTGGACGCGGCGATGAAGTCGGCCATCGAACCGGCCTCGGTGATCCCCTCGTTGAGGATCTGGCCGTTCTTGGCCTCCTTGTAGTACATCAGCTGGTCGCGGTCGACCGGCTCGTACGTCTGGCCCTTGGGGGAGTAGATGCCCAGGGACGGGAAGAGGCTCTCCATGCCGAAGGTGCGCGCCTCGTCGGGGACGATCGGCACCCAGCGCTTGCCGGTCTCCTTGTCGCGGACCAGGTCCTTGACCAGGCGGACGAAGGCCATGGTGGTGGCGACGTTCTGCGAGCCGGAGCCTTTGTCGAAGGAGGCGAAGGCCTTCTCGGCGGGGGCGGGCAGCGCGGGCAGCGCGTGCGTGCGGCGGGCCGGGGCCGGACCGCCGAGGGCGGCGCGGCGCTCCTGGAGGTAGCGGACCTCGGGGGAGTCGGCGCCGGGGTGGCCGTAGGGCACCACGCCGTCGGTGAAGTCGCTGTCCTTGATGGGCAGCTCCAGCAGGTCGCGCATCGTCTTGAACTCGTCCACCGTCAGCTTCTTCATCTGGTGGTTGGCGTTCTTCGACGCGAAGCCCTCGCCGAGGGTGTGGCCCTTGACCGTCTGGGCCAGGATCACGGTCGGCGCGCCCTTGTGCTCGACGGCGGCCTTGTACGCGGCGTAGACCTTGCGGGCCTCGTGACCACCGCGGGAGAGGTGGAAGCACTCCAGGATCTTGTCGTCGCTCAGCAGCTTCGCCATCTCGGCGAGCGCCGGCTCCTTGCCGAAGAAGTCCTGGCGGATGTAGGCGGCGTCCCGGGTCTGGTACGTCTGGATCTGCGCGTCCGGTACCTCGCGCAGGCGGCGTACGAGCGCGCCGGTGGTGTCGAGCGCGAACAGCTCGTCCCAGGCCGTGCCCCACAGCGTCTTGACGACGTTCCAGCCGGCGCCACGGAACTGGGCCTCCAGCTCCTGCACGATCTTGAAGTTGGCGCGGACCGGGCCGTCCAGGCGCTGGAGGTTGCAGTTGATGACGAAGGTGAGGTTGTCCAGCTCCTCACGGGCGGCGAGCGCGAGGGCCGCCGTCGACTCCGGCTCGTCCATCTCGCCGTCGCCCAGGAAGGCCCAGACGTGGGACGCCGAGACGTCCTTGATGGCGCGGTTGGTCAGGTAGCGGTTGAAGCGCGCCTGGTAGATCGCGGAGAGCGGGCCGAGGCCCATGGAGACCGTCGGGAACTCCCACAGCCAGGGCAGGCGCCGCGGGTGCGGGTACGACGGCAGGCCGTTGCCGCCGGCCTCCTGGCGGAAGTTGTCCAGGTGGTGCTCGTCGAGCCGGCCGTCGAGGAAGGCACGGGCGTAGATGCCGGGGGAGGCGTGGCCCTGGATGTAGAGCTGGTCGCCCGAGCCGTCGCCCTCCTTGCCCTTGAAGAAGTGGTTGAAGCCGGTCTCGTACAGCCAGGCCGCCGAGGCGAAGGTGGCGATGTGGCCGCCGACGCCGTGCTTCGCGCCGCGGGTCACCATGGCGGCCGCGTTCCAGCGGTTCCACGCGGTGATCCGGGCCTCCATCTCCGGGTCACCGGGCAGGCCCGGCTCGGCGGAGGTGGGGATGGTGTTGACGTAGTCCGTCTCGAGGAGCTTCGGCAGCGCGACGCCGCCCGCCTCGGCGCGCTCCAGCGTGCGGCGCATCAGGTACGCGGCGCGGTGCGGCCCGGCCTCCCTCGCGACGGCGTCCAGGGAGGCCTGCCATTCGGCGGTCTCCTCCGGGTCACGGTCCGGGAGCTGGTCGAGCGCGCTCGGCTGGATGGCGTGGGGGTCGGTCATGTCGCCGCCTTCCTCAGTCGAAGGGGGTTCCCTCATCGGTAAGGGTTCGGGGGTGCCCTTGGTCTTTGGCAGGACAGGGCAGCGGACTTCGGTGGAAGTCCGTCGGCGACTGTAACTCCCTGATCGATGATCGATCAAAGGGTTGAGGGCCAAAACTTCTCGATTTCGAGAAAGTCGGCACCCGGTGCCTTCGAAGTGGGCACCGGGTGCCGTGTTCGACCTGGGTTTTCGCAGGTGAGCGTGGGTGTGCTCGGCTGGGTCAGGCGCGCGGCGCGCAGCCCAGCACGTGCGCCTTCACCAGCTCGGGGATGCGGGGGTCCCGGCGCTTGAAGGCCTGCACCAACTCCTCGTGCTCCTCCGCGTAGGACTGCTGCACCGTGCCCAGCCAGCGGATGGACAGCGCCGTGAAGACCTCGATGCCGAGCCCCTCCCACGTGTGCAGCAGGACCGAGTTGTGCGCGGCGCGCACCAGCTCGCGATGGAAGCCGACCGTGTGCCGGACCTGGGCGGTGCCGTCGGCGTTGCGGTCGGCCTCGTACAGGGCGAGGACGTGCGGCTCCAGGGCCGAGCAGTCCTCGGCCAGCCGCTCCGCCGCCAGCTCGGCGGCGATGGCCTCCAGGCCGGCCCGCACCGGATAGCTCTCCTCCAGGTCGGCGGCCGTCAGGTTCCGGACGCGGACGCCCTTGTTCGGGGCCGACTCGATCAGGCGGAGGGACTCCAGCTCGCGCAGGGCCTCCCGGACCGGGGTCTGGCTGACCTCCAGCTCGGTGGCGATGCGGCGCTCCACGATGCGCTCGCCCGGCTGCCAGCGCCCGCTGACGATTCCCTCCACGATGTGCTCGCGGATCTGCTCGCGCAGCGAGTGGACGACGGGCGCGGTCATGGGGGCTCCTTAGGGAGGGGCCGTCCTGCGGCCCCCGGGGGCTTTGACGTTTAGACAATACGGCCGGTTCGCTTCGCGGGCAGGGCGCATGGGGGTGCTTTTGCGCAGGTGAGACGAGCCTTACACGCTGAGCACCCAGACAAACACGAACACCCCGTCCGGAAAGTTCCGGACGGGGTGCCGTACCGCCTGACGGCGAAGGCGGAGGCCGCGGAGAGCCTCGGCCGGGGTCAGAGGCCCAGTTCGACCTCGAACGCGCCCGCCTCCAGGATCGCCTTGACCGCCGACAGGTAACGGGCCGCGTCGGCGCCGTCGACCAGACGGTGGTCGTAGGAGAGGGTCAGGTAGGTCATGTCGCGGACGCCGATGACCGTGCCCTCCTCGGTCTCGATGACGGCCGGACGCTTGACCGTGGCACCGATGCCGAGGATCGCGACCTGGCCCGGCGGCACGATGATCGTGTCGAAGAGCGCGCCGCGCGAACCGGTGTTGGAGATGGTGAAGGTCGCGCCGGACAGCTCGTCCGGAGTGATCTTGTTGGCGCGGACCTTGCCCGCCAGCTCCGCCGTGGCCTTGGCGATGCCCGCGATGTTGAGGTCGCCGGCGTGCTTGATGACCGGGGTCATCAGGCCCTTCTCGGAGTCCACCGCGATCCCGATGTTCTCGGAGTCGAAGTAGGTGATGGTCCCCTCGGCCTCGTTGATCTTGGCGTTGATGACCGGGTGGGCCTTCAGCGCCTGCGCGGCGGCCTTGACGAAGAACGGCATCGGGGAGAGCTTGACGCCCTCGCGGGCCGCGAACGAGTCCTTCGCCTGGGCGCGCAGCTTCATCAGACGGGTGACGTCGACCTCGACGACCGACGACAGCTGGGCCTGCTCGTGCAGCGCCTTGACCATGTTGTCGCCGATGACCTTGCGGATGCGGGTCATCTTGACGGTCTGGCCGCGCAGCGGGGAGACCTCCAGCGCCGGGGCCTTCTTGGCGGCGGCCGGAGCGGCGGCGGCCGGAGCCGGAGCGGCGGCGGCCTTCGCGGCCTCGGCGGCGGCGATGACGTCCTGCTTGCGGATACGGCCGCCGACGCCGGTGCCCTTGACGGTGGCCAGGTCGACGCCGTTCTCGGCGGCGAGCTTGCGCACCAGCGGGGTGACGTACGCGCCCTCGTCGGTCGCCTGGGTGGCGGTCGGGGAGGTGGGCGCGGTGGCCGGGGCGACCGGGGCCGGGGCGGGCGCCGGAGCCGGGGCCGGAGCCGGAGCCGCGGGCTGGGCCGGGGCCGGAGCCGCGGCGGCGGGCGCCGGGGCCGGGGCGGCGGCCGGAGCCGGGGCAGGAGCCGGAGCCGGGGCCGGGGCCGGGGCAGGAGCCGGGGCCGGGGCCGGGGCAGGAGCCGGGGCCGGGGCGGCGGCGGGGGCCGGGGCGGCCGGAGCCGGAGCGGCGGCCGGGGCGGCACCCGGGGCACCGATGACGGCGAGCTTGGCGCCGACCTCGGCGGTCTCGTCCTCGCCGACCACGATCTCCAGGAGCACGCCGGAGGTGGGCGCCGGGATCTCGGTGTCGACCTTGTCCGTGGAGACCTCGAGCAGCGGCTCGTCGGCCTCGACGGAGTCGCCGACCGACTTCAGCCAGCGGGTGACGGTGCCCTCGGTGACGGACTCGCCCAGCGCGGGCAGGACCACGTCCGTGCCCTCGGCGCCACCGGCCGGAGCGGCGGGGGCGGCCGGGGCCTCGGGGGCCGGGGCGGGGGCCGGGGCCTCGGCCACCGGAGCGGCCGGGGCGGGGGCCTCGGCGGCGGGGGCCTCGGCGGCGGCGGGGGCCGGGGCGGCAGCGGGCGCACCCGTGCCGTCGTCGATGACGGCCAGCTCGGCGCCGACCTCGACCGTCTCGTCCTCGGCGACCTTGATGGAGGCCAGCACGCCGGCGGCGGGCGAGGGGATCTCGGTGTCGACCTTGTCGGTCGAGACCTCGAGCAGCGGCTCGTCGGCCTCGACGCGCTCGCCCTCGGCCTTCAGCCAGCGGGTGACAGTGCCCTCGGTGACGCTCTCGCCGAGCGCCGGAAGGGTTACGGAAACCGCCATGGTTTCGGTTGCTCCTAACGAATTGCGGAAGTCTGTGTCGTCGCGCCCGTTGACCGAAGGCTCAGTCGTGGGAGTGCAGCGGCTTGCCGGCCAGGGCAAGGTGGGCCTCGCCGAGCGCCTCGTTCTGCGTCGGGTGGGCGTGGATGAGCTGGGCGACCTCGGCCGGCAGCGCCTCCCAGTTGTAGATCAGCTGGGCCTCGCCGACCTGCTCGCCCATGCGGTCGCCGACCATGTGGACGCCGACCACGGCACCGTCCTTGACCTGGACGAGCTTGATCTCGCCCGCGGTCTTGAGGATCTTGCTCTTTCCGTTGCCCGCCAGGTTGTACTTCAGAGCGACGACCTTGTCCGCGCCGTAGATCTCCTTGGCCTTGGCCTCGGTGATGCCGACGGAGGCGACCTCCGGGTGGCAGTACGTCACCCGCGGGACACCGTCGTAGTCGATCGGAACGACCTTCAGACCGGCCAGACGCTCCGCCACCAGGATGCCCTCGGCGAAGCCGACGTGCGCGAGCTGGAGGGTCGGGACCAGGTCACCGACGGCGGAGATGGTCGGGACGTTGGTGCGCATGTACTCGTCGACGAGGACGTAGCCGCGGTCCATGGCGACCCCGGCCTCCTCGTAGCCCAGGCCCTGGGAGACCGGGCCGCGGCCGACGGCGACGAGGAGGACCTCGGCCTCGAACTCCTTGCCGTCCGCCAGGGTGACCTTCACACCGTCCTGGGTGTACTCGGCCTTCTGGAAGAAGGTGCCCAGGTTGAACTTGATGCCGCGCTTGCGGAACGCGCGCTCGAGAAGCTTCGAGGAGTTCTCGTCCTCGACCGGGACGAGGTGCTTGAGGCCCTCGATGACCGTGACGTCCGAGCCGAAGGACTTCCACGCCGAGGCGAACTCGACGCCGATGACACCGCCGCCCAGGATGATCGCGGACTTCGGCACGCGGTCCAGGACGAGGGCGTGGTCGGACGAGATGATGCGGTTGCCGTCGATCTCCAGGCCCGGCAGCGACTTCGGCACGGAGCCGGTCGCGAGCAGCACGTGGCGGCCCTGGATGCGCTGGCCGTTGACGTCGACGGAGGTGGGGGAGGACAGACGCCCCTCACCCTCGATGTAGGTGACCTTGCGGGAGGCGATGAGCCCCTGCAGTCCCTTGTACAGGCCCGAGATCACGTCGTCCTTGTACTTCTGGACGGCCGGGACGTCGATGCCCTCGAACGTGGCCTTGACGCCGAACTGCTCGCTCTCGCGGGCCTGGTCGGCGATCTCGCCCGCGTGCAGCAGGGCCTTGGTGGGGATGCACCCCTTGTGCAGGCAGGTGCCGCCGACCTTGTCCTTCTCGATCAGGGCGACGTCCAGGCCCAGCTGCGCTCCGCGCAGGGCCGCGGCGTAACCACCGCTACCACCGCCGAGGATCACTAGGTCGAAAACGGTGCTGGCGTCGTTCGCCACGTCACGTCCTCCATGCATGTGCGCCGTACGCCGGTCTCCGATGACCGGCAGGCGGCTGGTGTCCGGCCGCTTGATGCTTCGGCCCTTCGGTGGGGGCCCTGTCCTGCCGGGCTCCATCTTTGCACTTGTTCGAGGCGGACGAGACGCCGGGCCTGAGTGTGAGACACCCCACGTACGGCCGAAAAGGAAGGCGCGCGCGCGGCAGGGGCGCGGGGAACTGCGCGAACAACCCCCACGCCCCTGTGGCCGCCGTACCGCGGGAGCGGCCGGGCCGTCGGGCGACTCAGCCCAGATCGCCCGCGGCGGTCAGTTCGGCGAGACGCACCAGCGTCCGCACCGCGGACCCCGTGCCGCCCTTCGGCGTGTACCCGAACGGACCCCCCTCGTTGAACGCGGGGCCCGCGATGTCCAGGTGCGCCCAGGTGATGCCCTCGCCCACGAACTCGCGCAGGAACAGGCCGGCGACCAGGCCGCCGCCCCACCGCTCGCCCATGTTCGCGATGTCGGCCACCGAGGACTCCATGCCCTTGCGCAGGTGCTCCGGCAGCGGCATCGGCCAGGCCGGCTCGCCGACCTCCTCCGCCGCCTCGTACACCGCGGAGCGGAACGCGTCGTCGTTGGCCATGACACCGAACGTCCGGCTGCCCAGCGCCAGCATCATCGCGCCGGTCAGCGTGGCCACGTCCACGATCGCGTCCGGCTTCTCCAGCGAGGCCGCCCACAGCGCGTCGGCGAGGACCAGCCGGCCCTCGGCGTCGGTGTTGAGCACCTCGACCGTCTTGCCGCTGTACATCCGCAGCACGTCGCCCGGGCGCACGGCGGAGCCGGACGGCATGTTCTCGGCCAGCGCCAGCCAGCCGGTGACGTTGACCTCCAGGCCGAGACGGGCGGCGGAGACGACCGCGGCGAACACGGCGGCGGCACCGCTCATGTCGCACTTCATCGTCTCGTTGTGCCCGGCCGGCTTCAGCGAGATGCCGCCCGAGTCGTAGGTGATGCCCTTGCCGACGAAGGCCAGGTGCTTCTCCGCCGCGGGGTGCGTGTACGACAGCTTCACCAGGCGCGGGGTGGCCGCCGAGCCGCCGCCGACGCCGAGGATGCCGCCGTAGCCGCCCTTGGTCAGGGCCTTGTCGTCGAGCACCTGCACCTTGATGCCGTGCTCCTTGGCCGCGGCCTGCGCGATGCCGGCGAAGATCGCGGGGGTGAGGTCGTTCGGCGGCATGTTGATCAGGTCGCGGGCGCGGTTCAGCTCCTCGGAGACCGCGACCGCGCGCGCGACGGCACCCTTGTGGGCGGCGTCGCGCGGCTTGCCGCCGAGCAGCGTGGCCTCGGCCAGCGGCGCCTTGCCGTTCTTGGCCCTGGCGCCCCTCGCCTGCCCGCCGTTCTCCTTGTAGGTGTCGAAGGAGTACGCGCCGAGGAGCACGCCCTCGGCGATCGCCTCGATCGCGCCGGGGCTGTCGACGGGCAGCGCGAACGCGGCCTTGCGGGAACCGGTGAGCGCGCGGGCGGCCACGCCGGCGGCCTTGCGCAGCACCTCGGCGTCGAAGCCGGTGTCGCCGTCCTCGGCGTCCTCGGCGTCCTTGTCGTCGGGCTGCGCGCCGAGGCCCACCGCCACCACGAGCGGGGCCTTGAAGCCGGTGGGCGCGGGCAGCTTCGTCAGCTCGCCCTCGGCACCCGAGGCACCGAGGGTCTCCAGGACGCCGGCCAGCTTGCCGTCGTACGCCTTGTCCACGGCCTCGGCGCCAGGCGCGACGACGGGCCCCTTGGCACCCTTGGCGACACCGATCACGATCGCGTCGGCCCGCAGGCCGGGCGCCGCGGCGGTGCTGAGAGTCAGAGCAGTCACGGTGGTGAGATCTCGCTTCCGATGTGAAGTTTCTGTGGCCGATGAGGGGTGGGTCGACCGGGCCCGAGAGCCGACCCTAGGTCCAGGCCTGGGGGAAGGTGGCAACCGGGGCCTTCACCCCGTCGGCGAACACCCGGGACGAGACTACGCGCGTGCAGGCGTTCGCTCATTCCTTCGGGTGTTCACCCGCGCGTGGCGTCGTCGCTCTTTCTCCCCCCTGCGCTCCCGTGACCTGAGCCACACTCATCGGGTTCCGGCGGGGTGCCGACCCCCCGGTTCGCATGATTTCCACAGATTCTCCGCGGATGCACCGCAGGGGGATCCCTCTGGGGGGAGGAACCCGTCATGGCCCACCGCGCACGCCGCTGGAGAGCGGCCGGCGTCACCGGCACCGCCGTCGGCATGATCACACTGGGGCTCGCCGCGCCGGGCGCCTCGGCGGCGACCGATCCGCGCATCGACCTCAGGGTGCTGGTCGTCGACGACGGCGCGGGACCCGTCGGCGCGATCACCGCCCAGCTGACGAACGAGGGCATCCCGTACACCGAGGTCGACCTGGACGACTCCGGGCGGCCCACGATCACCGGCGCCTTCCTGAGCGACACCGTGGGCGGCCGGCCCCGGGCGAGGTTCCAGGGCGTGGTCCTGCCGAACGAGGCCCCGTTCGGCGCGGGCTCGGCCGAGCAGACGGCCCTGGAGACGTACGAGAGGACGTACGGCATACCGCAGCTCGACGCCTCCACCTGGGCCCACCCCGAGGTCGGGCTCGACTACACCGACGCCGACGGCTACGCCGGACCGCTCGACGGGCGCACGGCCACCGTGTCCGCCGCCGGCCTGGCGGGCCCCTTCGGCTATCTGAAGGGCGCCTTCTCCTTCGAGGACAACGCGCCTTCGCTGGACGAGAGTTACGGCTTCGTCGCCCAGCCCCGCACGGGCTTCACCAGCTACGTCGACACACCCGTGCCCGGCGGCACCGGCACCGGCAGCCTGCTCGGCGAGTACGCCCACGACGGCCGCCGCGAGCTGGTGGTGACCTTCGCCTACAACCGGTACCAGCAGCAGTTCCGGGTGCTGGCCCGCGGCATGGTCGAGTGGCTGACCCAGGGCGTGCACCTCGGGCAGGCCCGCAACTACTTCGCCGTGCACGTCGACGACGTCTTCGCGCCGGACGCCCGCTGGGACGGCGAGCGCAACTGCACGCCCGGCGACATCGACTGCGGGGACGGGGGCACCGACACCACGGCGCCGATCCGGATGACCGCGGCCGACGCCCAGTACGCGGCCTCCTGGCAGCGGAGCCACGGCTTCACCCTCGACCTGGTGTTCAACGCGGGCGCCGGCGAGGAGTGGAAGGAGGAGAACGGCGGCACGGACGCGCTCACCGACCGGCTGCTCGCGGACAAGGCCCAGTACCGCTGGGTGAACCACACCTACACGCATCTGTTCCTCGGCTGCGTCCAGGACACCTCGACCGTGCCGTGGTCCTGCGCGAAGAACACCGACGGCTCGACGAAGTGGGTGAGCCGCTCCGACATCTCCGGACAGATCTCCGACAACTACAACTGGGCTCTGCTGCACGGGCTTTCCGTCGACCCCGGCGAGCTGGTCACCGGCGAGCACTCGGGTCTGAAGACCCTCCCGCAGCAGCCGCAGGACAACCCCGGCCTCGGGCCCACGCTCGCCGCCGACGGGGTGAGGTGGACCGCCTCGGACAACTCCCGCGAGTCCGAGCAGCGGGCCGTCGGCAGCGGCACGCTGACCGTGCCGCGCTACCCGATGAACGTCTACTACAACGTCGGCACCAAGGCCGAGATGGCCGACGAGTACAACTGGATCTACACGTCCAGAGCCGACGGCGGCAGCGGCGTCTGCGAGGACAACCCGGCCTCCACCTGCCTGACCGAACCGCTCGACACCGCCACCGGCTACACCGACCACATCGTGCCCGCCGAGGCGCACACCGACCTCGGGCACGTGCTGGGCAACGACCCCCGTCCGCACTACGTCCACCAGTCCAACCTGGCCGAGGACCGCATCCTCTACCCGGTGCTGGACCGGGTCCTGGCCGACTACCGGGCCCTGTTCGCGGACAGCGCCCCGATCGTCAACCTCCGCCAGAGCGCGATCGGAGCCGAGCTGCAGAACCGGGCCAAGTGGCGGACCGCGCTCGACGACGGCAGGGTCACCGCCTACCGCATCGGGAAGACGGTGACGGTCACCGCGCCGTCCGGGACCCGGATCCCGGTGACCGCGCCGGAGGGGACGAGGCAACAACTGGCCCTGGGCACGACCCCGTTCGGCTCGGCGTACGCGGGCGAGCGCTCGGCGTGGTCGTCACCGGCACTCCTGCAGACGGCACTCACGCTGAAGCTGCCGTAAGCGACAGCACCACCAGCGCGGTCGTCGCGGCCGTCTCCGCGAGCGCGCCGAACACATCGCCGGTGACCCCGCCGAACCGGCGGGTGCAGCGGCGCAGCAGCAGCTCGGCGACGCCTGCGGCGACGGCCACCGCCAGGGCGGTGCGCGCGCCGCCGTACCCGCCGAAGGAGGCACCCGCCGCCCCGGCGGCCGTCGCCACCGCCGCCGCCACCCCCAGCGCGGCCCCCCTCGGCACCACCCCGGCCACCGCCGCCCCGAGCCCCTCCGGGCGGGCGGCCGGCACCCCGGCGCGAGCGGCCAGGGTGAGCGCCAGCCGGGCCGCGACCGCCGAGACCACGGCCGCCAGGGCCCCCCGCGCCCAGGAGGCGTCGTAGAGCTGGGCCAGTACGGCCACCTGGGCCAGCAGCACCAGGACGAGGGTGAGCACCCCGAACGGCCCGATGTCCGACTGCTTCATGATCCTGAGCGCGTCCTCGGCGGGCTTGCCGCTGCCCAGCCCGTCGGCGGTGTCGGCGAGCCCGTCGAGATGCAGCCCGCGGGTCAGCGCGGCCGGTACGGCGACCGAGGCGACGGCGGCGAGCAGCGGACCGGCGCCGAGGAGGAGCAGCCCCAGCCCCAGCCCGGCCGCGCAGCCCCCGACGACCAGTCCGGCCACCGGGGCGCACAGCATGCCGCCGCGCGCGGCCCCGCGGTCCCAGCGGTGCACCCGGACGGGCAGCACGGTGAGCGTGCCGAAGGCGAAGCGGAGGCCGTCGAGAGGGGAGGACGTGAGCACCGGCGAAGGTTACCCGGCGGCCCCGGAGGCCCTTCCCGCACCCGGGCGAAGGACCGTCCCGCCGTGCGACGCCCCGTGGGGCGCCGGCCCGGAAACGCGGGCCGGGCGACGCTGAGGCAGCGGGGCATATCCGAGTAATGTGCGCACATGGGGCACTGGTGGGAGCGGAACATCATCGAGCCGGGCAAGCTCCCCCTGCTGCTCGCCCTCGCCGCCTTCGTGCTGGCCTTCGTCGTCACCCGGGTCATCACCCGGCTGATCCGGGCCGGCCGGGGCCCGTTCGGCAACGTCAAGGCGGGCGGGCTGCACATCCACCACGTCGTCCCGGGGGTCGTGCTCACCGTGGTCGGCGGCTTCGGCGCGGTGGCCAGTGACCGGCACGGCGTCGGCGCGGCCGTCTCGGCCGTGCTGTTCGGCGTGGGCGCGGGTCTGGTGCTGGACGAGTTCGCGCTGATCCTGCACCTGGACGACGTCTACTGGAGCGAGGAGGGCCGCAAGAGCGTCGAGGCCGTCGTCCTCACCGCGGCCCTGGTGGGCCTGCTGCTCGCCGGGTTCGCCCCGTTCGGGGTCAACGACCTCTCCCAGCAGGAGCTGGCCGACCGCGGCACGGTCATCTCCAACATCGCCGGCAACTTCGTCTTCTCCCTCGTCGCCCTCAGCAAGGGCAAGGCCCGCATCGCGGTGTTCGGGGCGGTCGTGCCGCTGGTCGCGCTCGTCGGCGCCGTCCGGCTCGCCCGCCCCGGCTCCCCGTGGGCCCGCCGCTTCTACGGCCGCCGCCCCCGCGCCCGCGCCAAGGCGGCCCTGCGCTCCTACCGGCACGACCGCCGCTGGGCCCGCCCGATGCGCGCCGTTCAGGACTGGATCGGCGGCAAGCCCGACCCCCGCGAGGCGCGCCTGCCCGACCACCGGTGACGGCGGGCGCGGCGCGGCCGGCCCGGCCCCCGGTGCCGCAGCGCCGCCAGCAGACACAGCAGTCCCACGGCCATCAGCGCGGCCAGGTGCTCCTTGCCCGCCAGGTTCTCCTTCAGCAGCACCTCGGCGACCATCGCCAGCGTCACCGCGCCCGCCGTCGCATAGGCGCCGTACCGCCAGCTCACGAACACCGCGAGCCCCACGACGGCCGCCGACGGGCCGGTGTCCACCACCTGCGCGTCGGTCCACGGCAGCCCGAACGGGGCGTGCGGGCCGAGGGTGATGCCGAGGCGCGCGTACAGGGTGCCGGCGAGCGTGGCGACGTACGCGATGGCCAGCGTCCGCCACCAGCCCAGGCACAGCTCGGCGATCCCGAACACCAGCAGGATCTGCACCAGCGCCCCCCACACCGGCAGGTCCAGCGCGGGCACGAACAGCGACAGGGGTGTGCGCAGCAGGGCCGGCCACAGCGGGTCCTGGGCCCGTACGGCACCCAGGTTCTGCACCATCTGGTAGCCCCACGGCTGGTTCTGCACGTACTGGAGGAACGCCGTCAGGCCCACTGCCGAGACCGTCATCGGGACGGCCGACAGGCCCCGTTTCCGCAGGGGTTCGCGCACGGTGCCGTACAGCAGCCCCCACTCGGCACGGGCCCAGCGGGCGAGCCTGTTCATGGATGGTCCCTCATCTGTGCGTGTCCAGGTGCCTGCGGTGCAGCCACTTCGGCAGTCCCGGCGCCTCCAGGAAGCCCTCCGCGCGGGCCGAGGCGAGGCCGATGCGCGGCAGGTCCGCGCTCTTCTCGAAGAGCAGGAACCGCGGCTCCCAGATGGGCCGGTACTTGGCGTTGGCGCGGTACAGCGACTCGATCTGCCACCAGCGGGAGAAGAAGCTGAGCAGCGACCGCCACAGCCTCAGCACCGGTCCGGCACCGAGGCGTGCGCCACGTTCGAAGACCGACCGGAACATCGCGAAGTTGAGTGAGACCTGCGTGATCCCGATCTCGCGGGCCCGCCGCAGCAGTTCGATGACCATGAACTCCATCAGCCCGTTGTCGGAGTCCCGGTCCCGCCGCATGAGGTCCAGGGACAGCCCGTGCGGCCCCCACGGCACGAAGGAGAGCAGCGCCCGCAGCCGCCCCTCGGCGTCCGTGCACTCCAGCATCACGCACCGGCCGTCCTCGGGATCCCCCAGCCGGCCCAGGGCCATGCTGAAACCGCGCTCGGTCGCGCCGTCCCGCCAGTCGTCGGCGCGCTCGACCAGGTACGCCATCTCGTCCGCCGGGACGTCCTCGTGCCGGCGGATGCGCACCTCGTACCCGGCCCGCTTCACCCGGTTGTACGCCTGCCGGACCGTGCGCATCGCCCGGCCCTCCAGGGTGAAGTCGGCGACCTCCACGATCGCCTCGTCCCCGAGCTCCAGCGCGTCCAGGCCGTGCCGGGCGTAGACCGTCCCGGCCTCCTCGCTCGCCCCCATCACCGCCGGGATCCACCCGTGCGCACGCGCCTCGGCGAGCCACGGCGCGATCGCCCCGGGCCACGCCTCCGGGTCCCCGAGCGGATCCCCGGACGCCAGGCTCACCCCGCCGACGACGCGGTAGGCCACGGCGGCCTTCCCGGTCGGCGACCACCGCACGCTCTTCTCCCGGCGCAGCGCGAAGTAGCCGAGCGAGTCGCGGTCACCGTGCCGCTCGAGCAGGGCGCGCAGCTGCTTCCCGTCGTCCTCGGTGAGCGGGTCGACGGCCCGCCGGGAACGGAAGGCGGCGTAGAGCACGGCGAGGACGAGGGCCGTACTGAGCACGTTGATCGCCACGTTGGCCCAGTTGGGCGGGTCGATGCCCGGGAACCGGGACTCCTCGGCCGCCACGGACACCAGCCGCAGGGTGCCGTAGTGCCAGCGCTCGAAGAACGTCGAGCGGGCCGCGTCCGGGGCCTGGTTCGTGACCGTCACCAGCAGCCCGGCCAGCAGGCTCGCGGCCAGTCCGCCGCCGACGGCCACCGTGGCCGCGAGCCGGGGGTTGGAGCGGTCGCCCTTGGCGTAGAACTCCCGGCGGCCGGCCAGCAGCGCGGCCACGAAGGCGGCGGTCAGCGCCAGGGAGACCCAGTTCTGCGCGTACCGCCGGATCTCCGGGAACGCCATGGCGAACGCGAACAGGGCCAGGAAGAGCCCGCTCACCACCAGGTTGAGGATCCACGCGGCCCGCTTGCGGCGCCGCATGGTGATCGCCAGGAAGGCGGTGAAGACACCGGAGGCGAAGCCGGCCGTCAGCAGGTACGGGGTGAAGAAGTCGTCCTGGTTGTGCCGGCGCACGTCCTGGCCGAGCGAGACCCATACCGCGCTGAGGAAGTTGATGAAGGCGACGGTCCGCAGGTACCAGACGGCGAAGGCGGCGGCCCTCCGGGACGCCCCGGTGGACCGCCGCGCCCGCTCGTCCGTCCGCTCCGCCTCGGCTCGCTGCTCCACGGCAATCCGGACATCTCCCATAGGGCAGGATCATATGGGCGCGGCTCCGACGAACCGCACTCTTCAGGCCATGCCCCCCTTTTCCGGCGACAATCGCCGCCGCTTCCCGCGCCACCGGGCCCTTCCCGCCGCGACGGCGCTCGGCCGGACGGTGGGATCCGGCGGTGCCGGGCCGGCCGTGCCCCGCTACTCCGTCTCCTCCTGCGGCTCCGGGACCTGCCCGGCCTCCGCGTCCTGCTCGTGCTCCGGCTTCTCCGGCAGTTCCGCCGCCAGCGCGGCGGCGGCCCTGACCAGGGGCAGTGCGAGCAGCGCACCGACGCCCTCGCCGACCTTCACCCCCTGCTCCAGCACCGGTTCGAGGGCCATCCGGTCCAGCGCCTTCGCCTGCCCCGGCTCCCCGCTGTCGTGCCCGGCCAGCCACCAGTCCGGCGCCCGGAACGCCACCCGCTGGGCGACCAGCGCGCACGCGGCGGCCACCACCCCGTCGAGGATCACCGGAAGCTTCCGCACCGCGCACTGGAGCAGGAACCCCGTCATCGCCGCGAGGTCCGCCCCGCCCACGGCCGCCAGCAGCTGGAGCTGGTCGCCGAGCACCGGCCGCGCCCGCCGCAGCGCGTCCCGGATCGCCGCGCACTTCCGCATCCACGCCAGGTCGTCGATCGCGAGCCCGCCCCGCCCGGTCACCACGGACGCGTCGGTCCCGCACAACGCGGCGACCAGCACCGCCGCCGCCGTGGTCCCGCCCACGCTGACATCGCCGAGCACCACGAGATCGGTCCCCGAGTCCGCCTCCTCGTCCGCGACGGCGACGCCCGCCAGCAGGGCGGCCTCGGCCTCCTCCGGGGTGAGCGCGTCCTCGATGTCGATACGGCCGCTGCCCCGCCGCACCCGGTGCCGCACCACGTCCTTCGGGAGGGTGTCCGGCGCGCAGTCCACGGCCATGTCCACCACCCGTACCGGCACCTCCAGCCGGCGCGCGAGCACGGCCACCGGGCTCACGCCCTCCAGCACGGCCCGCACCAGCTGCTCCGCGCCGCCCGCGGGCCGCGCCGAGACACCCAGCCCGGCGACACCGTGGTCACCGGCGAACAGCACCACCCGCGGCCGTTCGACCGGCCGGACCGGCACCTCGCCCCGGGCGGCGGCCAGCCACTCGCCCAGCTCGTCGAGGCGGCCCAGCGCCCCGGGCGGCACGATCTGGCGCTCCCGCCGGGCTTCGGCGTCACGGCGCACGCCCCCGTCCGGGCGCTCGATCAGATCGGTGAAGTCGTCCAGATTAAGGCTGCTCATTCGCCGAACAGTACCGCCCGGCAACGAACGCCCCGGCGCCACATCGCCACCACACCCCCACGACGTCTTTGCACCTCGGATCGGTATCCCATACGTTCCGGTTTGCCGCGGAATGTCGCACAGGGAGCCGCCCATGCCGATCTCGCCCCTCACCCCGCAGATCAGCACCCCCTTCGACCCCTTCCAGGAGCCGCGCCGCGAGGACTGCCCCTGGTGCGGCTCCCGGAGCCTGCGCACCCGGCTGCGCGCGCCCGACCCGCTGCGCCACCGGCCGGGCACGTTCGTCCTCGACCAGTGCCGCGACTGCGCCCACACCTTCCAGAACCCCCGGCTCAGCGCGGAGGGACTCGCTTTCTTCCACCGGGACTTCTACGAGAGACAACTCGAACGGTTCGCCGCCCGCATCGTCGACGACGACGAAGTCCGCCGCCGCCACCGCGCCACCGCCTGGCGCCTGTCGGCCCTGCGCGAACCGGAGAGCTGGCTGGACGTCGGCACCGGCCACGCCCGCTTCCCCGAGGCGGCGAAGGAGTTCTTCCCGTACACCAGCTTCGACGGGCTGGACCCCACGGCCCGGGTGGAGCAGGCCCTCCTGGAGGGGCGGGTGGAGGAGGCGCACCGCGGCTATCTGTCGACCCCCGGCATGGCGGCCCGGCTGCGCGCCCGCTACGACGTGGTCACCATGTTCCGCCATCTGGCGCACGCCCCCGACCCGCGCGCCGAACTCCGTGCCGCGCTGACCGTGCTCCGCCCCGGCGGCCACCTGGTCGTCGAAGTCCCCGACCCCCGCTGCCTGTTCGCCGCATTCCTCGGCAGGTGGTGGCTCCCGTACGGCCAGCCCCGCCACCTCCACCTGCTGCCCCTGGCCAACCTCCGCGCGGAACTGGAGAGCCTGGGCTGCACCGTTCTGGTGACGGACCGCAAGACCCCCCACGTCCCCCACGACCTGTCGGCCGCCGTCGCCCTGTCCCTGATCCACGCCCACCCGCTCGTCCAGCTGGCCGCGACCCCGGCGCTGGCGCTGGCCTCGGCCGTGGACCGCGGGCTCGCCCCGCTCTTCCGCCGGAGCCGCTTCTCCAACGCGTACCGGGTCGTGGCCCGAAAGGGCCGGGCGTAGCGGGCCGTCACCCCCGCAGCATCAGTGCCTGCCCGGCCACGACCAGCAGCACCTGCTCGCACTCGGCCGCGAATCCGGCGTTCAGCCGGCCCAGTTCGTCCCGGTAGCGCCGCCCCGACGCGGTCGCCGGGACGATTCCCGAGCCCACCTCGTTGGACACGGCCACCACGGTCCGCCGGGTGCCGCGCACCGCCTCCGTCAGCTCCCGCACCCGCTCCCGCAGCGCCTTCTCGCCCCCGCCCGCCCACTCCGCGTCGTCCCACGCCCCCACGGAGTCCATCGCGTCCGTCAGCCACAGCGACAGGCAGTCGATCAGCAGCGGCGGCCCCTCCTCGGCCAGCAGCGGCACCAGAGCGGTCGTCTCCGCCGTACGCCACGAGCCCGGCCGCCGCTCCCGGTGCAGGGCCACCCGTGCCGCCCACTCGGCGTCCCCGCCCCGCGTGCCGCCCGTCGCCACGTACAGCACCTCCGGGAAGGACTCCAGCCGCCGCTCCGCCTCCACCGACTTGCCCGAGCGCGCCCCGCCCAGCACCAGCGTCCGCAGCGGCACGTCCGGCACCTCCTCGTACGCCCCGACCACCAGCGTCGTACCGTCCGGCACCGCCCGCGCCCCGGCCGCCGCGAGCCGGCGGCGCAACTCCGGGCCGGGCGGCACGTCGTGGTCGAGATGGACGGCGAGGACGTCCGTGGTGGGGCCGACCGAGCCGACCGCGCGCAGCCGGGCGAGCGCGTCGGGACGGCCCACGACGTCCGCGAGGACCATGTCGTACGCCTCCGCCGTCGCCGCCTCCACACCGGCCGGCGCCCCGCCCGGCGGCAGATACAGCAGCCGCTGCCCGTCCGGCCCGGTCACCGCGTACCCGGTGCCGCCCGCGTCCATCGCCACGGCCCGCACCCGATGCCCCGTCAGCAGCGCCAACTCCCGCCCGTCCGGGACCCGGCCGGGCTGCGGCAGCCCGGCCGGCACCTCCACCGCCGGACCGTCGTGCGGATGCGACAGCAGCACCTGCCGTACCCCGCCCAGCGAATGCCCGGCGCGCGCCGCCGCGAACGCCGCACCCGGCGTCAGGTCGAGCAGCAGCGCACCGTCCACGAGCACCGCGGTCGCGGCCCGCGCGTCGGGCCCGAGCGCGGTGGCGCAGGCGGCGCAGGGACAGTCGGGGCGAGGCAGTCCCGCGGGGGCTCCGGTACCGAGCAGAGTTGCTTCCACGCGTCGATTTTCGCCTGTCCGGGCAGGTCTTGCGCTTCCGGCTAGGCTTCCGGGGCAGGAGTTGGATCAGAGGAGGCCCACATGACGGCATGGACGTGGCGGTTCGAGAAGGCCGACGGGACGGAGGTCCAGCCCGCGGTGCTGCCCGAGGAGTTCACCACGCAGGGGGATGCCGAGTCCTGGATCGGCGAGCACTGGAAGGAGCTGCTGGAAGGCGGGGCCGACCAGGTGCGGCTGTTCGAGGAGAGCAGCGAGATCTACGGGCCGATGAGCCTGCACGCCGACGCGTGACCCGATCCGCGGCGAGGTGAGGAGGGGCCGCCCTCCTCACTGCGCGCCCAGCGTCACCTCGACCGTGCTCTCGGTGCCGTTCCGCTGGTAGCGCACCGTGGTCCGCCGGCCCGGCCGGTCCGCCGCCAGCGCCTCGGAGAGCGAGGTGATCGAGGTGATCGGCCGGTCGCCCAGTCCGGTGATGATGTCGCCGGGCCGCAGGCCCGCCTTGTCGGCCGCGTCGCCGGCGCGGACGGTCACCACGGCCACTCCGATCGGCCGGTAGCGGTCGTCCAGGACCGTCCGCGCGGTGATGCCGAGGGCCGCCCGTCCGGAGTCGACGACCTTGCCGTCCCTGATGATCTGGTCGGCGACCGTCCGCACCATCGACACCGGGATCGCGAATCCGATGCCGGGCGCCGCACTGCCCCCGAGACTCGGATCGGCCGCGGCCAGCGTCGGGATGCCGATCACCTGCCCGTCGAGGTTCACCAGGGCGCCGCCGCTGTTGCCGGGGTTGATCGCGGCCGACGTCTGCACCATGTTCGCGATCGTCGCGCCCGTACCGCCGCCCTCGCTGCCCTCGCTGACGGTCCGTCCGGTCGCCGAGACGATGCCCTGGGTCACGCTGGACGACAGCCCCAGCGGCGACCCCATGGCCAGCACGATCTGGCCGACCTCCACCTTCTCGGTGTTCCCGAACACCGCGGGCCGCAGCCCCGGCGGCACCTTGTCCAGCCGGATCACGGCGAGATCCTGCTCGGGGTAGGAGTAGACCAGGCTCGCGGTGAGCGGCTCCTGACGGTTGGCCAGGGTCACCGCGAAGGTCTTCTCCGAGCCGACCACGTGCGCGTTGGTGACGATGTGCCCCTTGTCGTCGTACACCACCCCCGAGCCCAGGTCCTGGCTCGCCTGGATCTGCACGACCGACGGCAGGACGTCCTTGATGACCCGCAGGTACTGGCTCTGCAGGTCGTTCACGGTCGTCGGCGCGGGCGCCCGGGTGGTCGCCGGGGAGTCCGGGCCGGCCTCGGCGGCGGGGACCGTGCAGCCGGCGCAGAGGGCCGCGCAGCACAGCAGCGCGGCGGCGGAGACGACCGTCCGGAGGGCACGGGTACGGGAAGCGTCCATGCCCCCGAGTCTCACCGCGCGGTGATCACCGGGCCCGCGCTGTTGCCCCGAACGGGCTCAGCCCCGTACCCCGCACAGATGCAGCAGCGCCGCCACCCCGCGGTAGGGGTCCGTGCGCCCGGCCCGCTCCTCGGCCGCGAGCAGGGTGTGCAGGTCGTCCGGGACCGCCGCGCCGTCCGCCACCGTGTCCGTGAAGACCTGCACGCCGTACCAGGCGTGCAGCGGGGCGGCGATGCCGTCGAGGGTGGCGGTGAGGGAGGCCAGGCGGTCGGCGCGGGCGTCCGGGCCGAGCCGGACGGGCGGTTCGCCGTCCGACTCCGACCGGGCGCGGGGGATCCGGGCCGTGGTGTCGAAGGCGGCCAGGGCGCCCGCCCAGTCGCCGGCCAGGCCCGGCCGCATGGCGAGCGCGTCGCCGTTGCGGACGAGGAGGGAGAGCAGACCCCCCGGGGCCAGCACCCGGGCCAGACCCGCCACCAGCGGGTCGGGCTCCTCGACGTACATCAGCACGCCGTGGCACAGCACCACGTCGAAGCTGCCCGGCAGGAAGTGCACCCCGGTGTCCCGGCCGTCGCTCTGCACCAGCCGGACCCGCTCCCGGATGCCCTCCGGCTCCCGGGCCACGGTCTCGCGGGCGGCGGCGATCAGCGCCGTGTCCTGCTCGACCCCGGTCACCTGGTGCCCGAGCCGGGCCAGCCGCAGCGCCTGTGTGCCCCGGCCCATCCCCACGTCGAGCACCCGCAGCCGCTGTCCGACCGGGAACCGCCCGGCCATCTGCTCGTCCAGCTGGCGCGCCAGCAGCTCGTGGCGCACGACCTCACGCAGGCCGCCCGGCCGGTGCGGCCGGGCATCGGCCGCACCTTCGGTGAAAGCGTCAGCGCTCAGGGCCGCTCTCCGCGCTTGACCTGCGGCTTCGGCAGCCGGAGCCGGCGCATCTGGAGGGACCGCATCAGCGCGTAGGCGACCGCGCCGCGCGTGTTCTCGTCCGGGAAGCGCTCCGCGAGCCGCTTCTTCAGACGGAAGCCGCTGACCGCCGCGTCCAGCACGATCAGCACGATCACGATCAGCCACAGCAGCAGCGCGACGCTCTGGATCGCGGGCACCCGCACCACGCTCAGCACCAGGATGACCACGGCGAGCGGCAGGAAGAACTCCGCCACGTTGTACCGCGAGTCCACCCAGTCCCGGGCGAACCGGCGGACCGGGCCCTTGTCCCGGGCGGGGAGATACCGCTCGTCGCCGCCGGCCAGGGCCTGGCGCTGGCGCTCCAGGGCCCGCCGCCGGTCCTCGCGCTGGCGCTTCGCGGCCTCCTTGCGGTTCGTCGGCGTGTGGGCGACGCTGCGGCGCTGGGACTGGGCCTCACTGCGCTTGGGCGTCGGCCGGCCCTTGGGGGCCTGCGGATCACGGGGCTGCTTGGAGTCGGTCACCGGCGCCTTGTCGGCGGGGGCCTTCTCTTCCTTGGCACGGCTACGGAACACAAAACCCAAGGGTACGGGCTGCACCGGCATGGACCCCAGCCCGGTGGGGAACGATCCGGCAACACCGGACGTCTTCAGGGGGACAGAGGGGACGCATCGGAGATGCTTCCGGTGGGATCACCTACTCCTCAGGCCGGAGCGGTACGGTCCGCAGTCGTCCTCGGGGATGAGCGCATCACCCCGCGGACAGTGCGGTAATGGAAGCAGGGCCCGTACTGTGGGTCCTGTCGCAGGATCTGTGAGCTGGAGTCCGTCAGAAGGGGGCGCGCGAAGCCCATGAGCGGTGTCATGAAGCGTATGGGGATGATCTTCCGCGCGAAGGCGAACAAGGCCCTTGACCGGGCCGAGGACCCGCGCGAGACCCTCGACTACTCGTACCAGAAGCAGCTGGAGCTGCTCCAGAAGGTGCGGCGCGGCGTCGCCGACGTGGCGACCAGCCGCAAGCGCCTGGAACTCCAGCTCAACCAGCTGCAGCAGCAGTCCTCCAAGCTGGAGGACCAGGGCCGCAAGGCGCTCGCGCTCGGCCGGGAGGACCTGGCCCGCGAGGCGCTGTCGCGCCGCGCCGCACTCCAGCAGCAGGTCACGGATCTCGAAACACAGCACGCGACCCTCCAGGGCGAGGAGGAGAAGCTCACTCTGGCGGCCCAGCGCCTCCAGGCCAAGGTGGACGCCTTCCGTACGAAGAAGGAGACCATCAAGGCCACCTACACCGCCGCCCAGGCCCAGACCCGCATCGGCGAGGCGTTCTCCGGCATCTCCGAGGAGATGGGCGACGTCGGCCTCGCCATCCAGCGCGCCGAGGACAAGACCGCCCAGCTCCAGGCCCGGGCCGGCGCCATCGACGAACTGCTCGCCTCCGGCGCCCTGGACGACCCCTCCGGCATGCACAAGGACGACATCCAGGCCGAGCTGGACCGGCTCTCCGGTGGTACGGATGTAGAGCTGGAACTGCAGCGCATGAAGGCCGAGCTGGCCGGGGGCTCCCCGCAGCAGGCCATCGAGGGCGGCACCGGTCAGGGGCAGTCCCAGCAGCAGCCGCAGGACACCCCGCGCTTCGACAAGCAGTAGCCGGGCGCCGGGGCCGAGCCGAGGAGGCCGACGTGATCGTACGGATCATGGGGGAGGGCCAGGTGAGGCTGGACGACACCCACCTCACCGAGCTGAACAAGCTGGACGACGAGCTGCTGGCGGAGATGGAGAGCGGCGACGGCGAGGGCTTCCGCCGCACGCTCACCGCTCTCCTGGACGCCGTCCGCCGGCTGGGCACCCCGCTGCCGGACGACACGCTGGAACCCTCCGAACTGATCCTGCCGACGCCCGACGCGACGCTGGAGGAGGTCCGGGACCTGCTCAGCGACGACGGACTGATCCCGGGCTGACCCGCCCCGGCCGCGGGGTCAGTTCAGCGTGAACCAGGTCGTGCGGGACTTCTGCCACTCCGGGTGGGTGAGGTCCTTCGCGTCGGTGCCGTCGCCGTAGAGGTCGGCGGCCCCGTCGTCCGTTATCAGCTGCACCCGGGCGCCGGCGGTGGTCAGGTCGGGCACGGACACCACGGACTCCCAGCCGCCCGCGTCCGCCGTCGGCAGGTCCAGCACCTTCACCGGCCGGTGCCCGGCGACCCCGTCCCAGGAGAACAGGGCGTACGGGGCGCTGTTGTCCTCGGCGGACCAGGAACCGGCGAGGATCAGATACTGCCCCTGGGAGTTCCGGCGCAGATCACGCACGGACAGCCCGCCGAGGTCCAGCTCGACCGGCGTACCGAAGGCCGCCTTCGTCCCGCGCGCCACCTGGTCCAGGTTGGTCACCGGCACGAGCAGCGCCTTCCCGCCGGTCTGCGGCGGCACCAGCGGGGCGCGGAAGCCCACATAGGCCGTGGTGGCCGAACCGGGGGCGAATTCGAGTCCCTCGACGTTGAAGCCGTCGACCTGCTTGGGGGTCTGCCCGTCGGCGGTCGCGGCGGCGAAGCCGTACCGGCCGCCGTTCGCCTCGTCCCAGGCCACCAGGTCGTCGCGGAGCCGGTGCCCGGCGGTGCCGAAGGTCAGCCGGGTGGCGGCGCCCGAACCGGAGACCGCCGTCGTGAACACCGTGTCCCGGTCCGGCTTGAACTCGCCGTCCTTGTTGTTGCCCAGCGAGCCCGTCCAGTAGATCGTGTCGCCGACGCGGGCCGCGCCCTCGATGTCGACCTCCTTGTCGGCGCCGAGCGCGTCGTCCAGGTCCCAGCTGCGCACCGGTGCGCCGGAGACCGAGCCGTCGTACAGGCGCAGGGTGTTGTCCTCGTCGTTGGCGGCGACCAGGTAGCCGCCGCCGACGTCCACGGCCGCCGAGGCGTCCGAGGCGCCGGTCAGATAGCGGGCGTCGGCACCGTGCTGGACGGCCGGGGACGCCGCGTAGTGCAGGGTCGTGGTGGCCGTCCTGCCGCCCAGCCCGGTCACCTTCAGGGTGAGGTCGGCGTAGCCCTGGGCGTGCGCGGTGACCGCGACGGTACGGCTGCCTCCGGTGCCGGAGACGTGCACGTCGGCGGTGCCGGCCACGCCGCTCCTGCTGCTGTCGGTCGCGGTGACCGTCAGCGCGGAGGCGTCGGCGCCGCTCTGCGCGACGGTCACGGTGACCGTGGGATCGCCGGTGCTCCCGACGGCGCCGGACAGATAGGCGGCCGACAGCTTGATGGCGGGGGTGCCGTAGGAGGCGGCCCGGGCGGGGACGGCGGCGGCCGACAGGAGGGTGAGAGCGGCGACGGCCCAGAGCGGTGAGTGGCGGCGCATGGGGTGCCTTTCGTCGACGGGAGGATGTCGAGGAGGAGGCTGAGCGAGTACGGCCAACAGCGCCCGACGGCCGGGAGTCGGCCGGCCGACGAAGGGCCCAACAGCCGACGGTGCGCCGGGCAGTCGACGCAGAGGCCGGGGGCGCAAGCCGTCGGGCGGCTGCAGCTCCATTGTGGTCGCTCGCCCGGTCGGGCGCGCCCCGGGAACCGTGGTGCCGTCGGCCGCGCGGTGCCGGCATCGGGGCGGGCAGTTCGCCCACCGGTGCCGGAAAGGCGCCGTACTGTTCCTCCGTGAGCACTCTCGAACGCGCCCGGTGCAGCCTCAAGGCCCACCCGCTGGCGCTGGACGCGGCCCTCGCGGCGGGCGTGCTGGTCTGCATGGTCGCCGGTTCCTTCGCCGTGCCCCGCGGCGAACACGGCATCACCTGGGGCATGCGCACCCCCGCCGTCCTCAGCCTCCTCCTCATGCTGGCCGGTGCGGTGGCCCTCGTCTTCCGCCGCCGCGCTCCCCGCACGGTCCTCGCCGTCACCGGCACGGTCTCCCTGGTCGAGCTGGTCACCGGTGACCCGCGTGCCCCGGTCGCGATGTCCGCCGTCGTCGCCCTGTACACCGTCGCCGCGACCACCGACCGGCCCACCACCTGGCGCCTCGGTCTGCTCACCATGACCGTGCTGACGGCCGCCGCCATGCTCGCCGGCCCCCTGCCCTGGTACGCCCAGGAGAATCTGGGCGTCCTCGCCTGGACCGGCATCGGCGCCACCGCGGGCGACGCCGTACGCAGCCGCCGCGCGGTCGTCCAGGCCATCCGGGACCGCGCCGAACGCGCCGAACGCACCCGCGAGGAGGAGGCCCGCCGCCGGGTCGCCGAGGAGCGGCTGCGCATCGCCCGCGATCTGCACGACGTCGTCGCCCATCACATCGCCCTGGTGAACGTGCAGGCCGGTGTCGCCGCCCACGTCATGGACAAGCGGCCCGACCAGGCCAAGGAGGCCCTCGGCCACGTCCGCGAGGCCAGCCGCAGTGCCCTGAACGAGCTGCGCGCCACGGTCGGCCTGCTCCGCCAGTCCGGCGACCCCGAGGCGCCCACCGAACCCGCCCCGGGCCTGAGCCGCCTGGAGGAGCTGGCCGACACCTTCCGCAGCGCCGGTCTGCCGGTGGCCCTGGCCCGCACCGACCAGGGGACCGAACTCCCCGCCGCCGTCGACCTGGCGGCCTACCGGATCGTCCAGGAGGCCCTGACCAACGTGCGGAAGCACGCGGGTTCCGAGGCCAGGGCCGAGGTGAGCGTCGTACGGGTGGGACGGAGCGTGGAGGTCACCGTGGTCGACGACGGCGCGGGCGAGGCCGCCGCCCCGCAGACCGGCGGCGGGCACGGGCTGCTCGGCATGCGCGAGCGGGTGACCGCGCTCGGCGGCACCCTGACCACCGGACCCCGCTACGGCGGCGGCTTCCGCGTCCATGCGATCCTGCCGGTCACGACGACGACGGCCCAGGGGGAACCCGTATGACCATCCGTGTCCTGCTCGCCGACGACCAGGCACTGCTGCGCAGCGCGTTCCGGGTGCTGGTCGACTCCGAGCCCGACATGGAGGTGGTGGGGGAGGCCTCCGACGGCGCGGAAGCGGTCCGCCTCGCCCAGGAGCACGGCCCCGACGTCGTCCTCATGGACATCCGGATGCCCGGCACCGACGGCCTCGCCGCCACCCGGCTGATCAGCGCGGACCCGTCCCTGGCACGGGTCCGCGTGGTCATCCTGACCACCTTCGAGGTCGACGACTACGTCGTCCAGGCGCTGCGCGCCGGCGCCTCCGGCTTCCTCGGCAAGGGCAGCGAGCCGGAGGAGCTGCTGAACGCCATCCGGGTCGCGTCCGGTGGCGAGGCGCTGCTCTCCCCGGCCGCCACCAAGGGCCTGATCGCCCGTTTCCTCGCCCGGGGCGACGACGGCGAGGGTCCCGACCCGGCCCGTTCCGAGCGGCTCGGCTCGCTCACCGGCCGGGAGCGGGAGGTCCTCGTCCAGGTCGCCGGCGGCCACTCCAACGACGAGATCGCCGAGCGTCTGGCGGTGAGCCCGCTGACGGTGAAGACGCACGTCAACCGGGCCATGGCGAAGCTGGGCGCGCGGGACCGGGCGCAGCTCGTGGTGATCGCGTACGAGTCGGGGCTGGTACGTCCGAGGATGGACTGATCTCCACCCGCGCGTACTGCGCGCGGAGTAGGGGGCGGATAAGGAAATGGACCTGGGGCCTACGGACCGGCCCTCCGGCATGGCCCAGGGTGGTGGGGTGGGCGCTCACCGGTGCGTCCCGTCGCCGCCCCTTCCGTACCCGGAACCCTTCCGTACCCGGAAGCGGAAGCACTTCTGCCGCTCACAGAAGAGAGACCCTGACCCATGTCCTGGCTGTCCCGATTCAGCCTCGCGCAACGCGCCCTCGTCGGGCTCGTGTCGCTGATCGCGCTCGCCTTCGGGCTGATCGCGATACCCCAGATCAAGCAGCAACTGCTGCCCACCATAGAACTGCCCATGGTGTCGGTGATCGCGCCGTACCAGGGTGCCTCGCCCGACGTGGTCGAGAAGCAGGTCATCGAGCCCATCGAGGACAACCTGCAGGCCGTCGACGGCGTCACCGGTGTCACCTCCACCGCGAGCGAGGGCAACGCCGTGATCATGGCGTCCTTCGACTACGACAACGACACCAAGCGGATCGTCTCCGACGTCCAGCAGGCCGTGAACCGGGCCCGCAACCAGCTCCCGGACGAGGTCGACCCGCAGGTCGTCTCCGGCTCCACCGACGACATGCCGACCGTCGTCCTCGCCGTCACCTCGGACAAGGACCAGCAGGCCCTCGCCGACCAGCTCGACACGACGGTGGTACCGGCGCTGAAGGACATCGACGGCGTCGGCCGCGTCCAGGTCATGGGCGTCCGTGACCTCCAGGTCACCGTCACCCCGGACGACGCGAAGCTGGCGCGGGCGGGCCTGACCCCCGCGGCGCTCGGCCAGGCCCTCCAGGCGGGCGGCGCGACCGTCCCGGCCGGCTCCTTCGACGAGGACGGCGCCAACCGGACCGTCCAGGTCGGCGGCGGCTTCACCTCCCTGCAGCAGATCAAGGACCTCAGGGTCACCGGCGAGGGCGACGGCAGGCCCGTGCGCCTCGGTGCGGTGGCCACGGTCGAGCAGCGGCCGGCCCCGGCCGACTCGATCACCCGCACCGACGGCAGGCCCAGCCTCGCCGTCAACGTCACCATGGACCACGACGGCAGCGCGGTCTCCATCTCGAACGCGGTCGAGGACAAGCTGCCCGGTCTGCGCGCGGACCTCGGCGCCGGCGCGAAGCTCACGGTCGTCAGCGACCAGGGCCCGGCCGTGTCCAAGTCCATCAAGGGCCTGACCACCGAGGGCGCGCTCGGCCTGCTCTTCGCGGTCCTGGTGATCCTGGTCTTCCTGGCGTCCGTCCGCTCCACCCTGGTGACCGCGGTGTCCATCCCGCTGTCCGTCGTCCTCGCCCTGCTGGTGCTGTGGACCCGCGGCCTGTCGCTGAACATGCTCACGCTGGGCGCGCTGACCATCGCCATCGGGCGGGTCGTCGACGACTCGATCGTCGTCCTGGAGAACATCAAGCGCCACCTGGGCTACGGCGAGGAGCGCAAGGAGGCGATCCTCACCGCGGTGCGCGAGGTGGCCGGCGCGGTCACCTCCTCCACCCTCACCACGGTCGCCGTGTTCCTGCCGATCGGTCTGGTCGGCGGCATGGTGGGCGCCCTGTTCGGCTCGTTCAGCATCACGGTGACGGCGGCCCTGCTGGCCTCCCTGCTGGTCTCGCTGACGGTCGTACCGGTCCTGTCGTTCTGGTTCCTGCGGGCCCCGAAGGGCACCCCCGAGGACGCGGCGGAGGCCCGCCGCACGGCGGAGGAGAAGGAGGCGAGGAGCCGCCTGCAGCGCGCGTACGTGCCCGTGCTGCGCTTCGCGACGCGCCGCCGCCTCACCAGCGTGCTCATCGCGCTCGTCGTCCTGGTCGTCACGTTCGGCATGGGCGGCCTGCTGAAGACGAACTTCTTCGACCAGGGCGAGCAGGAAGTCCTCACCGTCAAGCAGAAGCTGAAGCCCGGCACCAGCCTGGCCGCCACCGACGCGCAGGCGAAGAAGGTCGAGAAGCTGCTGGCCGCCACCGACGGCGTCAAGGACTACCAGGTCACCGTGGGCTCCTCCGGCTTCATGGCGGCCTTCGGCGGCGGCACCGACACCAACCAGGCCAGTTACCAGGTCATGCTGACGGACTCGGCGTCCTACGACGACGTCCAGCGGCACCTGGAGGACGGCCTGAAGAAGCTGAAGGGCGTCGGTACGACCACCGTGTCGGCGGGCGACGGCTTCGGCAACCAGGACCTGAGCGTCGTGGTGAAGGCGTCCGACGCGCGGGTGCTGCGGACGGCGGCGGAGCAGGTCCGCTCCACGGTCGCCGGCCTCGACCACGTCACGGACGTCAGCAGCGACCTCGCGCAGAGCGTGCCGCGGATCTCGGTCAGGGCGAACGCCCGGGCGGCGGCCGCCGGGTTCGACGACCAGAAGCTGGGCGCCGCGGTGGCGCAGGCCGTGCGCGGTACGACGGCGGCCAAGGCGATCCTCGACGACAGCGAGCGTGACGTCGTCGTACGGTCGGCGAAGCCCGCGACCACCCTGGCCCAGCTGAAGAGCCTGCGCCTCGGCCCGGTGAAGCTCGGCGACATCGCCACGGTGAAGCTGGTGGACGGTCCGGTGTCGATGACCCGGATCGACGGGCAGCGCGCCGCCACGATCACGGCCAGGCCGACGGGCGACAACACGGGCGCGATCAGCACCAAGCTCCAGTCGAAGATCAAGGCCCTGAAGCTCCCCGCGGGGGCCACGGCCGAGATCGGCGGCGTCAGCTCCGACCAGGACGACGCGTTCAAGAACCTGGGCCTGGCCATGCTGGCGGCCATCGCGATCGTCTTCATGCTGCTGGTGGGGACCTTCCGCTCCCTCGCCCAGCCGCTGATCCTGCTGGTCTCCATCCCGTTCGCGGCGACGGGCGCGATCGGCCTGCTGGTCGCCACCGGCACCCCGATGGGCGTCCCCGCGATGATCGGCATGCTGATGCTGATCGGCATCGTGGTGACCAACGCGATCGTGCTGATCGACCTGATCAACCAGTACCGCGCACAGGGCTACGGCGTGGTGGAAGCCGTGATCGAGGGCGGCCGGCACCGGCTCCGCCCGATCCTGATGACGGCGCTGGCGACCGTCTTCGCCCTGCTCCCGATGGCCCTGGGCGTCACCGGCGAGGGCGGCTTCATCGCCCAGCCCCTGGCCGTGGTCGTCATCGGCGGTCTGATCACCTCCACCCTGCTGACCCTGCTCCTCGTCCCGACGCTCTACACGATGCTGGAGCTGCGCAAGGAGCGCCGCGCGAAGAAGCGCGCGGCGAAGAGGCAGCCGAGCGCGGAGAAGACACCGGAGCCGGCCGCGGTCTGACGGCGGAAAAGTCCGACGGCCGAGGACTCCGACAGCCGAGGACTCCGACAGCCGAGGACTCCGATGGCTGAGGACTCCGATGGCTGAGGACTCCGACGGCCGAGGACTCCGGCGGCCGAGGAGTCCGGCGGTACGGGAAAGGGCCGGGTCTCGTCCGAGACCCGGCCCTTTCGCGCGTGCTACGGCAGCGCCAGCATCCGCTCCAGCGCCAGCTTGGCGAACGCCTCCGTCTCCTTGTCGACCTCGATGCGGTTGACCAGGTTGCCCTCGGCCAGGGACTCAAGAGCCCAGACCAGGTGCGGCAGGTCGATGCGGTTCATGGTCGAGCAGAAGCAGACCGTCTTGTCCAGGAAGACGATCTCCTTGCCCTCGGGCGCGAAACGGTTCGCCAGGCGGCGGACCAGGTTCAGCTCGGTGCCGATGGCCCACTTGGAACCGGCCGGGGCGGCTTCGAGGGCCTTGATGATGTACTCGGTCGAGCCGACGTAGTCCGCGGCGGCCACGACCTCGTGCTTGCACTCGGGGTGGACCAGGACGTTCACGCCGGGGATGCGCTCGCGCACGTCGTTCACGGAGTCGAGGCTGAAGCGGCCGTGGACCGAGCAGTGGCCGCGCCACAGGATCATCCTGGCCGCGCGCAGCTCCTCGGCGGTCAGCCCGCCGTTCGGCTTGTGCGGGTTGTAGACCACGCAGTCGTCCAGGGACATCCCCATGTCGCGGACGGCGGTGTTGCGGCCGAGGTGCTGGTCCGGCAGGAACAGCACCTTCTCGCCCTGCTCGAACGCCCAGTCCAGGGCGCGCTTGGCGTTGGACGAGGTGCAGATGGTGCCGCCGTGCTTGCCGGTGAACGCCTTGATGTCGGCGGAGGAGTTCATGTAGGAGACGGGGACCACCTGCTCGGCTATCCCGGCCTCGGTCAGCACGTCCCAGCACTCGGCGACCTGCTCGGCCGTCGCCATGTCGGCCATCGAGCAGCCGGCGGCGAGGTCGGGGAGGACGACCTTCTGGTCCTCGGACGTCAGGATGTCCGCCGACTCGGCCATGAAGTGCACACCGCAGAAGACGATGTACTCGGCCTCCGGGCGCGCGGCCGCGTCCCGGGCCAGCTTGAAGGAGTCGCCCGTGACGTCGGCGAACTGGATGACCTCGTCGCGCTGGTAGTGGTGGCCGAGCACGAAGACCTTGTCGCCGAGCTTCTCCTTGGCCGCGCGGGCACGCTCGACCAGGTCGGGGTCGGACGGAGACGGCAGGTCACCGGGACACTCGACGCCCCGCTCGCTCTTCGGGTCGGCCTCACGGCCGAGCAGCAGCAGGGCGAGCGGAGTCGGCTGCACGTCGAGCTCCGGGGTCTGGGCGGTGGTCACGGCACGCACCCTTTCTACTTTTCGTCTAACTGACGCTATCTATCATATCTGCTTCACGTCACTTTGACGATGGCCATAACGTCTATGTGACGTGAATCCCCCCGAGGCCCCTCGTCCGGTCCCTGTCCGCCTTCCCGGGCGTATGCGAGCATGAAGGGGACAGAAAAAACGCGACAACGCGCCCGGCCCGGAATGAATCCGCGGAAGCGCCGGTTGCACTCGTCGGCAAGCAGTCTCCGTACAACCCGGGAGAGATGTAGATGTCCGTATCGGACGAGACCACCACCGTCACCGACGGCATCATCCTGACCGACGCCGCCGCGGCCAAGGTCAAGGCCCTGCTCGACCAGGAAGGCCGCGACGACCTCGCCCTTCGTGTCGCCGTCCAGCCCGGCGGCTGCTCCGGCCTGCGCTACCAGCTCTTCTTCGACGAGCGCTCGCTCGACGGCGACGTGGTGAAGGACTTCGGCGGGGTCAAGGTCGTCACCGACCGTATGAGCGCTCCGTACCTGGGCGGTGCCACCGTCGACTTCGTGGACACGATCGAGAAGCAGGGCTTCACGATCGACAACCCGAACGCGACCGGCTCCTGCGCCTGCGGCGACTCCTTCAGCTGAGCCGTCACGGCCTGACGGTGAAGGCGGCGGCCCCCTCTCGGGGGGCCGCCGCCTTCGTCTCACCCGGCTAGCGCGGCCGCGCCGACGCGTCCGGCCGCAGCGAGCCCGGCTTCGCCTTCGGGACCTCGCTGCCGTCGGTGCCGACCACGGTCCGCCCGCCCAGCGGCGCGTCCAGCCGCACGGTCTTCACGTACTCCTCGGCGATCAGCACGCACACCTTGCCCGGCCAGGGCCTCTCGGTGACCGTCACCGTCACCCGGCCGCCGCTCTCCCGGGCCGACGTCTTGTAGTCGGCGCACACTCCGCCGAAGAAGCTCAGGTTCAGCGTCCGCCCCTCGGCCGTGTAGGCGTTCACCTGCACGCCGCGGGTCTTCCCGGGCGCCCCGGGCGTCCGCGGCGCCGAGGTCGGCGACGAGGAGGGGGGCGAGGAAGGGGACGGGGACGCCGACGGCAGGTACTCCGGGTCGACCGCCGGGTACGTCACCGTGAATCCGCCGCGCGCCGCGGAGCCGCCCACCTGGAACAGCCAGGACGGTACGAGCGTCTGCCGCCCGCCGACGGAGTGCGCGGCCAGCCCGAACACCGCCTTCTCGACCGTGACCGCGTCCGCCGCACGCTTCGGCACCCCCGTGGACGCGCCGCACGGCTGCTCCAGCCGGTCCTTCAGCGGCACCGGGTCGGCGCAGCCGCCGATGCCCATCCGGTGGTCGCCCTTCGCCGCCCCGTTCATCAGCTCCAGCGTCTTCGCCGCGCCCACCACCGGGTACGTGTCGCCCTTCACCGGCGTGGCCAGCAGCCCGTGGCCACCGACCAGCTCACCCTTGCGGCCGACGGTCAGACCGGTCGTCCAGCCGTACGTGGGGAGCCCGCCGACCACCGGATCGGCGTTCACCACCCGCTGGGCGCCCATGATCTGGCTCGCGTCGGTCTTCGCGTCGCCCAGCCCCGCCGCCTTCAGCACCGGTGCCGCCGCCCGCTCGGCCTCGGCCACGGTCACCGGGTCGCCGGCCGGGGCGCCGGGGTCCTGCGTGCAGACGGTCACCTTGCGGCAGTTGTCGGTGCCGGGCGCGTACCGGCTGTAGGTCCAGCTGCCCGGCGCGTCCCGGTTCACCCGGAGGCTCGGCCCGGAGCCGTCCTGGCCGCCCACCCGCCAGCTCCGGCCCTCGGCGACCGGGGTCCCGTCGAGCCCGAGCGCCTTCGCCAGCCGGGCCACCTGCTCCCGGCCGACCTCGGCCCCCGGCTCGTAGACCGCCGCCGACCCGGGCCCGGCGGGCAGCTCGCCCCGTGCGACGTACCGGGTGCCGTACGGGTCCGGCTCGCCGGGCGCGATACCGCCGGTGCCGTTGCTCGTCCAGCCGTCGAGGGCGAGCGGCGGGGGAGTGCCGCCTCCGGACGCGGCCGGTCCGCCGGTGGAACCACCGGTGCCGCTGTGCGCCGCGATGACCGCGCCACCGCCGCCCACCAGCAGCACGGCCGCGGCGGCGGCGGTCACCACGACGGCGGGCCGCCGCGCCGGCCGGGGACGCTCGCCGCGGCCGGCCTCGGAGGTCTTCGACGCTTCCGCCGTCTCGGAGACGGTCCCGGCCGCACGTTCCTCGGACGCCTCGGGAACCTCCGCGTTCCCGGAGTTCTCAGGCCGCTCGGTGTTCACCGCATCGCTCCTCGCTCGGTCGAGTGCCGCATCCCCCGTGCGGGGGACGGCGATGGGACGCGGCAGTGGAGCGCACGGTTCCCCGGCGCGCGCCCGGAGGTCGCGCGCCGTGCGTCACGCTCCGCGGATCAGTCCCCGTAGTCCGACATCGCGTCCAGCAGCCGGGCGGACCGCGTCGGCACCTTCACCCCGTGGATGAGGGACGGCGGCACCGGCCGGGACTCGGCGTGCTCCGGGGCCGCCCAGTGCGGGGCCATCCGGGCGCAGTCGCCGCGCAGCGCGGCGAGGTCGCCGTCCGGGTCGGCCGGGGCGGGGGAGGTGACCTCGAGGTTCGTCATGACCGAACCGTAGGCACGGCACAGGCTGCGAAGAAAGATCTACTATCGGGTAGTTTTGTCAGCTTCAGCGGCGGCCACCGACCGGGTAGCGTGAACCGTCAACCCAGCCTCCCCCAGGAGAATCCCCGTCGTGCGCATCGCAGTCACCGGCTCCATCGCCACCGACCACCTCATGACCTTCCCCGGCCGCTTCGCCGACCAGTTCGTCGCGGACCAGCTGCACACGGTTTCGCTCTCCTTCCTGGTCGACAACCTGGACGTCCGGCGCGGCGGCGTCGGCGCCAACATCGCCTTCGGCATGGGCCAGCTCGGCACCGGCCCGATCCTGGTCGGCGCCGCCGGCTTCGATTTCGACGAGTACCGGGCCTGGCTCGACCGGCACGGTGTGGACACCGACTCGGTCCGCATCTCCGAGACCCTGCACACCGCCCGCTTCGTGTGCACCACCGACGCCGACCACAACCAGATCGGCTCCTTCTACACCGGCGCGATGAGCGAGGCCCGCCTGATCGAGCTGAAGACCGTCGCGGACCGCGTGGGCGGCCTCGACCTCGTCCTCATCGGCGCCGACGACCCCGAGGCGATGCTCCGCCACACGGAGGAGTGCCGCTCCCGGAACATCCCCTTCGCCGCCGACTTCTCCCAGCAGATCGCCCGGATGGAGGGCGAGGAGATCCGGATACTGCTGGACGGGGCGACGTACCTCTTCTCCAACGAGTACGAGAAGGGCCTGATCGAGTCCAAGACGGGCTGGACGGACGCGGAGATCCTGGCCAAGGTCGGCCACCGGGTCACCACGCTCGGCTCGCGGGGCGTACGCGTCGAGCGGACCGGCGAGGACCCCATCGAGGTCGGCTGCGCCGAGGAGGAGCGCAAGGCCGACCCCACGGGCGTCGGCGACGCCTTCCGCGCGGGCTTCCTGTCGGGACTGGCCTGGGGCGTCTCGCTGGAACGCGCCGCCCAGGTGGGCTGCATGCTGGCGACCCTGGTCATCGAGACCGTGGGAACGCAGGAGTACCGGCTGCTCCGCGGGCACTTCATGGAGCGGTTCACCAAGGCGTACGGCGAGACGGCCGCCGAGGAGGTCAAGGCCCACCTGGGCTGAGGGCTCACTGGGCCGAGGGCTCACCCGGGCCGGGGGCTCACCCGGGCCGGGGGCTCACCCGGGCCGGGTCCGGCCACCCGCCCGCCTCGGGGCCCGCCGTTCTCCGCCGTGGGCGCGCGGGGCCGCCCGCGCCCCGCGGCGGAGCCGCCCGGGTGGCACGGTCCCGCGCCCCTCGCGGGACCCCGCCCCGCGGCCCGCCTTCAGGAGACCCGTCGGACCAGGTACGCCGTGCCCCGCTCCGCCGGCTCCTCCCCGACGTACTCCTGCCCCCGCATCTCGCACCACGCCGGGATGTCCAGCCGGGCCGCCTCGTCGTCGGACAGGACCCGGACCGTCCCGCCCACCGGCACCTCACCGAACACCTTGGCCAGCTCGATGACCGGGATCGGGCAGCGCTTGCCGAGGGAGTCGACGACCCGTTCCCCGGCCGGTTCCCCGGCCCGGACGGCCGTCACCGGGGCCGGCGCGCCCAGCTTCTCCCGGACGCCCGCGACGGCCTCCGGCAGCACCGCCAGGAACCGCTCCACGTCCTCCTCGGCCGTTCCCGCCGGCAGCGACACGCGCACGTTGCCCTCGCTCAGCACGCCCATCGCCTTCAGCACATGGCTGGGTGTCAGCGTGCTGCTCGTGCAGGAGGAGCCGGAGGAGACCGAGAAACCGGCCCGGTCCAGTTCGTGCAGCAGCGCCTCCCCGTCGACGTAGAGGCAGGAGAAGGTGACGATCCCGGGCAGCCGCCGCTCGGGGTCGCCGACCACCTCCACGTCGGCCACGGTCCGCGGCACCCGCGCCCGGATCCGCTCCGTCAGCTCCCGCAGCCGTGCCGCCTCCCGGGCCGCCTCGGCCCGGACCGCGCGCAGCGACGCCACGGCCGCCACGATCGCCGGGATGTTCTCGAACCCGGGCGCCCGGCCCGACTCCCGCTCGTCCACCGGCCCTTGGACGGCGAACCGCACCCCCTTGCGCACGACGAGCAGTCCGACCCCCGCCGGCCCGCCCCACTTGTGCGCGCTGGCCGCCAGCAGCGACCAGCCGCCCTCGACCGGCCCCCAGCCCAGCGACTGCGCCGCGTCCACCAGCAGCGGCACCCCGGCCGCCCGGCACACCTCGGCCACCTCGGCCACCGGCTGCACGGTGCCCACCTCGTGGTTGGCCGACTGCAGACAGGCCAGCGCGGTGTCCGGGCGCAGCGCGGCCTCGTACGCCGACGGGGTGACGGCTCCCGCCCGGTCGACGGCCACTCGGGTGACCGTTCCGCCCTCGGCCTCGAACACCTCCGCCGCATGGAGGACGGAGGAGTGTTCGACCGCCGACACGATCAGGTGGCGTCCGGTCCGCCGCCGGCCGGCCGACGCCCCCGCGATCCCGCTGTGCAGGGCCCGGGTCCCCGACGGGGTGAACACCACCTCGTCGGCCCGGCAGCCGATCGCCTCGGCCGCCGCCTCACGCGCGGCGTCGAGCAGCAGACGTGCCTTCCGCCCCTCCCGGTAGAGCCGCGCGGGGTCGGCCCACCCTTCGTCCAGAGAGGCCGTCAGGGCCTGACGGGCCACGGGGTGGAGGGGAGCGGCGGAGGCGGCGTCGAAGTAGGACACAGGTCCACGTTAAAGCGCAGGTGAGAGTAAGGGGACGCGGACCGGCCCGAGATGCGGCCGCGCACCGTGGGCGCGAGCCCCGCCGCACACCCTCGTCCGCCCGTCAAACCCCCACAACCCGAGCTATTGGGCGCCCGATCCCAACCCGACCGAGTGACAGGCGACGCGTATGCCCCCCTCCCCGCGAACCCCCCGAGGGCGTCGGCTAGGGTTTGGTCCGCATAAACATCCAAACCCCTGCCCGACGCAGGGCGGCGACCGACCAGCGAGAAGGCCGCAGCCGACCGCGCGGGCGAGACTCTCGGGAAGGCGCTACGTGAGTCCCAACGGCTCCGACCGCTCGCCGCGGCGCCCGATGCGGCGGAAGCTGCTGCAGGCACTGACCGCGGGCCTGGTCCTGGCGACCGCAACCGGTTGCACATACAAGGACTTCCCCCGCCTTGGCATGCCCACCCCGACCACGGAAGAGGCTCCGCGGATCCTCTCCCTGTGGCAGGGCTCCTGGGCCGCCGCGCTGGCCACCGGCGTGCTGGTGTGGGGCCTGATCCTGTGGAGCACGATCTTCCACCGGCGCAGCCGCACCAAGGTCGAGGTTCCTCCGCAGACCCGGTACAACATGCCGATCGAGGCCCTGTACACGGTGGTCCCGATCATCATCATCTCGGTGCTCTTCTACTTCACGGCCCGGGACGAGTCGAAGCTCCTCAGCCTCACCGACAAGAAGCCCGACGTCACGGTCAACGTGGTCGGCTTCCAGTGGAGCTGGGGCTTCAACTACGTCGAGAACGTCCCCGGTTCCACCGGCGATGCCAAGACCGACAAGAACCTGGACGCCATTCCGGACCGGTTCAAGAAGGAATTCCCGGCGAACGCCGGCGGCGTCTACGACGTCGGCACGCCCGGCACGCGGAACCCGCAGACGAAGAACCCCGGTCCGACGCTCTGGCTTCCCAAGGGCAAGACGGTTCGCTTCGTCCTGACCTCGCGTGACGTCATCCACTCCTTCTGGGTGGTGCCGTTCCTCATGAAGCAGGACGTCATCCCGGGCCACACCAACGCCTTCCAGGTGACCCCCAACAAGGAGGGCACCTTCCTCGGCAAGTGCGCCGAACTCTGCGGCGTCGACCACTCCCGGATGCTGTTCAACGTGAAGGTCGTCTCCCCCGAGCGGTACGAGCAGCACCTCAAGGACCTCGCCAAGAAGGGGCAGACCGGTTACATTCCCGCCGGCATCGCGCAGACGAGCCACGAGAAGAACCGGGAGACGAACAACCTGTGAGCATCCTCAACGAACCCCAGGGTGCCGCGGCAGCTGATGGCTCGTACGCCGACGAGCTGCCGGTCAGGCGCAAGCAGCCCGGCAATGTCGTGGTGAAGTGGCTGACGACCACCGACCACAAGACGATCGGCACGCTGTATCTGGTCACCTCGTTCGCGTTCTTCCTGATCGGCGGCGTGATGGCGCTGCTGATGCGCGCCGAGCTGGCCCGGCCCGGTCTGCAGTTCATGTCGAACGAGCAGTTCAACCAGGCGTTCACGATGCACGGCACGATCATGCTGCTGATGTTCGCGACGCCGCTGTTCGCCGGTTTCACGAACTGGATCATGCCGCTGCAGATCGGTGCCCCCGATGTGGCGTTCCCGCGGCTGAACATGTTCGCCTACTGGCTCTACCTGTTCGGCTCCACCATCGCGGTGGGCGGCTTCCTCACCCCGCAGGGCGCGGCGGACTTCGGCTGGTTCGCCTACTCCCCGCTGTCGGACGCGGTCCGCTCGCCGGGCATCGGCGCCGACATGTGGATCATGGGTCTGGCCTTCTCCGGCTTCGGCACCATCCTCGGCGCGGTCAACTTCATCACCACGATCATCTGCATGCGCGCTCCCGGCATGACCATGTTCCGCATGCCGATCTTCGTGTGGAACGTGCTGCTGACCGCGGTGCTCGTCCTGCTGGCCTTCCCGGTCCTGGCGGCCGCGCTGTTCGCCCTGGAGGCGGACCGCAAGTTCGGCTCACACGTCTTCGACGCGGCCAACGGCGGCGCACTGCTGTGGCAACACCTCTTCTGGTTCTTCGGCCACCCAGAGGTGTACATCATCGCCCTGCCGTTCTTCGGCATCATCTCCGAGGTCATCCCGGTCTTCTCCCGCAAGCCGATGTTCGGCTACATGGGTCTGATCGCGGCCACCATCGCGATCGCCGGTCTGTCCGTGACGGTGTGGGCGCACCACATGTACGTCACCGGCGGTGTGCTGCTGCCGTTCTTCTCCTTCATGACGTTCCTGATCGCCGTACCGACCGGCGTGAAGTTCTTCAACTGGATCGGCACGATGTGGAAGGGCTCGTTGTCCTTCGAGACGCCGATGCTCTGGGCGGTCGGCTTCCTGATCACCTTCACCTTCGGTGGCCTGACCGGTGTCATCCTGGCCTCGCCCCCGATGGACTTCCACGTCTCCGACTCGTACTTCGTGGTGGCCCACTTCCACTACGTGGTGTTCGGCACGGTCGTGTTCGCGATGTTCTCCGGCTTCCACTTCTGGTGGCCGAAGATGACCGGCAAGATGCTGGACGAGCGCCTCGGCAAGATCACCTTCTGGACGCTGTTCATCGGCTTCCACGGCACCTTCCTGGTCCAGCACTGGCTGGGCGCCGAGGGCATGCCGCGTCGTTACGCCGACTACCTGGCGGCCGACGGCTTCACCGCCCTGAACACGATCTCGACGATCAGTTCGTTCCTGCTCGGCCTGTCGATCCTGCCGTTCCTCTACAACGTGTGGAAGACGGCCAAGTACGGCAAGCCGGTCGGCGTGGACGACCCGTGGGGCTACGGCCGCTCGCTGGAGTGGGCGACCTCCTGCCCGCCGCCGCGGCACAACTTCCTCACCCTGCCGCGGATCCGCAGCGAATCCCCGGCGTTCGACCTGCACCACCCTGAGATCGCCGCGCTCGAGCAGCTCGAGCACGCCGGTCACGGCACCGCCGTCGCGGGCAGCAAGGAGGCCGGCAAGTGAAGATCCAGGGTCGGATGTTCATCTGGCTGAGCGTCTTCATCCTGATCATGGCCATCGTGTATGGCGTGTGGTCGAAGGAGCCGGCCGGTACCACCGCGCTCTTCCTGGCCTTCGGCCTGAGCGTCATGATCGGCTTCTACCTGGGCTTCACCGCCCGGCGGGTCGACGCGGGCGCCCAGGACGACAAGGAAGCGGACGTCGCGGACGAGGCGGGCGAGCTGGGCTTCTTCAGCCCGCACAGCTGGCAGCCGCTCATGCTGGGCTTCGGCGGTGCCATCGCCTTCCTCAGCATCGCGGTCGGCTGGTGGCTGATCTACTTCGCCGCCCCGATCATCCTGCTCGGCCTGTTCGGCTGGGTGTTCGAGTACTACCACGGTGAGAACCGCACCCAGTAGGACTCGCCGGACGCACCGGGAGCCCGGACCTTCCTGACGGAGGGTCCGGGCTCCCGTCGTTCCCGGCGCGGTCCGGGACGTCCGGCGTGTCCGTCCTTTGCCGGAGCACCGTTCCCCCGAACGAGTTGCCCGGCGCGCCGGTCGGCTCTCCAGCTCATAGCGTGATCACATGAACCACACTCCGCGGACCCGCACCGTCGTCAGCTGCACACTGCTGGTGATCGCCCTCGGCGCGGGCGTCACCGCTTGCGGTTCGGACGGCAACCCCCTGTCGGCCAGGCCGTACGACGCGGCGGACCAGATCTCCTTCAACGGCCCCACCGAGACGGGGAAGCGGGCCGACCCGGACAAGCCCCTGGAGATCACCGCCGAGAGCGGTGAGGGCCGTATCACGGACGTCACCGCCCAGGACTCCACAGGGCGCTATGTGGCGGGCGAACTCGCGGCCGACGGCAGCCGTTGGCACAGCACCTCCCCGCTGGCCTCCAACGCCCACTACACGGTCACGGTGAGCACCGAGGACGAGGACGGGGCGCCCGGCCGCAAGGTCCTCGCGTTCGACACCAGCGAGCCCACCAGCAAGAAGCGCCTGAACGTCACGTTCGGGCCGGGGAAGGGGACTTTCGGCGTCGGGCAGCCGATCACGGCCCAACTCGACCAGGAGATCAAGGACAAGGCACAGCGCGCCATCGTCGAGCGTGCCCTGCGAGTGGACTCGGTGCCGGCCGTGCAGGGCTCCTGGTACTGGGTGAGCGACAAGGAACTCCACTACCGCCCCAAGGAGTACTGGCCCGTCCACGCGACCGTCCAGGCGCACAGCAACCTGGACGGCATCCGGATCAACGACCGGCTCTGGGGCGGCGCGGCCAAAGCGGTGAAGATCACCATCGGCGACCGGGTCGAGGTCGTCACGGACGCCGCCGCGCACCAGCTCACGTACTACAAGAACGGCCAGCAGATCGAGCAGATCCCCGTCACCACGGGCAAGCCCGGCTTCGAGACCCGCAACGGGGTCAAGGTCGTACTGGAGAAGCAGTACTTCGTACGGATGCGCGGTACCACCGTCGGCATCGCCGAGGGCACCTCCGACTCCTACGACCTGCCGGTCTACTACGCCACCCGGGTGACGTGGTCCGGCGAGTACGTCCACGCCGCCCCCTGGTCCGTGGGCTCCCAGGGATACGAGAACGTCAGCCACGGCTGCACCGGTATGAGCACGTCCAACGCCGAGTGGTTCTTCGACAACATCCGCGAGGGCGACATCGTCAAGGTCGTGAACTCCGCGGGCCAGACCATGGAGCCCTTCGGCAACGGCTTCGGCGACTGGAACGTCGACTGGGCGAAGTGGCGTACGGGCAGCGCCCTCTTCAACGGCCGGCCGGACGGCCCGGCACCGGGGGACGCGCTGAGGATCCAGCCCGTGGCGCTGTGAGCGCGCCGGAGGGGCGCGGGGCCCTGCCCGCCGTGCGGCTGCCGCCGCGCGGGCGCGACCGGCCACACCGGACCGCCGGTCGCACAGGTGCCCCGCGCCCCGGGCTCCTAGGCGCTCAGCAGCCTCTTCCGGCGCAGCAGAGAGGCCAGCGAGGCGGCGAACTCCACCGGGTCCACCGGCAGGGTCACCGCGGCGTCCGCCCGGCTCCACGTGGCCAGCCACGCGTCCTGCGGCCGGCCCATCAGCAGCAGCACCGGCGGGCAGTTGAACACCTCGTCCTTGATCTGCCGGCACATCCCCATGCCCCCCATCGGCACGGCCTCGCCGTCCAGCACGCAGACGTCGATGCCGCCCTTGTCCAGCTCCCGCAGCACCGCCTCCGGGGTCGCGCACTCCACGAACTCCACCAGGGGCACGTCCGGAGCCGGCCGGCGCCCGGCGGCCAGCCGTACTTGCTCGCGGGTGGTGGAGTCGTCGCTGTAGACCAGCACCGTGGCGGTCGGCTGCATTGTTCCTCCGAGACGTCAGCGTCGTACGGACAGGACGGACAGGGCCGTTTGGGCGGATGTTACTCCCATGAACACCACGTCAACACCGGTATGGCGGGTGGCAACACTCCGAACGGCACCCCCCGGAGTGAGCGCGAGATAAGCGACCGACATAATGTCGGTCGTGGCGACAGCAACGACAGTAGAAACCGGGCACGCGCACCCGTCGGTCAACCGGCCGAACCTCACCAGCGTCGGAACCATCATCTGGCTGAGTTCCGAGCTGATGTTCTTCGCGGCCCTCTTCGCGATGTACTTCACCCTCCGGTCGGTGACCGGACCGGTCCACTGGAAGGAACAGGCGGAGGCACTCAACGTGCCCTTCTCCGCCACGAACACCACGATCCTGGTGCTCTCCTCCCTCACCTGCCAGCTCGGCGTGTTCGCGGCCGAGCGCGGCGATGTGAAGAAGCTCCGTGGCTGGTTCATCCTCACCTTCATCATGGGTGCGATCTTCATCGGCGGTCAGATCTACGAGTACACGGAGCTGGTGAAGAAGGACGGCATCTCGCTGTCCTCCGACCCGTACGGCTCGGTGTTCTACCTGACCACCGGCTTCCACGGCCTGCACGTGACGGGCGGTCTCATCGCCTTCCTGCTGGTCCTCGGCCGCACCTACATGGCCAAGAGGTTCACTCACGAGCAGGCGACCGCCGCCATCGTCGTGTCCTACTACTGGCACTTCGTCGATGTCGTCTGGATCGGCCTCTTCGCCACGATCTACCTGATCAAGTAGCCGGGACCGCTCCCGCACATCCAGAAGCACCGACGCAGAAGATCCTGACACCGGGGTAATCCGTGAAAAAGCTCTCCGCACGACGACGCCATCCGCTGGCGGCGGTCGTCGTCCTACTCCTCGCGCTGGCGGCCACTGGGGGGCTGTACGCCGCGTTCGCGCCCGCGGGCAAGGCGCAGGCCGATGAGACCTCCCAGTCCCTGACCATCAAGGAGGGCAAGAAGCTCTACGCTGTCGGCTGCGCCAGCTGCCACGGCACCGGTGGCCAGGGCTCCTCCGACGGTCCGAGCCTCGTCGGCGTGGGTGCCGCCGCTGTCGACTTCCAGGTCGGCACCGGCCGTATGCCCGCCGCCACCTCGCAGGGCGCCCAGGTCCCGAGCAAGAAGAACATCTACACGCAGGCCCAGATCGACCAGCTCGCCGCGTACGTCGCGTCGCTGGGCGCCGGTCCGAGCGTGCCCACCAAGGAGCAGTACGGCCCCGCGGGCGCGGACATCGCCAAGGGTGGCGAGCTGTTCCGCACCAACTGCGCGCAGTGCCACAACTTCACCGGCAAGGGCGGCGCCCTGACCAAGGGCAAGTACGCCCCGAGCCTGGAAGGTGTCGCTCCCAAGCACATCTACGAGGCCATGCAGACGGGCCCGCAGAACATGCCGTCCTTCCCCGACACCACGATGTCGGAGAAGAACAAGAAGGACATCATCGCGTACCTGAACGCGGTCAACGGCAGCCAGACGGAGAACCCCGGCGGCCTCGAGCTGGGCGGCCTCGGGCCGGTCACCGAGGGCCTGTTCGCCTGGATCTTCGGCCTCGGCGCACTGATCGCGGTCGCCGTCTGGGTCGCCGCTCGGACCGCAAAGGCCAAGAAGTCATGAGTAGCCAAGACATTCCAGAAGAGAACCTGCCCGCTGAGCAGGACCACGCACATGGCGCGGTAGGGGTCGCGGACGAGGAGAACCCGTTCGCCGACCCGGGGCTGCCGCCGCACGAGCACCGGATCCAGGACATCGACGAGCGGGCCGCCAAGCGGTCCGAGCGCATGGTCGCCCTGCTGTTCACGGTGTCGATGCTGGCCACCATCGGCTTCATCGTCTCGTACCTGGTGATCCCGAACGACAAGTCGATCTTCGTCTTCCCGATCGGGCACATCAGCGCGATGAACTTCGCGCTGGGGATCACCCTCGGTGTGGCGCTGTTCTGCATCGGCGCGGGTGCGGTCCACTGGGCCCGGACCCTGATGTCCGACGTGGAGGTCGCCGACGAGCGGCACGCGATCGCGGCCTCCCCCGAGGTCCGCGCGAAGGTGCACGCGGACTTCAAGCTGGGTGCCAAGGAGTCGGCGCTCGGCCGCCGCAAGCTGATCCGCAACACCATGTTCGGTGCGCTGGCCCTGGTGCCGCTCTCCGGTGTCATGCTGCTCGGCGGTCTCGGCCCGGCGCCGGGGACCAAGCTCCGCCACACCCTGTGGGCCAAGGGCAAGCGCCTGGTCAACATGAACACCAACGAGCCGCTGCGTCCCGAGGACGTCGCGGTGGGCTCGCTCACCTTCGCCATGCCCGACGGCCTGGAGGAGACCCAGGAGGACTTCCAGAACGAGATCGCGAAGGCCGCCCTGATGATCGTCCGGCTCCAGCCGAACAACATCAAGGACAAGCGCGAGCTCGACTGGTCGCACGAGGGCATCGTCGCGTTCTCGAAGATCTGCACCCACGTGGGCTGCCCGATCTCCCTGTACGAGCAGCAGACGCACCACGTGCTGTGCCCGTGCCACCAGTCCACCTTCGACCTCTCCGACGGTGCCCGAGTGATCTTCGGCCCCGCCGGCCACGCCCTGCCGCAGCTGCGCATCGGTGTGGACAGTGAGGGTTACCTCCAGGCGCTCGGCGACTTCGAGGAGCCCGTCGGTCCTGCATTCTGGGAGCGCGGATGAGTACTGCACCCAACGAAGAGTCCCGCTCCCGCGGGAAGGCTCCGGCCGGCGAGCGGATCGCCGACTGGGCCGACGGCCGGCTCGGGATCTACTCCCTGGCCAAGGCCAACATGCGCAAGATCTTCCCCGACCACTGGTCGTTCATGTTGGGCGAAGTGTGCATGTACAGCTTCATCATCATCATCCTGACGGGTGTCTATCTGACGCTGTTCTTCCACCCGTCGATGAACGAGGTGGAGTACCACGGCTCGTACGTCCCGCTCCAGGGACAGCTGATGTCCGAGGCGTTCAGCTCGACCCTGCACATCTCCTTCGACGTGCGCGGTGGTCTGCTCATCCGGCAGATCCACCACTGGGCGGCGCTGATCTTCCTCGCCGGCATGTTCGTGCACATGATGCGCGTCTTCTTCACCGGCGCGTTCCGCAAGCCGCGTGAGATCAACTGGCTGTTCGGCTTCCTGCTGTTCGTCCTCGGCATGTTCACCGGCTTCACCGGTTACTCGCTCCCGGACGACCTGCTCTCCGGCACCGGTGTCCGCTTCACCGAGGGCGCCATCCTGTCGATGCCGATCGTCGGCACCTACATCTCGATGTTCCTCTTCGGAGGCGAGTTCCCCGGCCACGACTTCGTCGCCCGGTTCTACTCGATCCACATCCTGCTGCTGCCGGGCATCATGCTCGGCCTGATGGTGGCGCACCTGATCCTGGTCTTCTACCACAAGCACACGCAGTTCGCGGGTCCCGGCAAGTCCGAGAAGAACGTCGTCGGCATGCCGCTGCTGCCGGTCTACATGGCCAAGGCCGGAGGCTTCTTCTTCCTGGTCTTCGGTGTCATCGCGGCCATCGCGGCGGTCGCCCAGATCAACCCGATCTGGGCCATGGGTCCCTACCGTCCGGACCAGGTGTCCACGGGCGCCCAGCCCGACTGGTACATGGGCTTCGCCGAGGGTCTGGTCCGCTACATGCCGGGCTGGGAGATCAACTTCTGGGGCCACACGCTCGTCCTGGGCGTGTTCATCCCGCTGGTGCTCTTCGGTCTCGTCCTGGCGGCGATCGCGGTCTACCCGTTCATCGAGTCCTGGGTCACCGGCGACAAGAGCGAGCACCACATCCTGGACCGCCCGCGCAACGCCCCGACGCGTACCGCGTTCGGTGTCGCCTGGGTGACGGTCTACATGGTCGGCCTGGTGGGCGGTGGCAACGACCTCTTCGCCACCCACTTCCACCTGTCGATCAACGCGGTCACCTGGTTCGTCCGGATCTTCTTCTTCGCCGGCCCGGTCATCGCGTTCATCGTGACCAAGCGGATCTGCCTGGGTCTGCAGCGTCGCGACCACGACAAGGTGCTGCACGGTCGCGAGACCGGCATCATCAAGCGCCTGCCGCACGGTGAGTTCATCGAGATCCACGAGCCGCTCAGCCAGGAGCAGCTGCACACCCTCACCGCGCACCACCAGTACGAGCCGGCCGAGATCGGCCCGACGGTCGACGAGAACGGTGTCGAGCGCAAGGTGACGGCGTCCGAGAAGCTGCGCGTCAAGCTCAGCAACGCCTACTACGGCGAGGACAACCAGATCCCGAAGCCGACCGTCGAGGAGTACAAGGAGATCACGAGCGGCCACGGCCACCACTGATCCCCGCGTCGCCACGCCACGCAGAAGGGCCCCGTCCGTACCCCGGACGGGGCCCTTCGCCGTGCCGGGGGATGGATAGGGTGGTGTCCGACGAAGCAGGAACCTGGACAAGGAGCGGCTGATGAGCGCTGTGACCCCCGCTGGAGGCGACACCGCGGCGGGCCGCTCCTGGCCCGTCCTGCTGAACGGTCTGCTGGACGGCCGGGACCTGTCCGCGGACGACACCGCCTGGGCGATGGACCTGATCATGCGCGGGGAGGCGACCGACGCCCAGATCGCCGGGTTCATGGTGGCGCTGCGGGCCAAGGGCGAGACGGTCCAGGAGATCGCCGGACTCGTCCGGACGATGTACGCGCACGCCAACGTGATCGAGGTGCCCGGGCCGGCCGTCGACATCGTCGGCACCGGCGGCGACGGCGCCAAGACGGTGAACATCTCCACCATGTCCTCGATCGTCGTCGCGGGCACGGGCGCCAAGGTCGTCAAGCACGGCAACCGCGCCGCGTCCTCGGCCTCCGGCTCCTCCGACGTGCTGGAGAAGCTCGGGATCAACCTGAACCTGACCCCGCGGCGGGTCGCCGAGGTCGCCGAGGAAGCCGGCATCACCATCTGCTTCGCGGTGCGGTTCCACCCCTCCCTGCGTCATGTCGCCCCGGCCCGCGCGCAGTTGGGCATCCGGACCACCTTCAACGTGCTCGGTCCGCTGACCAACCCGGCCCGGGTGCGGTCGCAGGCCGTCGGTGTGGCCGACCCCCGGATGGCGCCGATCGTCGCCGGTGTCCTCGCCGAGCGCGGCAACTCCTCCCTGGTCTTCCGGGGCGAGGACGGTCTGGACGAGCTGACCGTCACCGCTCCCTCCCGGGTGTGGGTGGTCCGGGACGGCAAGGTCACGGAGGAGATCTTCGACCCCCGGGACGTCGGCATCGACCTCGTCCCCGTGGACGCCCTGCGCGGCGCCGACGCGTCCTACAACGCGGAGGTCGCCCGCAGACTGCTGGACGGCGAGCGGGGGGCCGTACGGGACGCCGTCCTGCTGAACTCGGCGGCGGCGCTGGTGGCCCTCCGGCCGACGGACGCGCCCCTCGCCGAGCAGCTGCGCGCCGGCATGGCGCAGGCGGCGGAGTCGATCGACTCGGGCGCGGCCAGGCGCACGCTGGACCGCTGGGTGGCCGTCAGCAACGCCTGACCCCGTCCCGGCCGACGAGCGTCCCGCGATCCGGACACGGGTTGCGGGACGACGATCATTTCGCGTACGTTCCTGTACCAGGTCATGAGTGACAGTCATCAGGCCCCGGCCGACTGTCCGGCAACCCTCCGTCCGTGGCGGGGTGCCCCGGGTGAAGACCAGGCCGTAGGCAGCGAGGTCTACGGCAAGCGCGGACCCCTCGCGCGCTGTCGAGCGCGGGACCAGGGGTCCTGGTCGTCGAGGGAGCCTTCCGTGAGCAAGCGAATGCGTTAGGGCCGCAGAGCCCCGCCTCCGCACACCCCTTTCTCTCTTTCTCGTATTCCTCTCACGGGAGTTCGCCATGTCTGTCTCCACCGCTGCCGCCGACCAGTCTGTTTGTGCCCCTCTGTCCGTTCTGGGCCGGGATGTCACCGTGCCGCTGGTCACCGGCGGCGAAGTCACCTACGCCGCCCTCGACTACGCGGCCAGCGCCCCCGCACTCCAGCGCGTCTGGGACGACGTCGCCGCGTACGCCCCGTACTACGGCAGCGTCCACCGCGGTGCCGGCTACCTCTCGCAGCTCTCCACGGACCTGTTCGAGAACGCCCGCAAGGCGGTCGCCGAGTTCCTCGGCTGCCGCCCGGGCGACCAGGTCGTCTTCACCCGCTCGACCACCGACTCCCTCAACCTCCTGGCCCGGGTGATCCCGGCCGACTGCCAGGTCTTCGTCTTCGAGACCGAGCACCACGCCTCCCTGCTGCCCTGGCAGGACGCGAAGGTCACCTACCTCAACGCCCCGCGCACCCCCCGGCAGGCCGTGGAGACCCTGGAGCGGGCCCTCGCCGACCGCGACCCCCACGGCCCCGCCCTGGTCTGTGTCACCGGCGCCTCCAACGTCACCGGCGAGCTGTGGCCGGTGCGCGAACTGGCCGCCGCCGCACACGCCCACGGCGCCCGGATCGTCCTGGACGCCGCCCAGCTGGCCCCGCACCACCCCGTCGACATCGGCGACCTGGACGTCGACTGGGTCGCCTTCTCCGGCCACAAGCTGTACGCCCCCTTCGGCTCCGGTGTCCTCGCGGGCCGCGCCGACTGGCTCCAGGCGGCCGAGCCGTACCTCGCGGGCGGCGGCGCCAGCCGCAAGGTGACCCGGCGCACCGACGGGGGAGTGGACGTGGAGTGGCACGAGAGCGCCGCCCGCCACGAGGCCGGTTCCCCGAACGTCATCGGCGCCTACGCCGTCGCCTCCGCCTGCAAGACCCTCACCGAGGCCGGCTGGGACACCCTGGTCGCCCGCGAGCAGCACCTGATCAGCAAGGTCCGCGAGGGCCTCGCCGCGGTCCCCGAGGTGAGGATCCTCTCCCTGTTCGGCGACGACGCCCCGCGCGTCGGCGTCATCTCCTTCGTCGTCGAGGGCTGGAACAGCTCCCACTTCGCCGCCGCCCTCTCCGCCGAGTACGGCATCGGCGTCCGCGACGGCCTCTTCTGCGCCCACCCCCTGGTGCGCACCCTGCTCGGCACCGACCCGCAGACCCAGGGCGAGTGCGGCGCCCCCGAGGCGGCCCCGGGGGAGAAGTCCCTCAACGCCATCCGGGTGAGCTTCGGCGCGGGCACGCCGGACGAGCACGTCGAGCGCTTCGTGAACGCCGTCGGGGAACTGGTCGCGCAGGGCGCGCAGTGGACGTACAGGACGGAGGACGGCCGCTGCGTCCCGGCGGTCGGCTGAGCCGCCGGCGCGCGGGGAACGGCGCGCGGGGCCACCGGCGTCGCGCACTCGCCGTACCTCCGTACCCGGCGGCCGACGAGGCGCATATAACCTCCCCCTGACACCACATCGGACAGGGGGACCCCGGAGTGCAGCCGTTGCGCGCAACCGACCCGCGCCACATCGGCCCGTACGAAGTCCTGGGCAGACTCGGTGCGGGAGGCATGGGCGAGGTGTATCTCGCCGCGTCCCGCACCGGGCTCAGGCTCGCGGTGAAGGTCGTGCGCACCGAGCACGCCGAGGACCGCACCTTCCGCGCCCGCTTCCGCCACGAGGTGCGCGCCGCCCAGACCGTCGGCGGCGCGGGGACGTACGCCGCGCGGGTCGTGGACGCCGACACCGAGGCCGAACGGCCCTGGATGGCGACGGAGTTCGTGTCCGGGCCGAATCTGCGGGACGCCGTCCTGGACCACGGCGCGCTGCCCGGGCCCGCGGTCCGGATCCTCGCCGCCGCGCTCGGCGAGGCGCTGGCCGCCATCCACGCCAAGGGCCTGGTGCACCGCGACCTCAAGCCGTCGAACATCCTGCTGGGCCCGGACGGGCCCCGGGTCATCGACTTCGGGATCGTCCGGGCCCTGGAGGCCACCTCGCTGACCCGCACCGGCGCGGTGGTCGGCTCGGTCGGCTACGTCTCGCCGGAGCAGATCCGCAACGGCGGCCAGGTCGGCCCGCCCAGCGACGTCTTCTCGCTCGGCGCGGTCCTCGCCTACGCGGCGGCCGGCCGGGAACCCTTCGGCGAGGGGCAGGACTCGGTGGTCCTGCTGCGCATCCTGACCCGCGACTTCGATCTGTCCGGTGTCCCCGAGGGGGTGCGGCCGCTGGTGACGGCCTGTCTGCGCGAGGACCCGCTGGAGCGTCCGGAGCCGGCGGAGGTGGTGGCGAGCGCCGGATTCACCTCGGACACCCTGCGGGCCGGCCTCCGCCCCGGCTGGTACGGCCCCGCCGCGCAGCCCCGCCCGGCCGCCGACGACCGCCCCAGCGGCGTGGAGTACCTGGCACCCGAGCCCGAGCCCGAGCCCGAGCGCGACCCCGAGCCCGAGCCCGCCATCCCGCCCGCTCCAGCCGCCTCGGCTGCAGCGGACCCCACCACCTCCGCCACCGGCGTCCCCGCTCCCGCCTCGCCCCCCGAGGCCGCCACGGCTCTCACGTCCTCCCTCACGGCTCTCCGCCGCCTGGGACCCGTCGCCCCGGGGCGACGCCGGCTGCTGAAGGCCCTCGTCGGCGGGGCGGCCGGGGTGGGAGGCGGTGCCCTGCTGTGGGACCGGGGGTTCAGCACCGAGACCATGCACGCCAGCTCCCAGCCGCCCGACGAGGCGTCGGCCTCCGGCATGACGCGGCGGCCGGCCTCCGCCCGGCCCGCCGTGCTGCGCTGGCAGTACGACCTCGGTGGCATCGGCGGCCTGGACGGCCCCTGCTGCGGGCTCTCCCCGGACGGCTCCGTCGTCTACGTGGGCACCTCCGACGGCGTGCTGCACGCGATCTCCCGGGACGGCTCCAAGCGCTGGAAGGTCCGGCTGGGCGACGACGTCTCCACCCCCGTGGCCACCCGGGACGGCGTCTACTGCGTGGTGGGCTTCCACAGCGACGACGTGCGCCGGCTGACCGCGGTGAGCCCCTCCGGCAGCCCGCGGTGGACCCGCACCCTCGGCGACCGGTCGTACGCCGTCCCGGTCCTCCTCGGTACGGACGTCCTCGTCTCCGTCGGCGGCACGGACACGGGCGGGCTGCGCCGCTACACCGCCGACGGCGCCGAGAAGTGGACCGCGAAGACCCCGGCCGGCCCCACCGGCACGCCCCTCGTCCGGGGCGACGTGGTCTGCACGGGCAGCTTCGGCGACACCCTGCTGGCGCTGGACGCGCGGGACGGGTCGCGGAAGTGGCAGGTGGCCGCGGGCACCGATGTCAGGGCCGTCGCCCTCGCCGGTACCACCCTCTTCGCGGACGCCCCCGCCCTGCGCCAGGGCTTCCGCCTCGCGGACGGCAGGCGGCTGTGGCGGCGGGAGGCCGATTCCGGGGCCCTGACCGCGGGCAACCGGACGCTGGCCGTCGGCACGGAACAGAACACCGTGTACGGCGTCCGGGCGGCCGACGGCACCCGCGCCTGGACGTACGGCATCGAGGGCGGTGCGGCGGAGCCCCGCGCGGTGGTGGCCGGCGGCACCGTGTACGCCCGCGCGGCCGACCGCGTCTGGGCACTGGACCTGAACGGCAAGAAGCGCTGGAACGCGGCCCTCGGCCACGGCGCGGGCGACGACCAGCACACCCCGGTCGTGCGCGGCAGCCGCCTCTACGTCCCCTCGGGGGCCGGCATCGCCGCGGTGGAGCTGGACGGTTAGTTGTCGAGGCCGATCGCGAACGCGGCCTCCAGGTCGTGCTGGGAGTAGGTGCGGAAGGCGACGTGCGTGTCGGTGGCCTCCACGCCGGGGATCTTGCTGATCCGGGCCGGGATGACCTCGGCGAGGTCCTCGTGCTGCCGGACCCGGACCATGGCGATCAGGTCGTAGGTGCCGGTGACCGAGAAGACCTCGCTGACGCTGTCCAGAGCGGCGATCCGCTCCGCGATCTCGGGGATCCGGTCCACGCTGGTCTTGATCAGGACGATCGCGGTGATCACGGCTGTTTCTCTCCCTCGGTGACCGGAGCTGGGGCGGGATTCACTCTAGCCGTACGGCCGTATCGCACCCACGCGTAGCCGAAGCCCAGACCGAACCCCACCAGGTGCGCGAGGTAGGCCACCCCTGGCCCGTCGGAGGCCTGCTCCGCCGCCAGCCACTGCAGGGCGGCCCAGAACGGCAGGACGACCCACGCCGGGAAGCGCAGCGGCAGGAAGAACAGGAACGGCAGCAGACTGGTGACCCGCGCGCGGGGGAACAGGTAGAGGAACGCTCCGAGGACCGCCGAGATCGCCCCGGACGCGCCGACCAGTGACTGTGCGGAGGCGGCGTTGGCCGCCGCGTAGCCCAGCAGGGCGAGGTAGCCGCAGCCGACGTAGAAGAGGGTGAACTCCACTCGGCCCATCCGTTCCTCGGTCATCGCCCCGAAGACGAAGAGGAAGAGCATGTTGCCGAGCAGGTGCACCCAGCTGCCGTGCACGAAGAGCGCGGTGGCCGGGGTGAGCGCCGCGCCGGCCGGTCCGGCGAACAGCTCGGCCGGGACCACGCCCCAGTGCCGGAAGTACGCCCGCTGCGCGGCGAGCAGGGCGTCGCCGGTGCCGTACCCGGGGACCAGTCCGGAGGCCGGACCGAGGGCGAAGACCAGAGAGCACAGGGCGATGAGGCCGTACGTCATGGGCGCCGAGGCGCCCCGGACCGATCTGAATGTCCTGCCGACGGCCGTGCTCCAGGTGCTGATCATGACTACAGAGCATGACGTAACGGGACGCAAGCTGACAGACCGCCTCGCCGCCGTGGACGGACGGGCGACGAGTACCCGCCAGGCCGTAGGGTTACGAGCCACACGCGTCGGGGAGCGGCGCGGACGCACACGACAGAAGGAAGCGAACAGTCACGATGACGGTTCCCCTGCCGACGGCGACGACACGCTGGCGCTGCACCCTGTGCGGCAACCTCACCCGGTTCGACGTGACCCGCTCGTCGAAGGTCGTCGAATACGTCCACCTCGACCTGGCCGGCGAGCCGACGGTGGAGGAGCGCGAGGTGGTCAGTGAGACCATCGAATCGGTGCGCTGCCGCTGGTGCAACGCGGTGGACCAGGTGGAACTCGTGGACAGGCCGGGCGCCGGCTCCTGAGCGGAGCGGCCCCCGGAGAGGCTTTTTCGGCATTGGGGTGTGACGGATGGTGGAGACCGCGGGCGGGGGGCCGGGCGACGGCACCGCCGAGGTGCTTGACCGTCCGCTGCCCGACGGCGTGCGCCGGCGGGTCGTGCAGATCGTCGCGGACGGCTTCGGCGGGCTGACCGTGGCGGAACTGCCCGCCCAGTTGCGGCAGTACGCCCGGTTCGCCCCCAATCGCCGGGCGAAGTTCGCCGGGAACGCGATGGCGGCGGCGCTGGAGACCGATCCGCTGTTCCGGCAGCGGATCGGGGAGAAGTTCAGAGAGGCGCAGCCGGAACTCTGCGGCGCTCTCGACTCCGGCTCCCCGCCCCCGGCCGCGGACCCGCTCGACGTGGCGGCTGCGGCCTATGTTCTGCGCCCCGCGGGCTGGGTGAAGCTGGTCGCCGCGGCCGGCGAGGAGGCCCAGCGCGCGGACGCCGAGCGGGCCGACGAGGAGAGCCGGGTCGAGCTGGAGCGGCTGCGCGCGGAGCTGGCGCAGGCCCGCGACCACACCCGCGCCGAGACCGAACGGCTGCGCGCGGAGCTGGAGTCGGCGAAGAAGGAAGCGGAGTCGCTTCACCGCAAGCTGCGGGCCGCGCTCAGCGATGTGAAGCGGGGCGAGGCCGCGCTGCGCAAGGTGCAGGGCGAGATCGACGCCGCGCGCGCCGAGGCGCAGGCGCAGGTGTCGTCCGCGGAGAGCGAGTCCCGGCGGCTCAAGGCCCGCCTGGGCGAGGCCGAGGCCGCGCTGGAGGCCACCCGCCGGGCGGCCCGCGAGGGCCGCAGCGTGGAGGACATGCGGGTGCGGCTGCTGCTCGACACCCTGCTGGACGCCACCCAGGGGCTGCGGCGCGAACTCGCCCTGCCCCCGGTGTCCGTGCGTCCGGCCGAGACCGTGGACGCGGTCGAACCGGGACGGATGACCCCGAAGGACATCGCGGCGCGGGCGCTGTCCGAGAACGATCCGGCCATTCTCGACCAGCTTCTGGCGCTGCCGCAGGCGCATCTGGTCGTCGACGGCTACAACGTGACCAAGACCGGCTATCCGCAGATGCCGCTGGAGAAGCAGCGGCTCCGGCTGCTGGGGCAGCTCTCGGCGCTCGCCGCGCAGACCGGGGCCGAGGTGACCTGTGTCTTCGACGGCGCCGAACTGGCCGCGCCGGTGCTGCTCGCACCGCCGCGCGGGGTCCGGGTGCTGTTCTCCAAGCCGGGTGTCACGGCCGACGAGCTGATCCGCCAGCTGGTGCGCGCGGAGCCGCCGGGCCGTCCGGTCATCGTCGCCTCCACCGACCGCGAGGTCGCCGACGGGGTGGCCAAGGCGGGTGCCCGACCGGTGGCCTCTGCGGTGCTTCTGAAGCGACTGTCCTGAAGGTCCAACGGACATGGGCAATGCCCGAATTGACCGCATCGTCGTGCAACGTAGGGTCAATCACGCATCACTGCATGTGAGTTATGTGCAAAGAATGCATGGCGTGACGGGTTTTTTTGCCGTGAGGATTTGAACTGATCACAACTGGGTCACTAGGGTCTGGGCTCGAACCTCCGAACGGGTGATCACTCACAAGAAGGAGTTCGTCCTCCGTGGCGTCCCACCGTCGACCCAAGCAGCCGAGCCGCACCCGTGTGACCGTGCTCACCACCGCTGCCGCAGCTGCCGTCGCGCTCAGCGCCAACGCCGCCAACGCCGCCCCGAGCGAGAAGCTCGGCAAGGACGAGGTCAAGGCGAAGGTCGACAAGCTCTACGAGCAGGCCGAGCAGGCGACCGAGAAGTACAACGGCGCCAAGGAGAAGCAGCAGAAGCTGCAGAAGGAAATCTCCACCATCCAGGACAACGTCGCCCGCGGTCAGGAGGAGCTCAACAAGCTCCGCGACGGCCTGGGTTCGCTGGCCACCGCCCAGTACCGCTCGGGCGGCATAGATTCCTCGGTCCAGCTGTTCCTGTCCTCCAACCCGGACGACTTCCTGGACAAGGCCTCCACGCTCGACCAGTTGAGCAGCCAGCAGGTCGACGCGCTGAAGAAGATCCAGGACAAACAGCGCGAACTCGCCCAGGAGCGGGCCGAGGCGACGGAGAAGCTCAAGGACCTCTCCGCCACCCGGACCGAACTGGGCAACAAGAAGAAGGAAGTCCAGGCCAAGCTCACCGAGGCGCAGAAGCTCCTCAACACGCTGACCGCCAAGGAGAAGGCGCAGCTCGCCGACGAGCAGCAGCGCGCCAACCGCTCCTCCACCGAGCGTGTGGACCTCGGCGACGCCCCGCCCTCCTCGGGCCGTGCCGCGGCCGCGTTCTCCGCCGCCCAGAGCAAGATCGGCTCGCCCTACGTCTACGGCGCGTCCGGCCCCTCCTCCTTCGACTGCTCGGGCCTGACCTCCTGGGCCTACGCCCAGGCCGGCGTCTCCATCCCGCGCACCTCCGAGGCGCAGGCGAACATCGGCACCCGGATCGGCTCGGCCAGCCAGCTGCAGGTCGGCGATCTGGTCTTCTTCTACGGCGACCTGCACCACGTGGGCCTGTACGCCGGCAACGGCCAGGTGCTGCACGCCCCGCACACCGGTGCCGTGGTCCGCTACGAGTCCATCAACAACATGCCGTTCCAGTTCGGCGTCCGGGTCTGATCCCGCGTTCCGTCCGGGACACGGTGGCGCCCGAACGGGCGAATCACCGAAACCCGAACTGACTCCTCGCCCCGCCGGTGACCTGCGTCAGCGGCGGGGCGTCAGTCTGTGTTGACGCCACGGCCTTTGGCCGGGCCCCCTCCGCACGGCTACTGTCTGCCGCGTTTCCCCGGCGCAGGGGCCTCCCCGTCCCCAGGCGCCGGGGAACGGCCTGTGTCCGCCAGCAGAAGGACTGCCGTGGGGTCCCATCGTCGCCTTGCACCGTCCGGATCCAACCGGGGCGGTGTCGTCCTGGGCATGCTGTCGGCCGCGGCGGCCGTGCTCGGCGCCGTACCGGCGGCGCACGCGGCGCCCGGCGGCGACGGCCGCGCCGAGGTGGACCGCCTCTACGAGGAGGCGGAGCGGGCGACCCAGGCCTACGACAAGGCCGACGAGCGCGCCGGCAAGCTGCGCCGGGAGGTCCGCGAGGCGCACGACCGCATCGCCCGCCAGCAGCAGCGCGTCAACGACCTGCGCGAGCAGCTCGGTTCGCTGGCCGGCGCCCAGTACCGGGCCGGCGGCATCGACCCGACGGTCGCCCTGCTCTTCTCCGCCGATCCCGACGACTACCTGGACAAGGCGTCCACGCTCGACCGCATCGGCGCCCGGCAGGCCGGGCGGCTCAAGGAGCTGCAGTCCGCGCTGCGCGAACTCGCCCAGGAGCGCTCCGAGACGGCCGGGAAGCTCGCCGAGCTGGAGAAGAGCCGCAAGGCCGTGGCCGCGCACAAGCGGACCGTGGAGCACAAGCTCGCCCGGGCCCGGCAGCTGATCAACGCCCTGCCCGCCGCCGAGCGCGCCGCCTACGACCGGGCCTCCCGCGGCAGCCGCCCGGACCTGCCCGGCCCGGCCGGCGCCGCCGTCCCCGACGTCCGTGCCGCCGCGGCCCTGGCCGCCGCCCGCTCCGCCCTCGGCCGCCCCTACGTGTGGGGCGCCAACGGCCCCTCCGGCTTCGACTGTTCCGGCCTGATGCAGTGGGCGTACGCGCAGGCCGGCATCCAGCTGCCGCGCACCTCGCAGGAGCAGCGGTTCGCGGGCCGGCAGGTCCCGCTCTCCCAGGCCCGCCCCGGCGACCTGGTCGTCTACCGCTCCGACGCCAGCCATGTGGCGATGTACGTCGGCAACGGCCAGGTCGTCCACGCCCCCTACCCCGGCGCTCCGGTGCGCTACGACCCGGTCGGGATGATGCCGGTCTCCTCGGTCACCCGCCCCTGACCGCGCCGCTCGCCGTACGATCGGGAAGTGGCTGGTCGCGGGCGGGCGTGGAGCATCGGAGCGGTGGGGCTCGGTCTGCTGCTGCCGCTCGCCGGGTGTACCGGGAAACCTGCCGGAGACCCGGCGCGGGCGGAGGTGCAGCAGGTGCTGGACCGGCGTTCGGCGGCCCTGCTCGGCCACGACGAGGCGGCGTACGGCGCGACCGGCACCCGCACGGAGTACACCCGGCTGCGCGCCCTCCCGCTGGCCTCCTGGGCCTACAAGGTCACTGCTCTGCGCCGCACCGGCTCCGGCGCCACCGCCGACGCCGACCTGCGCTACCGCGTCGCCGGCTACGACCGGGCACCCGTCGACGCCCGCCGCACCCTCACCCTCGGCCGCACCGCCGACGGCCACTGGTACGTCACCGCCGACAAGCCCGCCAGGAAGGCCGGGCAGCAGCTGTGGGACCAGGGCACGGTGGCCGCCGTCCGGGGCGCGCACAGCCTGGTGCTCGGCGCCGACGGGTCCGCGGCCGGGCTGGAGCCGTACGCCCGGCTGGCCGACCGGGCGGTGCCGGCCGTCTCCGGGGCGTGGGGCACGAGATGGAGCCGCCGGGTCGTCGTCCTGGTCCCGCGGTCGCTGGCGGGCATGGCGGCCCTGCTGGGTTCGCCCGAGGCCGACTACCGGGGCATCGCGGCCGTCACCACGGGAGAGGCCGGCGGTTCCGGCACGGCGCCCGCGGACCGGGTGGTGGTCAACCCCGAGGCGTACGCCGTGCTCGGCGACCTCGGCAAGCAGGTCGTCCTCACCCATGAGACGGCCCATGTCGCCACCCGGGCCGCCACCACCGCCGCCACCCCGCTGTGGCTCTCCGAGGGCTACGCCGACTGGGTCGGCTATCTCGGCACCGGCCGCGCCCCGGACGAGGCCGCCCCGGAACTGGCCCGCGCCGTCCGGGACGGCGAGGCGCCCGACACGCTCCCCGGCGACAAGGACTTCGGTTTCACCAGCGAGCCCACCGAACTGGCGCGGGCCTACGAGGGGGGCTGGCTGGCCTGCCGGATGATCGCCGACCGGTGGGGCGCGACCCGGCTCGGGGCGTTCTACCGGTCCGTCGGCGCCCACGACAAGCGGGCCGGCGCGGTCGAGGGGGCGCTGAAGAAGGTGCTCGGGACGACGCCGGAGCAGTTCACCGCGCGCTGGCGCGAGTACCTCACGGCGCAGCTCGGCTGAGCACGCCGATGGCCTCCCGCAGCCACTCCCGCTCGGCGTTCCCGGTGGCCCGCGCGACGCGCAGCATGCCCTCCCGGAACAGGTCCCCGGCCTGCTCCGCGCGCACCGGCTCGCCCTCCCGGTAGAAGAAGCTCGCCGGGGCCTCCAGGAACTCCAGGCGGCGGCGCAGCACGGCGGCCTGCCCGGCGGGATCGTCCAGATGGCGCAGGAAGGCCAGGACCGTGTTGAAGCGGACGTGGTCGGTGATCTCCGCCTGCTTGGGACTGCGCAGCCGCTCCAGCAGCTCCGTGCGGCCCCGCCCGGTCAGGGACAGCGTGCGGCGCGGCGCGGCGCCGGCGCCGTCCTCGGCGCGCTGGTCGAGCAGGCCGGCGGCGACGAGCCGGTTGATGGCCGGGTACAGCGCGCCGTCGCTGACCGGGCGGACGTGTCCGCTCAGCGCCTTGATGCGCTCCTTCAGCTCGTAGCCGTGCAGCGGTTCCTCGGCGAGGAAGCCCAGGATCGACAACTCCAGCACGCCAACTCCTCGTTGCAGCGGACAGGACACCCATGCTACCTCTAATCGAGATACCTCTAACCGAGGTATTTCGATCGGAGGGGGAAACTCGTGAACGCCCATCGGGGGCAACTCGTCTCGCTCGCCCGCCCCGTCTACCTCTCGCTCCTCGCCTCGGTCGCCTCCGGGATCATCAACACCGTCTGGGTGTCCCGGCTCGGCGGCGCCGCCGTCGCCGCCGTGGCCGTCGCGACCAACACGGAGAACGTGCTGCTCGGCGTGGCGCTCGTCTTCGCCTCCGGTACGACGGTGCTGGTGGCGCACGCCCGGGGGGCCCGCGACCCGGCGGCCGTGCGGGCCGCCGTCCGCGGCGGCGGGGCGCTGTGCGCGCTGATCACGCCCGTGGTCGCGGTGGGCGGCTTCGTGTTGCGCGAACCGCTGGCCGCCCTGGTGCTCGGCGGCGGGGGCCCGGCCCCGCGCCTGGCCGCCGCGTACTTCGCGATCTCCCTGCCCGGCACGGCCGTCTTCTTCGTGCAGCAACTCGTCGACGGCATCCTCAAGGGCGCGGGCGACACCCGCACGCCCATGCGGCTCGCCCTGCTGGCCAACGGGCTGATCCTGGTGTGCGACCCCGCCCTGATCCACCTCTGCGGCGTCCCCGGCGCCGCCGCCTCGACCGTGCTGTGCCGGAGCGTGGCCCTCGCGGTGGGGCTGCGTGCCCTGCGCCGCGACCCCCTGCTGCGAACGGCCGCCCGCGCCCGGCCCCTCGCCGGGCCGCGCACCGCCGCCCTGCGCCGCACCCTCGCCACCGGGCTGCCCATGTCCGCCGACTTCACCGTGCGGCAGGCCGGGACACTGGTGCTGGTGGCGATCGTGGCGCGGCTCGGGGTGACGGCGGTGGCCGCGTACTCGATCGCCTACAAGGTCATGTACGTCGCCACCATGGCCTGCTACGCGGTGCGCCAGGCCGCGGCCATCCACACCGCGCACACCCGGGGCGCGGGCCGGGACGCCCGCCGGGACATCGCCCGGCAGGCGGTGCTCCTCGCCGGTGCGCTGGGCCTGCTGGCCGCCGTCCTGTTCGCCGCCACCGCCCCCTGGCTCATGGCCGCGTTCGGCGCCGGTCCCGAGGTGGCCCGCCAAGGCGTGCTGTTCCTCCGCTGCATCGGCCCCTACCTGCTGCTGATGGCCTGCTTCATCGCGGTCGGCGGGGTCTTCGAGGGCGGCGGGGGAGCGCCCGCGCTGCTGCGGATCACCCTGCTCGGCACCGCCGTCCAGCTGCCCCTGGCGTACGCCCTCTCCGGTCACGGCCTGCCCGGCGTCTGCCTGGCCCTGGCGCTCGCGATGGCCGTGCAGTGCGCGGCCGTGGCGGTGCCGACGCGGCGGTCCGCGCGTCAGGAGGAGACCGGGGTCTCCTCGGCCCGGGTGGCCTGAGGCGGGAAGGGGGCCGTCGCGGCCGGCGGGACGGTCGAGCGCCACAGCCGGCGGGCCGCCGTGACCGTGGCCGCGACCAGCAGGCCGTTGCGCAGGGCCAGCAGCGTGATGCCGTACCAGTCGCTCAGCACCACGTGGGAGAAGCCGAGCGGGAACTCCAGGACCGTCACGAAGGACGCGAGCGCGATCATCAGGGCGGGGCCGGCCATGCGGCTCGCCCGGTACGTGAGACAGACGGCGGCCAGGCCGATCAGCCACACCAGGTACTGCGGGCTGATCACCCGGCTGGTCACCGTGAACAGCAGCACCGCCGTGAGGGCCGCCTCGGCGAGGGTGTGCGGCGCCGCACGGCGCGCCCGCAGCCGCCACAGCAGCAGCCAGCCGAACGCGGCCCCGGTCAGCGCCAGCGCGGCCGTGCTGACCTGGTCCACGTGCGGACCCAGGAACTCGATCGAGCCGTAGTTCAGCAGCACCTCGCCCTGCCAGCCGAAGTGCCGGGCCACATGGAAGACCAGGGCGCCCAGCGACTCCACCTCGGTGCCCCGGTCCCGCTGGAAGGTCAGGAACGCGAACGCGCCCGGCATGGACAGCGTGAACAGCAGCGCGACGCCCGCCGCGGTCACCGCCGCCGACGCCCACGCCCGCCGCCGCACCGCGCCGACCAGCAGCAGCGCCGGCCACACCTTCACCAGCGCCCCGACCGCGGTCAGCGCGCCCAGCACCCGGGGGTGCCGGGTCCCGGCGAGCAGCGCCGCCACGGCCACCGCGGTCACCATCACGTCGTAGCGGGCGTACACCGTCGGCCCGAGCAGCGGCACGCCCGCCACCCACATCCAGGCCCCGCGCGACGACCGGCCGGAGCCCCGGCCGGCGTGGCGCAGCAGGACCAGCACGACGACGTCGGCCAGGCAGGCCAGCACGAAGAAGGCGTGCGCGTACGACAGGAACGGCAGGAGGGCGGGGGAGAGGACCGCCAGGGCCGCGGCGGGCGGGTACTGCCAGGTCACGTCGTCCAGCGGAAACGTTCCTTGCCGCAGCACCTCGTACCAGCCGCGGTAGATCACCGACACGTCCGAGGTGACGTCCGGGCCCGGGAAGACGTACACCCGGAACACGAACAGCAGCAGCACCGCGCGGGTGGCGCCCCAGGTCGCGAGCAGCCGGGTCAGGGACCGTGCGGCGGCTTTCGTCTCCACGTGATCCCCTGCCGTTCGATTCCGGTGCCGTTCGAATCCGCTTCGAGCGACCATGATGTCCTGCGGGCCTGTGCGCATGCCACAGGCTCGGCCGGGCCCGGCCGGGGGACGGCCCGTTCGGTAGGGTCGGCGGCGATGCACAAGACCCTGATCGTCACCAACGACTTCCCGCCCCGGCCGGGCGGCATCCAGGCATTCCTGCACAACATGGCCCTCCGCCTGGACCCCGACCGGCTGGTCGTCTACGCCTCCACCTGGAAGCGCGGCCGGGAGGGCGCCGAGGCCACCGCCGCGTTCGACGCCGAGCAGCCCTTCCCCGTCGTCCGCGACCGCACGACGATGCTGCTGCCCACCCCGGGGGCCACCCGGCGGGCGGTCGGACTGCTCCGCGAGCACGGCTGCACCTCGGTGTGGTTCGGCGCCGCGGCCCCGCTCGGCCTGATGGCACCCGCGCTGCGCAGGGCCGGCGCCCGGCGGCTGGTGGCCACCACCCACGGGCACGAGGCGGGCTGGGCCCAGCTGCCCGCCGCCCGGCAGCTGCTGCGCCGGATCGGCGAGGGCACGGACACGATCACCTATCTGGGCGAGTACACCCGCTCCCGGATCGCCACCGCGCTCACGCCGGAGGCGGCCTCGCGGATGGTGCAGCTGCCGCCGGGCGTCGACGAGAAGACCTTCCACCCGGGATCCGGCGGCGACGAGGTCCGGGCGCGGCTCGGCCTCACCGACCGGCCGGTCGTGGTCTGCGTCTCCCGCCTGGTGCCGCGCAAGGGCCAGGACACCCTGATCCGGGCCATGCCGCGGATCCTCGCCGCCGAGCCGGACGCCGTCCTGCTGATCGTCGGCGGCGGACCGTACGAGAAGGACCTGCGCCGGCTGGCGACCGAGACCGGTGTCGCCGGCTCCGTCCGCTTCACCGGCCCGGTCCCCTGGTCCGAGCTGCCCGCGCACTACGGCGCCGGGGACGTCTTCGCCATGCCCTGCCGCACCCGCCGCGGCGGCCTGGACGTGGAGGGCCTCGGCATCGTCTACCTGGAGGCGTCCGCCACCGGCCTGCCGGTCGTCGCGGGCGACTCGGGAGGCGCCCCGGACGCGGTGCTGGACGGGGAGACCGGCTGGGTGGTCCGGGGCGGCGAGCCGGCCGAGGCCGCCGAACGCATCGTCACCCTCCTCGGCGACGCCGAACTGCGCCGCCGGATGGGGGAGCGGGGCCGCCGGTGGGTCGAGGAGAAGTGGCGCTGGGACCTGCTGGCGGACACCCTCAGGGACCTTCTGTAGCGCGACCGCACGGCCGCGGACCCCCCACGCACCGCACCCGCCCCCCCGGGACCGCGCCGCGCGAGCGTGCCGTGAAGGACCCGCACCCGCCCACGCACCACACCCGGCCCCCGCACCGCACCCGGCCCCCCGGACCGCGCCGCGCCCGCCCCCGGTCGCCGTCGTCTTCCTGGCGCGGCCCCTAGGCGGAACGTGAAAATCCGCCCATGCTGCGCACATGGCAGCAAACCTGATACAGCGTCAGATGACGAGACGTCACATACTCGGCATGGCCGCGCTCCAAGCCGCGGCCACCCTCGGCTTCACCCGTATCGGTCTCCAGTCCGCCCGGGCCGCCGAACCCGCCCCCACCGACAACTCCCCGGCGATCGTCGTCGGATCCGGCTACGGCGGCGCGGTCGCCGCCCTCCGCCTCGGCCAGGCCGGCATCCGCACCCTCGTCCTGGAGATGGGCCGGCTGTGGAACACCGCCGGCCCCGACGGCAAGGTGTTCTGTTCCACCGGCACCCCCGACCAGCGCTCCATGTGGTTCCGCACCCGCACGGAGGCCCCGCTGGCGACCTTCCTCTGGCTGGACCTGGTCAACAAGGACATCAGCTCCTACCCGGGCGTCCTGGACCGCGTGCACTACGACGACATGTCCGTCTACGTCGGCCGCGGCGTCGGCGGCGGCTCCCTCGTCAACGGCGGCATGGCGGTCACGCCCCTGAAGTCGTACTTCACCGAGCAGTTCCCGACCGTGGACGCCGACGAGATGTACGGCACCTACTACCCCCGCGCCCGCGCCATGCTCGGCGTCAACACGATCGACCCGGCGTGGTTCGAGTCCACCGAGTGGTACCGGTTCACCCGCACCTCGCGGAAGGCCGCCGGCAACGCGGGGCTGAGGACCACCTTCGTCCCGAACGTCTACGACTTCGGCTACATGCAGCAGGAGGCCGCCGGTACGGCCACGAAGTCCGCCCTCGCGGGCGAGGTCATCTACGGCAACAACCACGGAAAGCGCAGCCTCGACAAGACCTATCTGGCCGCCGCCCTCGGCACCGGCAACGTCACCGTCCACACCCTGGAGAAGGTGAGGTCGGTCAGCCGGGCGAGCGACGGGTCGTACGTCCTGACCGCCGACCGGATCGACACCACCGGTGCGGTCGTCGGGACCACGCAGTACGGCTGCACCCGTCTCTTCCTCGGCGGCGGCAGCATCGGCACCACCGAACTCCTCGTGCGCGCCCGTGACACCGGAACCCTGCCGGACCTGGACTCCGCCGTGGGCGCGGGCTGGGGCACCAACGGCAACACGATGCTCGGCCGCGCCAACCACGTCTGGGACACCGTCGGCGCCAACGAGGCCACCATGCCGGTGATGGGCATCGACGACTGGGCCAACGCCGACAACCCGGTCTTCGCCGAGATCGCCCCGCTGCCCATGGGGTTCGAGCACTGGATCAGCCTCTACCTGGCGATCACCAAGAACCCCGAACGGGCCTCCTTCACCTACGACTCCGCCTCCGGCACGGTGAAGCTCGGCTGGACCGCGGCCCAGAGCGCGGTGTCGGTGGGCATGGCCAAGAAGCTGTTCGACCGGATCAACCGGGCCAACGCGACCCTCTACCGCTACGACCTGTTCGGCTCCGGGAGCAAGGTCTTCGCCGACGACTTCACGTACCACCCCCTCGGCGGCTGTGTCCTCGGGAAGGCGACCGACGACTACGGCCGGGTGAAGGGCTACGAACGCCTCTACGTCACCGACGGCTCGCTGGTGCCCGGCAACATCGGCGTGAACCCCTTCGTCACCATCACGGCCCTCGCCGAACGCACCATGGCGCGGGTCCTCGCCGAGGACACCGCGCCATGAGGCACCGCCGGGATCACTTGGCGTAGATCGCCTCGATCTCGCCCGCGTAGTCCTTCGCCACCACGTTCCGCTTGAGCTTCAGCGACGGGGTGAGGTGGCCCGACTCCTCCGAGAACTGGGAGGACAGAATGCGGAACTTCCGCACCGATTCCGCCTTCGACACCGCGGCGTTGCCGTCGTCCACGGCCGCCTGGATCGCCGCGAGCAGATCCGGGTCCTCGTGCAGCGACGCCGCGGTGGAACCCGCCGGCTTGCCGTGCTCGGCGGCCCACCGGTCCAGGAACTCCTCGTCCAGGGTGACCAGCGCGCCCACGAACGGCCGCCCGTCGCCCACCACCATGCACTCCGCGACCAGCGCGTGCGCCCGGATCCGGTCCTCGATCACCGCCGGGGCGACGTTCTTGCCGCCCGCCGTGACGATGATCTCCTTCTTCCGGCCGGTGATCCGCAGATACCCGTCCTCGTCGAGGGTGCCGATGTCACCGGTGTGGAACCAGCCGTCGGCCAGCGCCTCCGCCGTCGCGCCCGGGTTGTTCCAGTACTCCTTGAAGAGGTGCTCGCCGTGCAGCAGCACCTCGCCGTCGTCGGCGATCCGCACCACCGAACCCGGCAGCGGCTGCCCGACCGTGCCGATCTTCTGCCGGTCCCACGGGTTGAACGCGGTCGCCGCACAGGACTCCGTCAGGCCGTAGCCCTCCAGCACCGTGAAGCCGATGCCGCGGAAGAAGTGCCCGAGCCGCTCGCCCAGCGGGGCGCCGCCGGAGATGGCGTACTCGCCCCGGCCGCCCAGGACCGCGCGCAGCTTGCTGTAGACCAGCTTGTCGAAGACCTTGTGCTTGACCTTCAGACCGAACGACGGGCCCGAGGGGCTGTCCAGCGCCTTGCTGTAGGCGATGGCGGTGTCCGCCGCCTTGTCGAAGATCCCGCCCTTGCCCTCGGCCCGCGCCTTGGCCCGGGCCGAGTTGTAGACCTTCTCGAAGACCCGCGGCACACCGAGGATCAGGGTCGGCCGGAACGCGGCCAGTTCGTCCGTGAGGTTCTTGATGTCCGGGACGCAGCCCAGCTTGATCGGCGCCATCATCGGCGCGATCTGCACGAGCCGCCCGAAGACGTGCGCGAGCGGCAGGAAGAGCAGCACCGAGCACTCACCGGTACGGAACAGCGGGCGCAGCCGCTCCACGATGTTGCCGCACTCGGCGAAGAAGCTGCGGTGGGTGAGCACACAGCCCTTGGGGCGCCCGGTCGTGCCGCTCGTGTAGACGATGGTCGCCGGGTCGTCGGCCTTGGCGAGCGAACTGCGCTCCTCCACCGCGCCGTCCGACACGTCCTGCCCGAGCCGCCCCAGCTCCGCCACGCCCCCGGCCTCGATCTGCCAGACGTGCTTCAGCGCGGGCAGCGACTCGCGCACCGACTCCACGGCCGCCGCGTGGGTCTCCAGCTCCACGACACAGGCCGTCGCGCCCGAGTCGGACAGGATCCACTGCACCTGCTCCGGCGAGCTGGTCTCGTACACCGGCACGGTGATCGCGCCCGCGCTCCAGATCGCGAAGTCGAGCAGAGTCCACTCGTACCGCGTGCGGGACATCAGGCCCACCCGGTCGCCCGGCTGCACACCGGAGGCGATGAGGCCCTTGGCGGCGGCGCGGACCTCGGCCAGGAACTCCCGGGCGGTCACGTCCTGCCAGGCACCGCCGGTCTTGCGGGCGATGACGGCGACGTCGGGATGCTGCGCGGCGTTTCTGCGGACGATGTCGGTCAGGTTGCCGTCCGCAGGGACCTCGTACAAAGCCGGAAGGCTGAACTCGCGCAAGACTGCTGCTCCTCATAGGGCGCCGGCGCCACGACGTTGTGCGATGCGACGGTGCGGTCCAAGGCTCGGGCAAGTGCTCGGGTACTTCGGTGGTTGAAATCCAGAGCACGACTGGACTGCCCGGACGTTACCCGCCGGTATGGCGTCTAGGACAGGGGGTCCCGGCGAGATGTTCGCTGCGTCACACACGTGGGACGCCCTGCGCGCACAGTAGTCCACGGGTGAACCGACCGGCGAGTAACCGCAGGCCGGACCGGCACTGTTCACCCACACCGCACACGCCTACGCTTGATCACCATGGCACCCACACGCTCCGGCAACCGGCGGACCCGCGTCCACGTGGTCAGCGACGTGCACGGCAACGCCCGTGACCTGGCGCGGGCCGGCGAGGGTGCCGATGCCCTGATCTGTCTCGGCGACCTCGTCCTCTTCCTCGACTACGCCGACCACTCGCGCGGCATCTTCCCGGACCTGTTCGGCAAGGAGAACGCCGACCGCATCGTCGAGCTGCGCACCGCCCGCCGGTTCGCCGAGGCCCGCGAGTTCGGCGCCCGGCTGTGGGCCGGGATCGGCGCCGACCGGGCCACGGCCATCGAGCAGGCCGTGCGCAAGCAGTACGCCGAGCTGTTCGCCGCGTTCCCCACGCCGACGTACGCCACCTACGGCAATGTCGACATGCCGCAGTTGTGGGCGGAGTACGCCCGGCCGGGCACCACGGTCCTCGACGGCCGGCGGGTGGAGATCGGCGGGCGCACCTTCGGTTTCGTCGGCGGCGGCCTGCGCACCCCGATGCGGACGCCGTACGAGATCAGCGACGAGGAGTACGCGGCGAAGATCGAGGCCGTCGGCGAGGTGGACGTGCTGTGCACCCACATCCCGCCGGAGGTGCCCGAGCTGGTGTACGACACCGTCGCCCGCCGCTTCGAGCGGGGCAGCCGGGCCCTGCTCGACGCCATCCGCCGTACCCGGCCGCGGTACGCCCTGTTCGGGCACGTGCACCAGCCGCTGGCGCGCCGGATGCGGATCGGCGCCACCGAGTGTGTGAACGTGGGGCACTTCGCCGGCACCGGCACGCCCTGGGCGCTCGAATGGTGAGGCCCGTCGGACGGGGTGAAGGCGGCAGGTCGGCGGCGCGGTAGCCTTCACGCTGCACACACGTGCGCAGCCCGGCGCACACAAAAGCTCTCAACACGGCCCGCATCCGGAGGAGCCACGGCGATGGCGGAACACACCAGTTCGAGCATCACGATCGAGGCGGCCCCGGCCGACGTCATGGCGGTGATCGCCGACTTCGCGCGCTACCCGGACTGGACCGGCGAGGTGAAGGAGGCGGAGGTCCTCGCCGCCGACGAGCGGGGCCGCGCCGACAAGGTCCGTCTCGTCATGGACGCCGGCGCCATCAAGGACGACCAGACCCTCGCCTACACCTGGACCGGCGACCACGAGGTCTCCTGGACCCTGGTCAAGTCCCAGATGCTCCGCTCCCTGGACGGCTCCTACCTCCTGAAGCCGGCCGGCGCGGGCGCCACCGAGGTCACCTACCAGCTCACGGTCGACGTCAAGATCCCCATGCTGGGCATGATCAAGCGCAAGGCGGAGAAGGTCATCATCGACCGGGCGCTGGCGGGCCTGAAGAAGAGGGTGGAGTCGGGGGAGAAGTAGCCTCCCCCGTTCCGCTCCCGCGGGCGACGGTACCGTTCACCGTCATGCGCACCATCCTGATCACGGGCCCGGGCGGCAGCGGGCGTACCACCGTCGCCGCCGCGACCGCACTGCGTGCCGCGGCCGAAGGCGTTCGTACGCTCCTCCTCAGCGCCGACCACACCGACACCCCGGGCGTCGCACTGGGCACCGCGACGGGACCGGCGCCGACGGAGGTCGCGCCGCACCTCACCGCCTGGCGCCCGGACGCGGCCGACCGGTTCCGGCAGGACCTCACCGCCTTCCAGTCCCGCGCCGCGAACGTCCTGGACCTGCTCGGCGCCGCCCGCCTCGACGCCGAGGAGGTCACCCCGCTGCCCGGCGCGGAGGAACTGTCCTTCCTGCGCGCGCTGCGGGACGCGGCCCTCTCCGAGCGCTACGACCTCCTCGTCGTCGACCTCCCGCCCCTCCCGGCGGCCCTCACCCTGCTCGGCCTGCCCGAGGAGCTGCGCCGCTATCTGCGCCGCCTGCTCCCGCCCGAGCGACAGGCCGCCCGCGCCCTGCGCCCGGTCCTCGGCCGGCTGGCCGGCGTCCCCATGCCCGCCGACTGGCTGTACGAGACGGCGGCCCGCTGGGACGTCGAACTGGCCGCGGTCGAATCCGTCCTCACCGACCGGGACACCACCGTGCGCCTGGTCGCCGAACCCGGCCCGGCCGGCGCCGACGCCGTCCGCACCGCCACCCTCGGCCTCGCCCTGCGCGGCCTGCGCACCGAGGCCCTGATCGCCAACCGGACCCTGCCGGAGGCGGACGCCGGAGACCTCGCCCACCCGGCGCCCGATCCCCGCCCCGCACCGGGCCTCGCCCCCCTTCTGTCCCTCCTGGCCCAGCAGCGCAAGACGCTCGCCGACTGGTCGGAGTCGTACGACGTCCACGCCGTCCCGCACCTCGGCCGCGACCCGCAGGGCCCCGACGACCTCACCGCCCTCCACGTGCCCGCCGTCAACCCGGCGGCCACCCCGGTCGAGTGGCCGGTCACCGACCGGATCGCCGAGGACGGCGTGCTGGTCTGGCAGCTGCCGCTGCCCGGCGCGATACGGGACGAGCTGGACCTGATCCGGCGCGGCGACGAACTCCTGATCACCGCGGGCCCCTTCCGCCGGATCGTCCCGCTGCCCTCCGCCCTGCGCCGCTGCACGGTCGCCGGCGCCGCGCTGCGGGAGGGGGAACTGCGCATCCGCTTCGCCCCGGACCCGGACCTGTGGCCCGCCGCTCGCCGGTGAACGGAAAACGCCCGTTCGGGTAACGTCGTAAAGGCGAACCGTAGTCAGGAGCCGCCATGAGCGAAGAGCGCCCCGCATCCGAGGCCTTCGAGAAGGAGCAGGCGAGGGCGGCCGACGCCGACGCCTGGGCCACGGCCTGCGCCGAGGACCTCGCCGCCGAGAAGGCCCGCCGCCGCGCCGAGCACGGCCCGCCGCCGGGCTCCGCCGCCGAGGAACTGAAGAAGCTCGTGGACGCGGTGGCCGACAAGCTGTCCGGCCTCCCGTCACCGCTCCTCGGCAGCCTCGCCGGACCCGCCGCCCAGCAGGTGGTGCGGCAGGTCGTCCAGCAGGCGAAGGCCGCCGTGGAGCCCGTCGTGGAACGCAACCCGGACGTCTTCGACCACCTGGCCGCGGCCGGCGGCGAGCTGCTCGCCGCCTACCGCTCCGCCGTCCACCACCAGGAGCGGCGCTGGACCGCCCGCACGGCCGACCCGGCGGACGACCGGGCGGACCGGCGCGACCGGGGCGAGGGCACCGGCCCGGGGGAACGCATCGACCTGGACTGAAGCCCTCCCGGGGCAGGGCCTCGGGTACGGTTGGCCGTAGCGGGGCTCGACCGAAACTGAGGGATTCATGGGACTCACCATCGGCGTCGACATCGGCGGCACGAAGATCGCGGCCGGCGTGGTCGACGAGGAAGGCAACATCCTCTCGACCTTCAAGGTGCCGACCCCCACCACGCCCGAGGCCATCGTGGACGCCATCGCCTCGGCGGTGGAGGGGGCGCGCGCCGGGCACGAGATCGTCGGCGTGGGCATCGGTGCGGCCGGTTACGTGAACCGGCAGCGCTCCACCGTCTACTTCGCGCCCAACATCGACTGGCGCAACGAGCCGCTCAAGGAAAAGGTCGAGGCCCGCACCGGCCTCCCCGTCGTGGTCGAGAACGACGCCAACGCCGCCGCCTGGGGCGAGTACCGGTTCGGCGCCGGCAAGGGCCACCGCAACGTCATCTGCATCACGCTCGGCACCGGCCTCGGCGGCGGCATCATCATCGGCAACAAGCTGCGCCGCGGCCACTTCGGCGTGGCCGCGGAGTTCGGCCACATCCGGATGGTCCCGGACGGCCTGCTGTGCGGCTGCGGCTCGCAGGGCTGCTGGGAGCAGTACGCCTCCGGCCGCGCCCTGGTCCGGTACGCCAAGCAGCGTGCCAACGCCACCCCCGAGCGCGCCGAGGTGCTGCTGGCGCTGGGCGACGGCACCCCCGACGGCATCGAGGGCAAGCACATCTCGATGGCCGCCCGCCAGGGCGACCCCGTCGCCGTGGACTCCTACCGCGAGCTGGCCCGCTGGGCCGGCGCCGGCCTCGCCGACCTGGCCTCCCTCTTCGACCCGTCCGCGTTCATCGTCGGCGGCGGCCTCTCCGACGAGGGCGACCTGGTCCTCGACCCGATCCGCAAGTCGTACAAGCGCTGGCTGGTGGGCGGCAACTGGCGCCCGGTGGCCGACGTGATCGCTGCCCAGCTGGGCAACAAGGCGGGCATGGTGGGCGCGGCCGACCTGGCCCGGGAGCCCGACCCGGTCATGTAACGCTCGCCTTCCGAGCGCCCCGAGCCATGCGACGCCCGCGTCCCCGAGCGGCGTAGATTGACGGCATGGCAACCCCCCTGCTCCCCAACTCCCGTACGGAAGACGACGGTTCCGCGGTCATCAGGGTTCTGAGCTACAACATCCGCTCGATGCGCGACGACACCGCCGCCCTCGCCAGGGTGATCGCCGCCTGCGCCCCCGACCTGGTCCTCCTCCAGGAAGCCCCCCGCTTCTTCCGCTGGCGCAAGAAGCTCGCCCGCCTCGCGGCGGCCTCCGGCACGGTCGTCCTCACCGGAGGGGCGACGGCGGCGGGACCGGCGATCCTGTGCAGTCTGCGAGCCACCGTCGAACGCACGGAGGACGTCCTCCTCCCGCTCACCCCCGGGCTGCACCGGCGGGGCTTCGCGACCGCGGTGGTCCGCTTCGGCGGCGCCCGCCTGGGCGTGCTCAGCTGCCACCTCAGCCTCCAGCGGGACGAACGCCACGAGCAGGGCGGCATGCTCCTCGACCGCCTCGCCGGCCTGGGCGTGGAACACGCCGTCGCGGGCGGCGACCTCAACGAGCGCCCCGACGGCCGCACCTTCCGCCGGCTCGCCGAGAGCCTCCGGGACTGCCGTACGACCGCGCCCTGGGGCGGCGAGTTCACCTCCACCCCGGCCGATCCCCACCAGCGCATCGACGCGATCTTCGCCACCGAGGGCATCGAGGTCCTCGGCTGCGGTGTCCCCGTGGACCAGCCGGGCGTCACCCGGGACGACCTGACCGCGGCCACGGACCACCTCCCGGTGCTGGCCGCGCTCCGCGTCCCCGCGACCCGGCCGACCGCTTGAACTAAGTACAGGAATGCCCTTGCGCGTCCGTTCGCGGGCGCTCTACTGTCCTTCCTGTACTTAGTTCAAGTCCACGGCGAGTCCATGAAACGGCACCAGGGGGAACCGATGTCCCACACGGAACTGTCCGCGTCCGTCACGGCCGCGGCGAAGGAGTACGGGATACCGGGCGCCTGCGTCGGCGTCCTCACCGGCGGCCGGGAGAGCTACATCGCGCACGGGGTCACCAGCGCCGGCCACCCCCTGCCGGTCGACGAACACACGCTGTTCCACGTGGCCTCGGTGAGCAAGACCTTCACCTCGACCGCCCTCATGCGCCTGGTCGAGCAGGGGCGCGTGGACCTGGCCGCGCCGGTCCGCCGCTACGTCCCCGACCTGCGGCTCGCCGACGAGGAGGCCGCCGCGCGGATCACCGTGCTGCACCTCCTCAACCACACCGCGGGCCTGGACTGGAACCTGATCGACGCCGGCGGGTCCGACGGCTCGCTGGCCGCCTGGGTCGCCCGGCTGGACCGGCTGCCGCAGATCGCGCCGCCCGGCGCCCGCGCCTCCTACAGCCAGGCCGGCTACAACCTGCTCGGCCGGGTGATCGAGAACGTCACCGGAACGCCGTTCGAGAAGGCCCTGGCCGAGCTGCTGCTGAACCCGCTGGGCCTCGCCGACACCGTCTTCGACCTGGACGACGTCGTGGTCCGGCGCTTCGCCGTCGGCCACCACCGCACCGAGGACGGCGGCCTCGCCCCCGCCCGCCCCTGGAAGGCCTGGCCGGCCGGCGCCCGGGGCGACAACCCGGGCGGCGGCGTCGTCTCCTCGGCCGGCGATCTGCTGCGCTGGGCCCGGTTCCACCTCGGCGACGGGGAGGGCCTGCTCTCCGCCGGCACGCTCGACCGGATGAAGCGGCCGACGGTCGAGCTGCGGGGCAGCACGCTCGGCGACGGCTTCGGCATCTGCTGGTTCCTGCGCGACGTCGAAGGGGTCCGCACGGTCGGCCACGGCGGTTCGGGCAACGGGCAGTTCGCCGAGCTGCTGCTGGTGCCGGACCACGACTTCGCCGTCGTCTCGCTGGCCAACGCCGGCCCCGACGGCCATCTGTTCAACCAGAGCGTGGTCAAGCGCGCGCTGGAGCTGTACCTCGGCGTGGTCGAGCGGGAACCGGAGCCGCTGCCGTACGACGCGGCGCGGGCGCGGGAGGCCGCCGGGCGGTACGAGATCGACGCCATGTACCTGGACATCGCGGCCGAGGACGTCGCGGCCGGGGACATCGCGGCCGGGGAGGGCCGGCTCACGCTCGCCGTCGGCATCAAGCCGGAGATCCGTGCCGCCTCCGAGGCGGAGATGCCCCCGGACCACCCGGCCGCCGCGATCGGCTTCCTGCCCGGCGACGGCGACGAGTACCTCGTCACCGAGGGCGGCCTGAGGGGGCAGCGCGGATTCCTCTCCCGCGGCGCCGACGGCACGGTGACCGGCGTCGACCTGGCCGGCCGGTTCTTCGGGCGGGCGGCGGAGGCGGGCTGAGCGGCCGTCAGCGCGCGCCGAGGCCGTCGAGCAGGGCCCGCAGACCGGCCGCGAAGGTGCCCTCGGGCGCGGCGGCGTACTCGGTGGCCGCGGGCGTGTGCAGCCGTGCGCGCAGCCGGGGGAAGGGCTCGGCCGTCTCCGCCGCCCGCGCCAGCGTCTCCTTGAAGGCCCGCTCGGGGTCCCCGCCCGCCCGGCGCAGCTTGCGGGTCAGGGAGGCCGTGGCGGAGGCCCCGAGCGCATGGCCGAGAACGAAGGTGAAGACGGCACCCGCGGCGCGGTCGGCCTCCTCGGCGGTGCAGCCGGCGGTCTCGAAGACCCCGAGGAGATGGTCGTCGTAGCGGGACATGCCGGTGCCGTAGAGCAGGTGCGAGCTGATGGCCTGCACCAGCCAGGGATGGCGGACGAACATCGCGTACAGGCCGTCGGCCATCGCCGTGGCGGTGCCGCGCCAGTGGGCGGGGTCCAGCGGCGGCAGTTCGATCTCCCGCCACACATGGTCGGCGGCCATCAGCACCAGGTCGTCCTTGTTCTGGACGTGCCAGTAGACGGCCGTGGCGGCGACGCCGAGCCGCCGGCCCAGACTGCGCATGTTCAGGCCCTCGAGGCCCTCGTCGTCCAGCAGCTCCACCGCGGTCCGGACGATCGTCTCCGGGGTGAGCGTGTCGCGCGGCATGGGCCCACGATAGGTCACCGGGCCGCCGCCTGTACAAAGTTCAGGCGGCGGCCCGGCTCGTCCTTCCGCCGTCAGACCACGGCCCCGCGCCCCGGGTCCTCGTCCTCGTCGTCGTCCGTCCGCATCCGCGTCACCAGCGTCACGAAGCCGCCGAGGAAACCGCCGATGCCGGCGGTCGCCAGCCACCAGGTCATGTCCCAGCCGAGCAGCACGGCCAGCAGGAGCAGCACGGGGCCGCCGACCACCCCGAGCCAGGCGAACCTGGCCGTCGTGTCCGCGGTCGGCAGCGGGGGCGGCTCCGGCGGGACGAAGTGGCCCTCGTCCTCCTCGTCGAAGTCGTCGTCGGAGGGCTCGGCCGGCGTGAAGTCACGCGGGCCGACACCGGGCGCGAAGGCGACCGAGCCGCCCAGCGGCCGGGCGGCCTGCCGGTCCACGGAGTCGTCCGCGGCCCGCGGGGACTCGCTCTCCGGGTCCTTCACCGGGTTCGCCACCGGATCCTTCACCGGGTTCGCCACCGGGTCCTTCACCGGATCGACCGGCTTCGGCTCCGGGAGCGCGAGATCCTCCACCGGCCTGAAGGGCCGGGCCCCCGGCGGGTCCGGCGGCTCCGCGCCGTACCCGGCGACGATCGCCCGCCAGGCGGCGTCCTCGTCGAACGGCACCTCCTGCTTGTCCGGCTCGCGGTCCCCGCGGTCCTCACGGCCCTCGCGGTCCTCACGGCCCTCGCGGTCCTCACGGTCGGAGTCGTGCTCAGCCAACTGCGGCCGTCCCTTCCTTGCCGACACTGGGTGCGAGCCGGCCGATGAAGGCGAGGCTCTCCTCGAAGACCCGGTCCGCATCCACGTCCAACGTCGCGACGTGGTAGCTGTGTTCCAGCACGATCTCCGTGACATCCGTGGACGACACCCGGCCGAGCACCCGCGCCGAGTCGGCCGCCGGGACGACGTGGTCCTGGGCGCTGCGCAGCAGCAGCAACGGCTGGGTGACCTGGGGCAGCTCGCCGTCCAGCCGGCGCAGGCCCGCGCGCAGCGAGTGCGCCGCGTGCAGCGGCACCCGGTCGTAGCCCAGCTCCGCCGCGCCCTCCTTCGCTATGTCACTCGCGATGCCCTTGGTCGTCCGCACCAGATGCCGGGCCGCCGGCAGGGCGTACGCCGACAGGCCGTGCACCTTGTTCGCCGGGTTGACGACCACCGCGCCCACGACCTGCTCGCCGTGCCGGGCGGCGAGCCGGAGGGCCAGCGCCCCGCCCATCGACAGACCGCCGACGAACACCCGGGAGCAGCGCGCGGCCAGCGCGTGCAGCTCGCGGTCCACCTCCGCGTACCAGTCCTGCCAGGCCGTGAGCTGCATGTCCTCCCAGCGCGTGCCATGGCCGGGCAGCAGCGGCAGGGACACGGTCAGGCCGTGGGCCGCGTGGTGCTCCGCCCAGGGGCGCAGCGACTGGGGCGAGCCGGTGAAGCCGTGGCAGAGGAGAACCCCCACCTCCCCGCCCTCGTGGCGGTACGGCTCGGCTCCGGGGAGAACTGGCATGTGCTTCACCGTACGCGACCGCACTGACACCGACCAGGGTCGTCGGGCCCATTGACGGTCCTCCGGGTTAAGGTCTCCTCGACGCAAACAGGAGGCACACGGGTGTTGTACGGCACGATGAAGGTCGCCATCGGGGGCCCGCTGAAGGTCGCCTTCCGGCCTTGGGTGGAGGGCCTGGAGAACATTCCGGCCACGGGTGCCGCCATCCTGGCCAGCAACCATCTGTCCTTCTCGGACTCGTTCTTCCTGCCGGCCGTGCTGGACCGCAAGGTCACCTTCATCGCCAAGGCCGAGTACTTCACGACCCCCGGCGTGAAGGGCCGGCTCACCGCGGCCTTCTTCAAGGGGGTCGGTCAGCTCCCGGTGGACCGCTCCGGGGCGCGCGGCGCCGGCGAGGCGGCGATCAAGAGCGGTATAGAGGTGCTGGAGCGCGGCGAGCTGTTCGGCATCTACCCCGAGGGCACCCGCTCGCCCGACGGCCGGCTGTACCGGGGCAAGCCCGGCGGGCTCGCGCGCGTGGCCCTCGCCACCGGCGCGCCGGTCATCCCGGTCGCCATGATCGACACGGAGAAGATCCAGCCGCCCGGCAAGGTCGTGCCGAAGCTGATGCGGCCCGGCATCCGCATCGGCGAGCCCATGGACTTCAGCCGCTACCAGGGCATGGAGCACGACCGGTTCGTGCTGCGCGCCCTGACCGACGAGGTCATGTACGAGATCATGAAGCTCTCCGGCCAGGAGTACGTCGACATGTACGCCACCGCCGCCAAGCGGCAGATCGCGGAGGCGGCCAAGGCGGCGAAGGAAGCGGAGAAGGCCGGGAAGGCCGAGAAGAAGGCCGATTCGTAGGACGGGCACGGCGAGGCGGGGGAAACGGGGGGACCGGGGGAGATGCCCAAGCGCGAGCGCGTCATGCGGATGTCGGTCGAGCTGCCGCTGTGGCGTGCGCTCGCCGGATACCGCGTCCTGACCATGCTGTACGCGATCGGCCTGTGCGCCACCGCGTACGACCAGTTCGCCCGGCCCTGGGTCGCCGTCGCCTACTACGCCGTCCTGGCCGTGTGGACCCTCGCCACCCTGCCCAAGGTCTCCGGCGCGGCCAGCTGCACCAAGCGCTTCCTGGTCGTCGACCTGGCCGTCGCCCTCGGGGGCATCCTGCTCACCCCGCTCGCCGACAGCCACCGCCGGATCGCCGACGGCGGTCCCACGCTGCCGTCGATATGGACCGCCGGCGCGGTGCTGGCCTTCGCCATCAAGGGCGGCTGGCGCTGGGCGGCCGTCGCCTCCACGGCCGTGGCGGCCGTCAACCTGGTCGAGCGCGGCCACCCCGCCCGGGACACCGTGCACAACGTGATCCTGGTCTGGGTGGCCTCCATCGCCATCGGCTACGTCGTGGAGGTGGCCCGCGCCTCCGAGCGCACGCTCGCCCGCGCGCTGGAGATCGAGGCCGCGACCCGGGAACGGGAGCGGCTGGCCCGGGACATCCACGACAGCGTGCTGCAGGTGCTGGCCATGGTGAAGCGGCGGGGCGCGGCCCTCGGCGGGGAGGCGGCCGAGCTGGGCCGGCTGGCCGGAGAGCAGGAAGTCGCCCTGCGCACCCTGGTGTCGGGCGGGCTGGTGCCGGTGTCCCGGGTCTCGGAGGACCTCGCCGCCGGCGCCGTCGTCCGCGCGGTGGACGAACCGGACGACGACGGTCCGGTCGATCTGCGCCTGCTGCTCGCCCCCTACGCGTGCGCCCGGGTGAGCCTGGCCGAACCCGGTGCCCCCGTGCCGCTGCCGCCGGCCGCGGCCCGCGAGGTGGCCGCGGCGGTCGGGGCCGCCCTGGACAACGTCCGCCGGCACGCCGGCGAGGACGCCCGGGCCTGGATCCTGGTCGAGGACGAGCCGGACGGGATCGTCGTGACCGTCCGGGACGACGGCCCCGGCATCCCCGAGGGCCGGCTCGCCCAGGCCGAGGGCGAGGGCCGGCTCGGGGTGGCCCTGTCCATCCGGGGGCGGCTGCGCGATCTCGGCGGCAGCGCCGAGATCGTCTCCGTGCCCGGACAGGGCACGGAAGTCGAACTGAAGGTACCGAAGGGCGCCGAGCGGGCGCGGGGGAAGAAGGCGGAGCAGCGATGACACAGCAGCAGGACCCGATCAAGGTCATGGTGGTGGACGACCATCCCATGTGGCGTGACGCGGTCGCCCGTGACCTGGCCGAGTCCGGCTTCCAGGTGGTCGCCACCGCCGGCGACGGCGAGCAGGCCGTCCGCCGCGCCAGGGCCGCCGCCCCCGACGTCCTCGTGCTGGACCTCAACCTGCCCGCCAAGCCCGGCGTCCAGGTGTGCAAGGAACTGGTCGGCCACAACCCGGCGTTGCGCGTGCTGGTCCTCTCGGCGAGCGGTGAGCACGCGGACGTGCTGGAGGCCGTGAAGTCCGGCGCGACCGGCTATCTGCTGAAGTCGGCCTCCACCGAGGAACTGCTGGACGCGGTGCGCCGTACCGCCGTGGGCGACCCGGTGTTCACGCCGGGCCTCGCCGGGCTGGTCCTCGGCGAGTACCGGCGGCTGGCCGCCGAGCCCGCACCCGCCCCGGACGCCGACGAGCCCGGCGCGCCCCGGCTGACGGAGCGGGAGACGGAGGTGCTGCGGCTCGTGGCGAAGGGCCTGAGCTACAAGCAGATCGCCGAACGCCTCGTCATCTCCCACCGCACGGTGCAGAACCACGTCCAGAACACCCTCGGCAAGCTCCAGTTGCACAACAGGGTCGAGCTGGTCCGGTACGCCATAGAGCGCGGACTCGACGAGGAGTAGAGCCGGTTCCCGGCGCAACGCGCCCGAATCACCCTTCCCGCCTCTCCCGATGTGACGCGAATCACCATTAGCGTGACTGAGCGTCAGGCAGCTGTGGCGAAGGGACATTTCCATGCGGGTCGGAGTACTCACCGGAGGCGGCGACTGCCCCGGGCTCAACGCCGTCATCCGGGGCGTCGTACGCAAGGGCGTGCAGGAGTACGGCTATGACTTCGTCGGCTTCCGGGACGGCTGGCGAGGCCCCCTCGAAGGCGACACCGTACGCCTCGACATCCCCGCGGTGCGCGGCATCCTGCCCCGCGGCGGCACCATCCTCGGCTCCTCGCGGACCAACCCCCTCAAGGTGGAGGGCGGTATCCGCCGCATCAAGGAGAACCTCGCCAAACAGGAGGTCGAGGCCCTCGTGGCGATCGGCGGCGAGGACACCCTGGGCGTCGCCGCGCGCCTCTCCGACGAGTACGGCATGCCCTGCGTGGGCGTGCCGAAGACCATCGACAACGACCTGTCCGCCACCGACTACACCTTCGGTTTCGACACCGCCGTCAACATCGCCACCGAGGCCATCGACCGGCTGCACACCACCGCCGAGTCCCATATGCGGGTCCTCGTCTGCGAGGTGATGGGGCGTCACGCCGGGTGGATCGCACTGCACTCGGGGCTCGCCGGCGGCGCCAACGTCATCCTCATCCCCGAACAGCGCTTCGACCTCGACCAGGTGTGCGCCTGGATCACCTCCCGCTTCAAGGCGTCGTACGCCCCGATCGTCGTCGTCGCCGAGGGCGCCATGCCGAAGGACGGCGACGTGGTCCTCAAGGACGGGTCGCTCGACTCCTTCGGGCACGTCCGGCTGTCCGGGGTCGGCGAGTGGCTGGCCAAGGAGATCGAGAGGCGCACCGGCAAGGAGGCCCGCACCACGGTCCTCGGGCACATCCAGCGCGGCGGCACCCCCAGCGCCTTCGACCGCTGGCTCGCCACCCGCTTCGGCCTGCACGCCATCGACTGCGTCCGCGACGGCGACTTCGGCAAGATGGTCGCCCTGCGCGGCACCGACATCGTCCGCGTTCCGATCTCCGAGGCCACGGCCAGGCTGAAGACGGTGGACCCCGAGCTGTACCGGGAGGTCGGCGTCTTCTTCGGCTGACGGCGGCCCCCCGGCGGCTACACGGTCGTGCGGCGCAGCCGGCCGACCAGCTCCCGTACGACCGTGGCCCCGTCCAGCGTCAGGACCGACTCCGGGTGGAACTGCACACCGGCGAAGCCCGGCCCGCGAACGGCGTGCACCTCGCCGTTCGCGGCCCGGCTCACCTCGACGCCGTGCGCGGCCAGCTCCTCCGCCTCCTCGTCGGCGCAGGTCGCCACGAAGCTGTTGTAGAAGCCCACGGTCTCGCTCCGCCCGAACAGGTCGATCTCCGTCTGCGCGCCCTGGTGGGGCACTTCCTTCCGGGCGATCGCCAGCCCCAGCTCCGCCGCGATCAGCTCGTGCCCGAGGCAGACGCCCAGCACACCGTGCCGGTGCGTCCGGATCACCTCGGCCGTGAGGCCGCGCAGCAACCGCATCTTGGGGTCGTCGAGGTCACGGGGGTCGCCCGGGCCGGGACCGAGGACGACCGGCCCCTCGTGCGCGAGCACCGCCCCCCGCAGTCCGGGCTCGTCGTACCGGCGGACGGTGACGTCCAGCCCGCTCGACCGCAGCACATGGGCGAGCATCGCCGTGAACGTGTCCTCGCCGTCGATCATCAGGGCGTGCCCCGCCAGGTCCGCCGACCGCTCCTGCATCCGCAGCCAGAACGGCGCCAGCGACGAACGGCGCCCGTCCAGCGCGGCCCGCACCCGGGGGTCGTCGGCCAGCCGGGGCCGCTCCCGCTCCTCCCGCGGCCGGGACGGCCGTACCCCGAGGGCCGCCAGCACGCCCGCCGCCTTCGCGTGGGTCTCCGCCACCTCGCCCGCCGGGTCCGAGCCGCGCACGAGGGTCGCGCCGACCGGCACGCGCAGCCGGCCGTCCGCGGAGATGTCGGCGGTACGGATCAGGATGGGGGAGTCGAGGGTCTGCGCACCTCCGGAGTCCCGCCCCAGCAGCGCGAGGGCACCGGCGTAGTACCCGCGGCCCCCGGTCTCGTGGCGCTCGATCACCCGGCACGCGTTCTGCACCGGCGACCCGGTGACCGTCGCCGCGAACATGGTCTCCCGCAGCACGTCCCGCACGTCCAGGGAGGACTTCCCGCGCAGCTCGTACTCGGTGTGCGCGAGGTGCGCCATCTCCTTCAGCCGCGGGCCGACGACCACCCCGCCCCTGTCGCCGACGGTGCACATCATCTTCAGTTCCTCGTCGACGACCATGGACAGCTCCTCGATCTCCTTGCCGTCGGCGAGGAAGTCCAGCAGGTGCTCGGGCGTCGGACCCCCGGCGGGATAGCGGTACGTCCCGCTGATCGGGTTCATCACCACGGTCCCGCCGCTCATCCGGACGTGCACCTCCGGACTCGCCCCCACCAGCGTCCGGTCGCCGATGTGCACGACGAACGTCCAGTACGCGCCCCGCTCGCCCTCCAGCAGCCGCCGGAACAGCGCGAGCGCGTCGGCCCGGCCGAAGCCCTCGATCGCGCCCTCGTAGGTCCGCCGGATCACGAAGTTCGCGCCCTCGCCCCGGCCGATCTCCTCGCGCAGCACCCGCCCGACGATCTCGCCGTACTCCTCGTCCCCGACGTCGAAGCCCCCGCCCTCGACCCGCACCTCGTGCCCGGGGAGCCGGGACAGCGCCTCGGCGAGCGGGATCTCGTACGACTCCTGAGGGGTCAGCACCAGCAGCGGGGTGCCGTCGTCGCGGACGTCGAAGCCGCGCTCGCGGATCTGCCGGAACGGAACGAGGGCGAGCCCCTCGGCGGGCAGGTCGGCGAGCCGGTCACGGCTGGTCACCGGGCCGACCAGCACCTCCACCAGCTGCTCGTCGCGGCCCGGGGTGCGGCGGCGGAGCAGGGCGAAGGGGCGGGGGTCGTGCAGCAGCTGTGCCAGATCCATGGTTCCTCTTCTGCGGGTGAGGAGGAACGGCCCCGGGAAACGCCGAAGGCCGCCCCTCGGGCGGCCTTCGCGAAGTCTTGTTCGTACGCGCGATCAGCGGGCCGCCGGAGAAGCGGTCCACCACCAGTTCTGGATCGAATGCGCGAACATGGAGGAAACCCTACCCCACCCCTTCGGTGTCCACGGGGCAATCACTCCGTCTCACTCTTCGAGCCAGAGGAAAATACCGCCACATGACCCCGTAAGGTTTACGAGGTGACCGTGAACGCTAAGACCAGCCCGAGCGCTGGCAACACCTGGCGAGACCTGCCCGCGGCGCAGCAGCCCGAGTACCCCGACACCGAGGCTCTGCGCGCAGTGATCGCGGACCTCGAGTCGTATCCGCCGCTCGTCTTCGCGGGCGAGTGCGACCAGCTGCGCGCCCGGATGGCGGCCGTCGCCAAGGGAGAGGCGTTCCTCCTCCAGGGCGGCGACTGCGCCGAGGCGTTCGACGCGGTGTCCGCCGACCACATCCGCAACAAGCTCAAGACGCTGCTCCAGATGGGTGCCGTCCTGACCTACGCGGCCTCCGTGCCCGTGGTCAAGGTCGGCCGGATCGCGGGGCAGTACTCCAAGCCCCGCTCCAAGCCGACCGAGACCCGCGACGGCGTCACCCTCCCGGTGTACCGGGGCGACTCCGTCAACGGTTTCGACTTCACCGAGGCCAGCCGGATCCCGGACCCCGAGCGGCTGAAGCGCATGTACCACGCGTCGGCCTCCACGCTGAACCTGGTGCGTGCCTTCACCACCGGCGGCTACGCCGACCTGCGCCAGGTGCACGCCTGGAACCAGGACTTCGTGAAGACCTCGCCGTCGGGCCAGCGCTACGAGCAGCTGGCGCGGGAGATCGACAACGCGCTGAACTTCATGCGGGCCTGCGGCACGGACCCGGAGGAGTTCAAGACCGTCGAGTTCTTCTCCTCGCACGAGGCGCTGCTGCTGGACTACGAGTCCGCCCTGACCCGGGTCGACTCCCGCACCGGCAAGCTGTACGACGTCTCCGGCCACATGGTGTGGATCGGTGAGCGCACCCGGCAGCTGGACCACGCGCACATCGAGTTCGCCTCGAGGATCCGCAACCCCATCGGCATCAAGCTCGGCCCGACCACCACGGCCGAGGAGGCGCTCCAGTACATCGACCGCCTCGACCCCGAGCGGGAGCCGGGCCGGCTGACCTTCATCGTCCGTATGGGCGCCGGCAAGGTCCGCGACAAGCTCCCCGAGCTGGTCGAGAAGGTCACGGCGTCCGGCGCGACGGTGGCCTGGGTGACCGACCCGATGCACGGCAACACCTTCGAGGCGGCCTCCGGGCACAAGACCCGCCGTTTCGACGACGTGCTGGACGAGGTCAAGGGCTTCTTCGAGGTCCACAAGGCGCTCGGCACCCACCCGGGCGGCATCCACGTGGAGCTGACCGGTGACGACGTCACCGAGTGCGTGGGCGGCGGCGACGAGATCTTCGTCGACGACCTGCACCAGCGCTACGAGACGGCCTGCGACCCGCGGCTGAACCGCAGCCAGTCGCTGGACCTGGCGTTCCTGGTGGCGGAGATGTACCGGGACCAGTAGGCGTCCTCTGGGGCGCGGATCACACAGGATCCGCGCCCCTTCTCCTTTTGCGGCCTCCGGAGGATGGGTAAGGTTAGGTTTGCCTCACCGAGAACGGGACGGCAGTAGGACAACGATCCCGTTGGGAGGTGCATCCGCGTGTACGTCTGCAGCTGCTTCGGCATCACCGAGGACCAGGTCAAGGAGCATGCGGGGAACGGCGCCTGCACCCCGCGCCAGATAGCCTCCGCCAGCAAGGCCGGTACCGACTGCGGCTCGTGCGTGCGCCGGATCCAGGCCCTCCTCGGCCGGGGGGCCTGCCCCCGCCGGGAACTGATCGACCGGCGCGCCCCGGCGCTGGACCGGCTGGACGACGCCGCCTGAGGCCGGTGGTCGCGGCGGCTCAGTTCTTGAAGCCGCCGGTGCCCGGTCCCGAGGGGTCGGGCTGGCTCTGCTCGATCAGGGTCGAGAGGTAGAGCGCCTCACCCAGTTTGTCCACGAGTTCCAGCTGGGTGTCCAGGTAGTCGATGTGGTGCTCCTCGTCGGCCAGGATGGCCTCGAAGATGTTCGCCGACGTGATGTCGTCCTTCTCCCGCATCACCTGGACGCCCCGGCGCAGCCGGTCGATGGCCTCGACCTCGATCTGCCGGTCCGCCTGGAACATCTCGGTCACCGTCTGCCCGACCCGGACGTGGAAGAGCCGCTGGTAGTTCGGCAGGCCGTCGAGCAGCAGGATCCGGTCGGTGAGGACCTCCGCGTGCCGCATCTCGTCGAACGACTCGGCCCGCGTGTACTCGGCGAGCTTCGTCCACCCCTTGTGGTCCTGCAGCTTGGAGTGCAGGAAGTACTGGTTGATCGCGGTCAGCTCGGCGGTCAGCTGTTCGTTGAGCAGCTCGATGACCTCGGGGTCGCCTTGCATGCGACGTGCTCCTTCCGGACAACGGGTGTCGGTCGATTGCGCCGCATGATTGCACTGCCGGTGAAGATCGTCCAGTAAGTGCATACTTAGTAAATAAGTGCTTGCTTGCCCGAGTTGTCCGCTTGGTCGAGTGATGGTCAAGGGCACTGCCCGAGGTCTGTCAGGATGGATACATGGGGCATCCGGTGGAGCGAGAGTCTGGGGCAGCGGCAGGGTCCGAGCTTCCGCCGGGTCAGCGGCTCCAGCGTGGCTGGCCGGTCACGCACTACGGGCCCGTCCCGAAGTTCCGGCCCGAGCGCTGGGAGTTCCGCGTCTTCGGCGCCACCGCCGGCGCCGGCAAGCTCACCTGGAACCACGAGGAGTTCACGGCCCTGCCGTACGCGACCGTGGTGGCCGATCTGCACTGCGTGACGAAGTTCAGCATGGTCGGCGCGGAGTGGGGCGGGGTCCCGGCCCGCGCCATCCTGGACCTGGCCCCGCCGGCGCCGGACGTCACCCATGTGATGGTCTGGGCGGAGTACGGCTTCAGCTCGAATCTGCGCCTGTCGGACTTCGCTTCCGACCGCGCGATCTTCGCCACCCACAAGGACGGCGAGCTGCTCACCGCCGAGCACGGCTTCCCGGTCCGCCTGGTCGTCCCCCACCTGTACGCCTGGAAGGGCCCCAAGTGGGTCCGGGGTGTGGAGTACATGACCGCCGACCGCCGCGGCTTCTGGGAGGAGCGCGGCTACCACAACATCGGCGACCCCTGGAAGGAACAGCGCTACTCCTACCAGGAAGAGCCCGGGGAAGGCCCCGAGCTCTGATCCTGCCCCTCCCGCCGGGGAGGGCCCGGGTGCGGCCCGGGCTGTGCTCCCGGTCGGCTCAGTGGTGGTACCGGTGCACCACCGCGTGCCCCTTGCCCCGGCCGATCATCCACTTGTTGACCGGCGTGGTCACGGTGAAGGCGATCACGAACGAGACCGCGAGCGAGATCCAGAACAGCGCGTCGCCCAGCGTGGCGTCCATCGCCGACGGCCAGATCAGGATCACCCCGTTGTCGATCAGCTCCATCACGGCGATGGACAGGGTGTCCGCGGCCAGTGCCACCCGGAGGGCGGTACGGAGGTCGACGTCCGCCTTCAGCACCCCGCGCAGGGTGAGCGAGTAGCCGAAGAAGAAGGCCAGCACGATCGCCGTGATCATCGTCGGCAGGTTTCCCCAGCCGAGCGCCGTGCCGATGACCATGCCGAGCACCTCGCCGATGGCGCAGCCGGTGAGGCAGTGCAGGGTGGCCTGGGCGGCCATGGTCCAGGTGGCGGCGGACGCCTGGTGGTGTCCGTGTGCCGAATGTGCGGCGTGTGTGGTGTGTGCCGAATGTTCCGCGTGTGCCTCGTGCTGCATGACTGCCCCCATGTCAGGTAACGGTTCCTGTACCCGACAGGAACCGTATACCCCCCTGGGGTATTCCCCAAGGCTCAGCCCGCGCGCAGTTTCTTCAGCCGCTCCACGTCCGCCGCGTGCCCCTCCTTGCCGCCGGGCGTCTCGATGACCAGCGGGACACCGGCGGTCGCGGGGTGGGTCATGAGCGCCCGGAACGGGTCCTCGCCGATATGGCCGGAGCCGATGTTCTCGTGCCGGTCCTTGTGCGCGCCCACCACGTCCTGGGAGTCGTTGGCGTGGATCAGCTTCAGCCGGCCCTCGCCCACGGCGTCCACCAGCAGATCGAGGGTCTGGTGCATGCCGCTCGGCCCGGTCAGATCGTGCCCGGCGGCGAAGATGTGGCAGGTGTCCAGGCACACGCCCAGCTTCGGGTGGGCGTCCAGCGCCTCGAAGTACGGTCCGAAGTCCCAGGTGCGCGAGCACAGCGAGGCGCCCTGCCCGGCGGTCGACTCCAGCAGCAGGAACGGGTCGTCGTCGTGGGTCAGCTCGTCCAGCAGCGGCAGCATGTGCGTGCGCACCTGCTTCAACGCCACCTCCCGCGCCCGCCCGCCGGTCGCGCTCCCGGTGTGCACCACCACACCCCGCGCGCCGATCTCCCGTCCGCGCCGCAGCGAATGCCTCAGCGACTCCACCGACCGCTCCACGGTCGCCTCGGTGTGCGAGCCGAAGTTGATCAGATACGGAGCGTGGACGTACGCCGGGATCGACTCCTCGGCGCAGGCCGCGCGGAACGCCTCGTCCTGCCGCGGATTCCCGGCGGGCGTCGCCCAGCCGCGCGGATTGGCGACGAAGACCTGCACGGTCTCCGCCTGGAGGTCGCGGGCGTAGGACAGCCCGACGGAGTGCAGGCCCCCGGCCACGGGCACATGGCCGCCGACCGGGTTGCGGGGGAGGGAGGACTGAACGGGACTCACCCGTTCAGGGTGTCATGTCCGCCCCCGCGCCCGGACCGCGGTGCCCGGTGAATCGGGTCACCGGATGGTGATCACCGGATGGTGGTCACCGGATGGTGGTCACCGGATGGTGATCGTGATCGTCGAGCCCTTGGGCGCCGTGTCACCGCCGTCCACCGACTGCTCCTTCACGGTGTCGCCGAACAGCCCCAGCAGCCCGCGGTCCTCGTCGACCTGGAAGCCGGCGCCCTCCAGTGCCTCGTGGGCGTCGTCCACGCTGTCCCCGACCACGTCCGGGACCTCGACCATCTCCGGGCCCTTGGACAGCGTCAGCGTGACGGTGTCGCCCTCGGCGGCCTCGCTTCCGTCACCGGGGCTCTGCGTGGCGACCTTGCCCTTGTCGAACTCGGAGTTGACCCGCGCGGTGGCCACCTTCACCTTCAGCCCGGCGTCCGTCAGCTCCTCCTTCGCGCTGTCCAGGTCGTCGCCGGTGACGTCCGGCACGTCGATCGGGCTGCCCTTGCTGACGACCAGCGCGATCGCCGAGCCCGCGTGCCGCTTGGTGCCCGCGTCCGGCGTCGTGCGGATCACCGAGCCCTTGTCGACGTCGTCGCTGAACTCGCGGGTGACCATGCCCGGCTCCAGGCCGTCCGCCTTCAGCCGTGCCCGCGCCTTGGCGAGCGGCTGTCCCGCCACGTTCGGCACGTTCACCGTCTCCGGTCCCAGCGACACGGTCAGCGTCACCGCGTCGTGGTCGCGGATCCGCGCGCCGGGCGCCGGGTCGCTGCCGATCACCGTGCCGCGCTCGACGGTGTCGCTGTAGGCGTGCTTGACCTGGCCGACCTCGAGCCCGGCCGCCTTCAGCCGGTCCTCCGCCTTCGACTCGGTCTGCGCCAGCAGCGGCGGCACCTTGGTGAACTGGCCGGAGTTGATGTACCAGATCCCGGTGCCCACGCCGAGCACCACCAGGACGGCCGCGATCACGGCCAGCACCGCGCGCGGGGGCCGTGCCGGGCGCCGGCGGGACGGCACGGGCGGGTTGCCGAAGCGGGCGGTGCGGTCGATGCCGTCCGCCGGGGCGCCCTCGAACGCGTCCTCGTTCACCGACAGCGGCCGGGGCACGGTCAGCGCGCGCGGGATCACACTCGTCCGGTCCTCGGCGTTGTCGTGGTCCGCGGTGAGCGCCTGCGGCGGCAGCGCGTCCAGCTGCGCCTCGGTCAGCGTCTGCCGGGCCTCGCGCACCCGGGCGAGCAGCGCCACGGCGTCGTGCGGGCGGATGTCCGGGGTGCGCGCGGTGGCCGACGCCACCAGCTCGTCGAGTTCGAACGGCAGCCCCGGCACGAGCGCCGAGGGCGGCGGCACGTCCTCGTGGATGTGCTTGTAGAGGACCTGGGCCGGGGACTCACCGGCGTGCGGCTTGGTGCCCGTCAGCATCTCGTACAGGACCACTCCGCATGCGTACACGTCGACACGCGGGTCGGTGGTGCCCTGCTCTATCTGCTCGGGCGCGAGATAGGAGACGGTTCCGAGCACGGCACCCGTGGTGCTGGTCACCGTGTCCACGGAGCGCACCAGCCCGAAGTCGGCGACCTTGACCCGGCCGTCGTCTCCTATCAGCACGTTCTCGGGCTTCATGTCGCGGTGTACGAACCCGGCCCGGTGCGCGGCGCCGAGCGCGGCGAGCACCGGCTCCAGGATGTCCAGTGCGGCCCGCGGCTGCACGGCGCCCCGCTCCCGCAGCACGTCCCGCAGGGTGCATCCGGCGATGTACTCCATCGCCAGGTAGACGTACGACCCGTCGGTCCCCTGGTCGAAGACCTGCACCACATTGGGGTGGTCGAGCCGGGCGACGGACTTCGCCTCCCGGATGAACCGCTCGACGAACGAACCGTCCACCGCGAGCGTCGGGTGCATCACCTTCAGGGCGAGCACGCGGTCCAGGCGGGTGTCCAGGGCCCGGTAGACCGTGGCCATCCCGCCGGCCGCGATGCGCGCGTCGACGCGGTACCGGCCGTCGAGCACCTGCCCGACGAGGGGGTCCTGAAGGGTCGTATCCACGAGAGGGGAGTCTACGAGGAAGGACCGACACGACCGCCCCGCCCACCGGCTTCGGAGCGGGACTGAAGCCGACCTGTGACGCGATGCACGCACGCGCGTGCGACGACCCCGCACGCGCGCCCCTCGGCCCCCCGACGGCGCCGGTTCCCGACGCATGCCGGGCGAGCGAGGGGCGGCTCCGGCGTGCGGGGGGTCAGAACGCGGGGCGCTCGGGATCCAGCACGGCCAGGCCCGCCGCGGGGGACGACGCCTCCGCGAGATACCGCCGCGGGATCCGCCCCGCCGACCGAGCCAGCCGGCCCCCTTCCACCGCGAGCCGCATGGCGGCGGCCATCCGCTCCGGGTCCTGCGCCCGCGTCACCGCCGACGCCAGCATCACCCCCGCACACCCCAGCTCCATCGCCAGCGCCGCGTCGGACGCCGTACCGGCCCCCGCGTCCAGGATCACCGGCACGCGCGCGTGCTCCACGATCAGCTGGAAGTTGTGCGGGTTGCGGATGCCCAGCCCGGAGCCGATCGGCGAACCGAGCGGCATGACCGCCGCGCAGCCGACGTCCTCCAGCTTCCGCGCGAGCACGGGGTCGTCGTTGGTGTACGGCAGCACCGTGAAGCCGTCGTCGACCAGGGTCTCCGCCGCGTCCAGCAGCTCCACCGGGTCCGGCAGCAGCGTCCGCTCGTCGGCGATGACCTCCAGCTTGACCAGGTCCGTGCCCAGCGCCTCCCGGGCGAGCCGGGCGGTCAGCACGGCCTCGCCGGCGGTGAAGCAGCCCGCCGTGTTCGGCAGCACCCGGATGCCGAGCTTCTCCAGCACCGACAGCACCGAGCCGTGCACGGCGGGGTCCACCCGGCGCATCGCGACCGTCGTCAGTTCCGTGCCGGAGGCGACCAGCGCCCGCTCCAGCACCTCCAGGCTCGGCGCCCCGCCCGTGCCCATGATCAGCCGGGACGAGAAGGTCAGGTCTCCGAGGACCAGGGGATCGTCGGCCATGGCTCAGCCTCCCTGTACGGCGGTGAGTACTTCGACCCGGTCGCCCTCGGCGAGGGCGGTCGTCGCCCATTCCGCCCGCGGGACGACGGTTTCGTTGACGGCGGCGGCCACCCCGCGCGGCGCCGCGGTGAGGGTGTGCACCAGCGCGTCCAGCGCGGTGCCGGGCGCGACCTGGCGGGGCTCGCCGTTGACGGAGACGGTGACGGAGGGGTTCATGCGGGCTGCTCCAGCTGCTCCAGGGCGGCACCGAAGCGCCGCGGGGTGAAGGGACGTGCCTCTGCGGGGAGTCCACCGGTGACCAGGGTGTGCGCCAGCACGTCCCCGGTGACCGGCGTGAGCAGCACCCCGTTGCGGTAGTGCCCGGTGGCCAGCAGCAGCCCGGCCAGGCCGGACGGGCCGAGTAGCGGCGCGTTGTCGGGGGAGCCGGGGCGCAGCCCGGCCCGGGTCTCGGTGAGCGGCAGCTCGGTGATGCCGGGCACCAGCTCGTGGGCGTCGCGCAGCAGCTCGTACACGCCGCCGGCCGTGACCGTCGTGTCCCAGCCCAGTTCCTCGCTGGTGGCGCCGACCACCAGTTCGCCGTTCTCCCGGGGCACCAGGTAGACCTGGCTGCCGCGCACCACGGCCCGCACGGTCCGGCTCAGGAACGGCGCGTACCGGCGCGGCACGGTCAGCCGCAGCACCTGCCCCTTCACCGGCCGCACCGGAGGCAGCAGCTCGTCCGGCACACCCGCGAGCCGCCCGCTCAGGCTTCCGGCGGCGAGGACCACCCGCTCCGCGCGCAGTGCGGTGCCGTCCGCCGTGGTGACGCCCACGGCCCGGTCCCCCGCGACGTCCAGCCGCTGCGCCCACGCGCGGTGGAACACCACCCCGGACCGCTCGCAGGCGGTCACCAGGGCCGCCGCCAGCCGGCGCGGGTCGATCTGGTGGTCCTCGTCGACCCGCAGCCCGCCGCGCACCCCCGGTGCGAGCATCGGCTCCAGACGGCGGCACTCCCGCCCGGACAGCCACTCGGACGTGAGCCCCGAGCGCTGCTGGAGCGCGTGCAGTTCGCGCAGGTGGGCGCGGTCGTCGGCGTCCAGCGCGACGGCGAGGGTGCCGCAGCGGCGGTAGCCGAGGTCCTGGCCGGTCAGTTCGGTCAGCTCGGCCACGAAGGCCGGGTAGCGGCGGGCCGACTCCAGGTTCAGGGCGAGCAGGGTCTCCTCGCCGTAGTGCAGCTCGGTGACCGCGGCCAGCATCCCGGCCGCGACCTGCGCGGCCCCGCCCCCGGGCTCGGGATCCACCACGGCCGTGGCGAGCCCGCGCTGCGCCGCCCGCCAGGCCGTGACCAGGCCGATGATTCCGCCCCCGACGACGAGGACGTCGGACGTACGTGAGGACATGGGCGTCCAGCCCCTCCCTTCGCCGGCATGACCCGGATCAGGTTCGTACGGTCGGAGGCCGCCAGCCTCCCTCTCAGCCCGGTGCGTCCGGGCTCCCGCGTGTGCTTGTACGGTGGCCACCCTAGCCCGCCCCCCTCGCCACTCGTAAGGGAGCCCCGCCCCATGGCCCGCTCGCTCGACGGACTCATCCTCGCCCCCGTGGCGGACCAAGCCCCAGGTCAGGTGGGCACCCGCACCCGGTTCACGTACCACGAGAAGGACGGCGAGATCTGGGCCGAGTACGCGGGCGGCGACGTCGTGCGCGGCCATCTGGTCGGCAGCCGCGAGGGAGACCGGCTGGACTTCCGCTACGTCCAGCTGAAGACCGACGGGACGACCTCCTCGGGGCACTGCGTGTCCGCGGTCGTGGAGCTGCCGGACGGGCGGGTGCGGCTGGAGGAGACCTGGGAGTGGGAGTCGCAGGCCGGCTCCGGCACGAGCGTTGTGGAAGAGGTCACGGAGCACGCCCCCTGACTGACGGATCGTCAATTGTCTATGGTGATCGGGTGAGCGAGCAGACAGCGGAAGAGGGCACGTCACAGAAGCGGCGCGTGGTCGTCGTCGGCGCGGGCATGGCCGGGGTGCAGACCGCGGTCGCCCTGCGGGAACAGGGGTTCCGGGGGCCCGTGACCGTCATCGGCGCCGAGCCGCACCAGCCGTACGACCGACCTCCGCTGTCGAAGGCGGTGCTGCTCGGCAAGGCCGAGGACTCCGCCTTCGACGTGGACTTCGAGTCCCTCGGGGTCGAGCTGCGGCTCGGCTGCGAGGTGCGGGGGGTGCGCCCGGCCGAGCACGAGCTGGACACCGAGACGGGACTCGTGCCCTACGACGTCCTGGTCCTCGCCACCGGCGCCGAACCGATCACGCTGCCCGGCACCGAGGGCGTGCCGGGAGTGCATCTGCTGCGCACCCTGGACGACGCCGAACGGCTGCGGCCCGTCCTCGCCCGGCAGCACGACATCGTGGTCGTGGGCGCGGGCTGGATCGGCGCCGAGTTCGCCACCGCCGCCCGCGAGGCGGGCTGCGCGGTGACCGTCGTGGAGGCCGCCGAGCACCCGCTCGCCGGGGCCCTGCCCGCCGAGGTCGCCGCGCCCATGGCCGCGTGGTACGCCGACAGCGGCACGGAACTGCGCACCCACGCGCGCGTGGAGCGCGTCGAGCCCGGCGAGGTGGTCCTCGCCGACGGCACCCGGCTGCCCGCGGGCGCCGTCGTCGTCGGCATCGGCGCCCGTCCCGCCACCGCCTGGCTGGCGGGCTCCGGCATCGAGCTGGGCACGCGCGGCGAGGTCCTCACCGACGACCGGCTGCGCACCTCCGCGCCGGACGTGTACGCCGTCGGCGACTGCGCCTCCTTCCCCTCGGCCCGCTACGGCGCACGGCTCCTCGTCCACCACTGGGACAACGCCCTCCAGGGCCCGCGCACGGTGGCCGCGAACATCCTCGGCGAGACCCCGGCGGTCTACGACCCCGTGCCGTACTTCTGGTCCGAGCAGTTCGGCCGGTTCGTGCAGTACGCCGGCCACCACGCCGCGGCCGACCGGCTGGTGTGGCGCGGCGACCCGGCGGGCCCGTCCTGGACGGTGTGCTGGCTGCGCGAGGACCGGCTGGTGGCCCTGCTGGCGGTGGGCCGCCCCCGCGACCTGGCCCAGGGCCGGCGCCTGATCGAGGCGGGCCGCACCATGGACGCCGAGGCTCTGGCGGACCCGGCCCGCCCCCTGAAGGACGCCACCTCCGGCTAGTACGTTCTCCCAGGTGGGGGTGGTCGACTTCCGACTGTCGGTGGCAGATGGCAGGCTAGATTCCGTGACCGAGATTGACGCAAAGATCGATGCTCTCGTCCCTGCCTGGCTCACCCTCCCCGACATCGCCGAACAGCTCGGCGTCGAGGTGACACGCGTCCGGCAGCTGGTCAAGGAGGGCCAGCTGATCGCCGTACGCCGAGGTGAGAACAAGGCACTGCACGTCCCCGCCGCCTTCATCGACGGGGACAAGGTCGTCAAGGGCTTGTCCGGGACCTTGACGCTCCTGCGGGACGACGGCTTCACGGACGAAGAGATGATCGAGTGGCTCTTCACCCCCGACCCGACCCTGCCCGGCACACCCGCGCAGGCCCTGAGCGAGAATCGCGGCACGGAGGTGAAGCGCCGCGCCCAGGCGCTCGCCGTCTGACCCGGCCCGCAGCAGCAGTGGCGTGCGGGCCGGACGCCCGCACGCCACCGCCCGGAATCACCGCCGGACACCGACCACGGGGGGACCCACGCATGTCCGACACCGCCCGCGCCGCGCTCGCCGACGCCCGCCTGTACCTCTGCACGGACGCCCGCAGGAGCCAGGGCGACCTGCCCGCCTTCCTGGACGCGGTCCTGGCCGGCGGTGTCGACATCGTGCAGCTGCGGGACAAGGGCATGGAGGCCGCCGAGGAACTGGCGCACCTGGAGGTCTTCGCCGACGCCTGCGCCCGGCACGGCAAGCTGCTCGCGGTCAACGACCGCGCCGACGTCGCCCACGCCGCCCGCGCCGACGTGCTGCACCTCGGCCAGGGCGACCTGCCGGTTCCCGCGGCCCGCGCGATCCTGGGCGACCAGGTGCTGATCGGCCGCTCCACGCACGCCGAGGCCGAGGCCGCCGCAGCCGCCGTCCAGGAGGGTGTGGACTACTTCTGCACCGGCCCCTGCTGGCCCACCCCCACCAAGCCCGGCCGCCACGCCCCCGGCCTGGACCTCGTCCGGTACACGGCGGGCCTCGGCACCGACCGCCCCTGGTTCGCGATCGGCGGCATCGACCTCGGCAACCTGGACCAGGTGCTGGACGCGGGGGCCCGGCGGGTGGTCGTGGTCCGCGCGATCACCGAGGCGGACGACCCGGGCGCGGCGGCGGCGGAGTTCGCGAAGCGGCTGCGACAGGGCTAGCCTGTCCCAAGGGGTGGACAGGAAACCGGCAATTCGGGCAAATTACCGGGGTTCGGTTGGGGGACCGCCCACCCCTGGCTAACCTGCCGGTATGGCCCTCGGAACCGCATCGACCAGGACTGATCGCGCACGCACCGTGCGCGACATCCTCGCCACCGGCAAGACGACGTACTCGTTCGAGTTCTCTGCGCCGAAGACCCCCAAGGGCGAGCGGAACCTGTGGAGCGCGCTCCGGCGGGTCGAGGCGGTCGCCCCCGACTTCGTCTCCGTGACCTACGGCGCCGGCGGCTCCACCCGCGCGGGCACGGTCAAGGAGACCCAGCAGATCGTCGCCGACACCACGCTGACCCCGGTCGCCCACCTCACCGCGGTCGACCACTCCATCGCCGAACTGCGCAACATCATCGGCCAGTACGCGGACGCCGGCATCCGCAACATGCTCGCCGTGCGGGGCGACCCGCCCGGCGACCCGATGGGCGAGTGGGTGCCGCACCCCCGGGGCCTGGCCTACGCGGCCGAACTCGTCCGGCTCATCAAGGAATCGGGCGACTTCTGCGTCGGCGTGGCCGCGTTCCCGGAGATGCACCCGCGCTCCTCGGACTGGGACACCGACGTCGCCCACTTCGTGGACAAGTGCCGTGCGGGCGCCGACTACGCCATCACACAGATGTTCTTCCAGCCGGAGTCGTATCTGCGGCTGCGCGACCGTGTGGCGGCCGCGGGCTGTGACACCCCGGTGATCCCGGAGGTCCTGCCGGTCACCAGCGTGAAGATGCTGGAACGGTTGCCGAAGCTCAGCAACGCCCAGTTCCCGGACGTCCTGAAAGAGCGGATCCTCGCAGCGAAGGACGATCCGGCGGCGGTACGCTCCATCGGTATCGACTTCGCCACGGAGTTCTGCGCACGGCTGCTGGCCGAGGGAGTGCCCGGACTGCACTTCATCACGCTCAACAACTCCACGGCGACCCTGGAAATCTACGAGAACCTGGGCCTGCACCACCCCCCGCAGGCCTAGACCGGCCGCAGCGCGATACGACACACTGCGTAGCGGCCACTGGGAGAGGGGCGTACATGGGCTGGACGGTCCTCTACATCGCGTTCGGCGGCGTCGCGCTGTGGTTGCTCGGCGAGGTACTGCTGCAGTACAAGGCGCGGCTGCGCTGGCGGCTTCTCGCCTTCGCGGGCTTCCTCGGCGTCGTCGTCGGCGTGCTGATGCCGTCCGTCATCGTGATCGGGCTGGGTGCGATCGCCTTCGCACTCGGCCAGACCTACGTCACGCTGTCGTTCCGCCGCGGCTTCGCGGCCGGCTGGGCGGTCAAGCGGCCCGACGGCGAGGCCGGCGGTGCCGGCAGGCGGCGCCGCGGCAGGGCGGAGCGGCACGAGCCGGGCGCCCCGGACGCCGACCCCGGGTCTGCCGGGACCGCCGACGACCGGGACCCCGGACACGACGCCTACGGCCGGGCACACGCGGCCTACGACGACGACTACGACCGCGACGACGTCTTCACCCCCGCCGCCTCCCGCGCGGCGGCCGAGCCCACCGCCGCCGAGACCACGGCCGTCTACGAGCCGCAGCCCCTCCCCGACGACACCGGCAACTACGGCGTCTACGGCGACACCGCGCACACCGCCCGCCCGGCCGACGACGACCAGCAGAGCTACGCCTACGACCACTCCGGCTACGCCCAGCAGGGCTACGGCTACGACAACGCGGGCCAGCAGGGCTACGCCAACTACTCCGACCCGTACATCGGCAGCCAGTCCTACGGCTCCTACGAGCAGGGGTACGGCCAGCAGTACGGTCAGCAGCAGGGCTACGCCCAGGACCCGTACGCCCCCGGCGGATACGGCGAGACCCCGGCCGGCGGCGTGTGGGTGCCGCAGCAGCGCACCGACGAGGCGTACGGCGGTGAACTCCCGCAGGAGCAGCCGTACCCGCACCAGCCGGGCGGGCAGCAGCCGCAGCCCGGGGCGGGGTACGACGAGCAGTACCGCTTCTGAGCCCACCGAGCCCCCGGGCCCGGCCCGCTCGCAAGCGGCACCGCCTCCGCGCCCGGTCCGCTCACTGCGAGCCGCGGAACTCCGGCCCCTCCACGATCAGCCCGGCCACCAGCGCGCCCGACATGCCGGCGTGCGCGAGGCCGCCGCCCGGATGGGACCAGCCGCCGACCCGGTACAGACCGGGCAGCCGCGTGGTGTTCGCCGGGTGCAGGAAGCGTCCCCGGCCGGCCGCGAGCGCGGGAGCGGGCACGGCACCGCGGGGCGCGCCCGTCTCGTCCTCGGTGGCGCGGGGGGCCCGCACCTCGTGCCACAGCAGGCGCTCGCGCAGTCCGGGTGCCGCGCGCTCGGCGGCTTCGAGGAGGAAGTCCGTGTACCGCCGGACCGTGCCCTCGTCCTCCCAGGCGGCCTCGGTGGACACCGTGGCGGACAGCACCATGGACTCGTGCGCGCCGTCGGGCCGCAGCGCGGGGTCGTCGGGGCGCAGCACGGTCACCGTGGGACAGGGGGGCTCGTCGCCGCCCGGCGAGGCCAGGAAGTCCCACTCCGACTCGGGGGCGGCCGGATGGACGACCGTGCGGTGCGCGGCTCCCGGCTCCCGTCCGCCGCGCAGGGCGAGCAGCAGGGTGAACCGCGCGGGCGGGGTGGCGCTCGGGTCGGCCCGTACGTCGCCCTCGTCGTCCGGCGGACGCCGGGTCAGGTCCCGCAGCCGGGCCGGGTGCACGTCCGCCACGACGTGGTCCGCCTCGGCGACGCCGCCGTCGGCCAGCTCCACCCCCGCGGCCCGGCCGTCCTTCTCCACGATCCCGGTCACCTCGGCGCCGAAGACGAACTCCACCCGCCGCTTCAGGCACCGCTCGTACACCGCGCGCGCCAGCTCCCGGATGCCGCCGCGCACGTACCAGGTGCCGAAGGCGTGCTCCATGTACGGCAGCACGGCGGCACTCGCCGGAGCGGTCCAGGGGTCGAGGCCGTACGCGAGCGCGTGGCTCATCAGCAGGGCACCCAGGCGCTCGTCGCGCAGCTCCCAGGAGGCGATCTCGGCCAGGGTCCGGGCCCGGCGTGTGCGCAGCAGCCGCTTGTGCGGCACCGCCGGATACGGCTCCTTGCCGGCCAGCACCTGCCAGTCGGGCCACAACGGCTCCTCCAGCAGCGGCCGGCGGGTGCGGTCCCAGGCCTCGCGGGCCCGCACCAGGAAGTCCCCCCAGCGCTCGCCCGCCCCCGCGCCCAGCGCCTCGTCCAGGGCCGCGACGACACCCGCGCGGGAGGCGTTCGGCAGGGACACCTCGCTGCCGTCCGCGAAGACGTGCCGTGCCGAGGGGTCGACCTGGACCAGCTCGACGCAGTCCTCCAGCGGCTCCTTGCCGGTCTTGACGAACAGATCGCGGTAGACGGCGGGCAGGGTGAGCAGCCCGGGGCCCGTGTCGAAGCGGAACCCGTCCCGCTCGAACCGGCGCACCGCACCGCCGTACGTCTCCGTACGCTCGTACACCACCACCCGGTGGCCCGCGACGGCCAGCCGGGCGGCAGCCGCCATCGCGCCCGTCCCGGCGCCGATCACCGCAATCCGTGCCATGACCGCGACTTTATCGACCGCCACCGACGACCGGGCCGCCGGGCGGTCCGGGCGCGGGTCAGGGGGCCCGGGAGGCCAGGCGCCGCTCCTCCCGCCGCTGGGCCCGGCGGCGCAGGAAGCGGCGGATGCGCGAGACCAGGAACAGCAGGGTCAGCAGTCCGGCGGCCAGCAGGACGGCCGCGACGATCGCCGCCGCCTCCGGATGGAACATCGCGAACGTGACGACGCCCCCGACCCCGAGATCCTCGGCGAGGCTCAGCACGATGTTGCTGAACGGCTCGGGCGAGGTGTTGACCGCCATCCGTGTGCCGGTCTTGACGGTGTGGCTGGCCAGCGCCGTCGAACCGCCGATCAGGCCGGCCGCCGCATCGGAGAGCGAGCCGCTCTGCCCGGCGAGCAGCGCCCCCACCCAGGCACCGGCGAGCGGACGGACCACCGTGTGCGCGGAGTCCCACAGCGAGTCCACGTACGGGATCTTGTCGGCGACGGCCTCGCAGAGGAACAGCACGCCCGCGACGATCAGCACCTCGGGGCGCTGCAACGTCTGCGGAACGTCGTCGCTCACCCCCGTCGCGCCGAACAGGCCGAGGAGCAGCACCACCGCGTAGGCGTTGATGCCGCTGGCCCAGCCGCTGGTGAAGACGAGAGGGAGTACCGACACGGACGCGATCGTAACCAGGCCGCGGACGGGAGTCGTGGGCACGCGCGCGGACGGCTGAGTACACGTACTCAGACGGCCAGATGAGTACCTGCGCGGATGGGGCGGCGGGCGCCCGAACGAGAGAGTGGAGGCACGGCAGGGGGCGTGGCCCGGCACCGCCGACACGGGGCGGCGGAACGGTGCACGCCCGCCGGCCGCTCCTTCCGCCGATCCGTCGGCGGAAGCGAGACAGGGGGGCCTCGGGGAAGACCACCACGGGGGTCCGCACGGGGGAACCCGTACGGGGGAGTACGGGGGAACACGGGGGAGGAAGTACGGGGGAACGGGGGAACACGGGGGAACGGAAGGCGCCGGTCCGGGACGGACCGGCGCCTTCCTCGTGCGCCCGCGGGGTCCCCGGGGCGCTCAGACCTTGCCGCTGACCCGCCCCTGGAGCAGCCGCGACAGGGCCGCGTGGACGTCGTCCAGGGAGCGCTCCGGCTGGAAGGACTTCCAGTCCAGCGCCGCCACCAGCACCATGCCGACCAGCGCCGCCGCCGTCAGCTGGACGTCGATCTCGTCGCTGAACTCCCCGGCCGCCACGCCTTCGCGCAGCACCCCCTCCACCACCGCGACGGCCTCCTGCCGCACCACCATCAAGGTGGACTGCCAGGCCCGGTTGGTGCGCCACAGTTCGGCGACGTAGAGCTGGGTGAAGGCCGGGTAGCGGTCGATGAAGACCAGGCCCGCGCGGATCATCGCGTCCAGCGCGTCCACCTTGCCGCCGCCCGCGCGTGCCGTCCCCTCGGCCGCCTCCTTCAGGGAGGCGGTGAGCAGGCCCACGCCGTGCCTCAGCAGCTCCTCGAAGAGAACGGACTTGCTCGCGAAGTTGTAGTAGACCGTGCCCTTCGCGACCCCGGCCCGCTCGGCGATCTCGTCCACCGTGGTCGCGGAGAAGCCCTGCTCGGCGATGAGCGTGACGGCCGCCTCGTAGAGCTTCTGCCGGGTGGCCTCGCGGCGCGTGCTGCCGCCGGACCTGGCGCTGCTGCTTTCCATGGCCCCGATTCTCACAGGTACGCGCGCGTGCGAGCGCTTCCCGGGGATCACAGGCTCAGCTCCGGATGCAGCCGGTCCAGCGTCCACACCTGGCGGCGGCGGGCCGCGAGGGCGGTCAGCGCCAGGGCGCCCGCGGTGAACGCGGCGAGCACACCGCACGCCTGCCACACCGGGCCCAGCCCGCCGCCCGTGATCAGCCGGCGCAGCGCCTCCACGATGTAGCTCATCGGCAGGAACGGGTGCAGGGCGTTGAAGAAGCCGGGGCTGGTCTGCACGGGATAGGTGCCGCCCGCCGAGGTCAGCTGGAGCATCAGCAGCGCCAGCACCAGGATCCGGCCGGCCGCGCCGAAGCGGGCGTTCAGCCACTGCACGATCGCCGCGAAGCATGCCGTGACCAGGAAGAGGAAACCGATCGTGCCGGCCGCCCGCAGCATCTGCAGACCGATCGCCCAGTGCAGCACGGCCATCAGGGCGGCCACCTGGAGCACGCCCACGGCGACCACCGGCAGCCAGCCGGCGAGCGCGATCCGCCAGGCGGACGAGCCGGCCGCCAGGGCACGCCGGTTGAGCGGCGGGATCAGCATGTAGGCCACCATCGCGCCGACCCACAGGGACAGCGGGATGAAGTAGGGGGCGAAGCCCGTGCCGTAGTTCGGCGCCTTGTGCAGGTCGTGGGAGGCGAGCTGGACCGGGTCGGCCATCACGCCGGTGCGCCGGTCGCGGTCCTGCTTGTCGTAGTCCGGGATCTTCTTGGCGCCGGAGTGCAGCCCGCCGGCCAGCTTCCCGGAGCCGTCGGACAGCTTGTACAGGCCGCCGTGCAGGGTCTCGGCGCCCGACTTGGCGGTGCCGATGCCCTTGTCCAGCGCGACCGCGCCGGTGCGGGCGGTGCCGAGCCCGGTGTGCAGTTTCTCGGCTCCGGCGGCGACCTTCTGCGCACCGGTGTTCAGCTTGTCGATCTTCTTGACGGCGTCGTCGACGTCCTCGGACAGGTGCGGCGCGCGCTCGGCGAGGGCGTCGGCCTGCTTCCGGAGCGTGCCGAGGTTGGCCCGCATCGTCTTCAGGTCGCCGTCCTGGTCCGCGATCAGCGTGTTGAGGTCGTCGGCGACGGTGGCGACCTCGGCGGCGGCGGTCCTGGCCCGTTTCAGGTCGGGGCACACCGGATCGGGGAGGGCCGCGGGCTCGCAGCGCTTCTCGTACACCTCGTCCAGGACGGCGGAGGACGCGTGCGCGGTCCTGGCGGCGCCCGGTGCGAGCTTCACCAGCACGTCCAGGTTGTCCTTGACCGCCTTGGCCGAGTCGGAGACCAGCCTGGCGGTGTCCCCGATGGTCTTCTCGTTGTTCTTGATGAACGGTCCCGCGTCGGCGTAGATGCCGTCGACCTTGTCGGCGAGGGCCTGGGTGCCGTCGGCGACCTGCCGCGATCCCTTCTGCAGGTCGCCGGCGCCGCTGTCGAGCTTCTTCAGGCCCTTGGCCAGCTTGCCGCTGCCGCCCTTGGCTTCCCTCAGGCCGTCGGCGAGGTCCTTGGAGCCCTTCTCGGCCTTGCCGAGGCCGCTGTTCAGCTTGTCGGCCCCCTGGGCCGCCGTGACCGTCTTGTCGTGGATGTCGGAGAAGGACACGAAGATCTTGTCGAGAAAGGTCCGGGACGCCTTCGTGGACGCGGCCGAGCGCACCTCGTTGAAGACGGTGCGGGAGATCTGGCCGACGATGTAGTTGTTCGCGTCGTTGGTGCGCACCCGCAGGGCGCCGGTCTCCGGGGAACCGCCCGAACTGGACGCGATCCGGCTGCTGAAGTCGCCGGGCATGGTCAGCGACAGGTAGTACGTGCCGTCCTCGACGCCCCTGCGGGCCTCCTCGTCGCTGACCTCGTGCCACTCGAAGGTCCGGCTGTCGCGCAGCCCGTCGACGATGTCGTCACCGGCGGTGATCTTCTTCCCGCCGGCCGTGGCGCCCTTGTCGTCGTTCACCAGGGCCACCGGGATGCGGTCCAGGCGGCCGTACGGGTCCCAGAAGGACCACAGGTACAGGGCGCCGTACAGCAGGGGCAGCACCAGCAGCGCCACCAGGGCGGCGCGCGGCAGACTCCCGCGCCCGAAGCGCCTCAGCTCAAGCGCGGCCAGCCTCGGTGAGCGCATCGGCCTCCTCCTTCGGGTCGCTCGGATCGTCGCTCTCGGTGTCGCTCGGGCCGGTTCTGTCGTCGTCCGCGTCGTCCGCGTCGTCCTGGGCGGTCGGGCCGCCCGCGTGCCCCGGGGCGCTCGCGTCGCCCGGCTCCGTCGTGTCGTCGCCGCGGTGCGTGGTGACGGCGACGCAGTCCTCGGGTGCGGTGCGGCACACCGCCACGACCGTCGTCCCCGCGCGCGTGAGGGACCGCAACAGGTCCCAGACCTCGGCCCGCTCGGTGTCCGAGAGCTTCATGTCGACGTCGTCGACGCCGATCAGCCGGGGGCCGCCCAGCAGGGCCAGCGCGAGGGACAGGCGCAGTTCCTGGGGCCGCTCCAGGTCGCGTACGGCCGTCCGGGAGCCCTTCGGGAGGGTCTCCGGGTCGAGACCGGCCGCGGCCAGCGCCGCGTCGACGCGCAGCCGCGCCTCGTGGACGCGCCGTGTCCGGGGGTGCAGCAGTTCGCGCAGGGAGTCGCCGAAGCGGCGCTGGAGCAGGGCCCGCTCGCGCAGGTGCTCCCCGACGGTCAGGGCCGGCTCCAGGTCGGTCACACCGCTCACGTTGGCCACCGCGCTGACGCGGCGCAGGGCCGCCATGTGCCGGGGAAGTGTGAAACCGCCGACGGTGGCAACTCCCTTGGTGGGCCTCATCCGTCCGGTGAGCGCGAGCAGCAGGCACGTGCGACCGGAGCCGGAGGGGCCCTCGACGGCGATCAGAGAGCCGGGCTCCGCGTCGACGGTGACGCCTCGGAAGGCCCACCCCCGTGGTCCCTTGAGCCCGAGGCCCTCGGCCTTGACGCCCGCGCCGACCGCGCGGGCAGTGCCGTCCGTGCCGTCCACAAGCCCGACCCCCTGTCCACCGTATTTGAACTGACTGGTCAGTGCAAAAATACGCCCGAACCCACGCTCGAAGCAAAAGCCCAGGTCAGAACGGATTGTCAGTGGCATACCTCACGATGGGCACATACGGCATTCGTGCCGTGACCCAGACGACAGGAGGTTCGTCATGGCCCACTCGTCCGCAGCCGCCCCCCACCGGCGCCGCGCCACCGGCCCTGCCCCCTCACTGACCGGCCCGGCGAGCGACGTGCACCCCGTGCTCCGCCGGGCCACGGCCCCGCCCGCCGCCCTCGACCTGCTCGCCCAGGCCCGCGCCGGACTGGAGGAGGCCGCGGTCCTGGAGACACCGAACGAGCGCTATGCGACGGCCCACCTCGCCGCCCTGCGCACCGCCGCCGCCGTCCTCGCCGCGCGGGGCCGGCCCGAGACCTCCCCGCGCCGCCGGGCCCGGATCCGCAGTGCCTGGGACGTACTGCCCGAGATCGCCCCGGAGCTGTCCGAGTGGAGCGCGCTGTTCGCCTCCGGCGCCGCGCGCCGCGCCCGCGCCGAGGCGGGCATCCAGGGGGCGGCCGGGCGGCGCGACGCCGACGACCTCGTACGCGACGCGGCGATGTTCCTCCGCATCGTCGAGCGGATGCTGGTCCTCCAGCCGGCCCTGCCCCAGCCCCGCCAGGACACCGACGGACCGGACGGCCCGGCGCCGCGGACACCGGGACCCCGCGGTCGGCTCCCGGACGCGGGCTGACCCCGGCGTCGTCCCCGCCGAGACGCACCGGCCGGTACACCGGCGCGATGACCTGGTACGGCGTGGGAGGCAATAGGGTGGGGTCGCCTGAAGCCCTCCAGCCCTGCCGAGGAGTCAACTGCCGTGTCGGACCCGTCGCGCCCCCGCGCCTCTCTCCGTACCGCCGTGGTCTGGGAGGTCCTGCAGGACGCCCTCGACCGCCGGGTCAAGGCCACGGGCCGGGAATCGCTGGACGTCCTCGACACCGGAGGCGGCAGCGGCAACTTCGCGGTGCCCGTCGCCCGCCTCGGCCACCGCGTCACCGTGGTCGACCCCAGCCCCAACGCGCTGTTCGCGCTGGAGCGCCGCGCCGCCGAGGCCGGCGTCGCCGACCGGGTCCGGGGCGTCCAGGGCGACGCCCACGGCCTGTTCGACGTGGTCGAGCGCGACGGCTACGACGTCGTCCTGTGCCACGGCGTCCTGGAGTACGTGGACGACCCGGCCGAGGGCGTGCGCAACGCGGTCGCCGCGCTGCGCTCCGAGGGCGTCCTCAGCCTGCTCGCCGCCGGCCTCGGCGGGGCCGTGCTCGCCCGCGCCCTCGCCGGCCACTTCACCGAGGCCCGCCAGGCCCTCCAGGACCCCGACGGCCGTTGGGGCAGCGGTGACCCGATGCCCCGCCGGTTCACCGCCGAGCAGCTCACCGCGCTGGTCGAGGGCGCCGGCCTGCGGGTCGGCGCGGTGCACGGCGTGCGCGTCTTCGCCGACCTCGTCCCCGGCGTCCTGGTGGACACCGAGCCCGGCGCCCTCGACGCGCTGCTCAAGCTGGAGGCCGCCGCGGCCGAGTTGTCCGCGTTCCACTCCGTCGCCACCCAGCTTCATGTGCTCGGTGAGACGGCGGGTGCCGCAGAGGGCTGAGCGCACCGCGGGACAAGCCGCTGATCAGCGCCTTGGCCGCAGATGGAGTACGCCACAAGCCCCCCGATCGAGGGGTTTGCGCCGTATGATCGAGGTACACCGCCCGGCATGACGGGTCGGCCGCCGGGGAATGGAAGCCTCAGCGAGCCGGATGGTCATGACGGACTCCGGTTGGCCAATTGGCGTAGAGGGGCGGGTTTCACGGGGGCGATTCCCTGCCTATCCTGAAGGGACCCCCCGGGTCGCCCCGGCGACTGCACGATGAGGAGGACTCCGTGCCGCTCTCGGAGCACGAGCAGCGCATGCTCGAGCAGATGGAGCGAGCGCTGTACGCCGAAGATCCGAAGTTCGCGTCAGCGCTTGAGGGAAACGGGCTGCGGACGTACACCCGGCGGCGGGTCTACCAGGCGGCCGCGGGCTTCCTCGTCGGTATCGCGCTCCTCATGGCCGGAATGGTCGCGCAGCTGATCTGGGTCAGCGTGGTGGGTTTCCTCGTCATGCTGGGGTGCGCCGTGCTAGCCGTCACCGGCTGGCGCAAGGCCCCGAAGCCGGGCGAGCATCCTCCGGGTGCCGCCCGCCGTCAGGTACGGCCGAGGCGTTCCGTGATGGACCGGATCGAGCAGCGCTGGCAGCGTCGGCGGGACGAACAGGGCCACTGAGCCCATCGGTCCGCGGACCGGCGCCGGGACCACCTCGGACATCGCCCGGACCTCCTCAGACATCGTCGGCATCCTCTCGGACCTGACGCGGAGGGGCGGCCACCATCAGGTGGCCGCCCCTCCGCGTCGTTCCGGCTCCGCGTCCTGCCGATCCGGTTCCGCGTCCCGCCGGCTCCGTCAGCCCCGCTGCCCGGACGGCCGCCGGAGCGTCGGCCGGGCCGCCGCGACCCGGGCCCGTACCGCCGCCCAGCGGGCCGACAGCGCCCACAGCACCCGGACCGACGAGCGGGGCAGGAACCGCGCCCGCAGCCGCGTCCCGGTGTTCACCGTGGCCCGCAGCGCATCGATCACCCGGCGCACGTCCTGCGCCGCTCCCGTCGCCGGGCGCGGCGCGGGCGCGTACAGCACCTGCTCCACCGCGTCCGCCACCCGGTGCACGGCGGCCCCCGCCGCCGGATCCAGCTGCCCGAGCCGCACGATCCGGTCGGCGGCCCTGCGCGGGGTCAGCGACTCGTCCGGCGCGATGCCGTGGTCCCAGGCGCTGTCCGTCAGCTCCTGCCAGACGGCCAGGGTGTGCGCCGCCGCGCCCCCCGTGTCACGGGCGTGCCCGCCCAGCCGGCGTCCGCGCAGCTTCTCCCGCCACAGCAGCGGCGACAGCGGAACGGCCACGACCAGCAGCGCGCCCAGTCCGGTCAGCACCCACCACCACGGGTCCGTACCGTCGTCCTCGTGGTGCGGGACCGCCGCCGCGGAGGGGCTGCCGCAGGCGTCCAGCCTGCGCAGTCCGCCGTCGCAGCTCTCGCTCGGCGAGGCCGCGGCCGAGGGCGCCGAGGACGCCCCCTTGGACGGCAGCGCCTCGTCCGGCAGCGAGGTGCCGGGCGTGTCCGACTGGGTGTACGACGGCGTGGTGCCACGGGTGGGGGTCGGCTCGAAGCGGGTCCAGCCCACGCCCTCGAAGTACAGCTCGGGCCAGGCGTGCGCGTCCTTCTGGTTCACCGCCACCGTGCCGTCGGCCTGCGGGGTGCCGGGCGCGAAGCCCACCGCGACCCGGGCCGGGATGCCCAGCGTGCGGGCCATCGCCGCCATCGCGAAGGAGAAGTGGACGCAGAAGCCCTCCTTCTTCTTCAGGAACTTCGCTATGGCGTCGGGACCGCGGCCCACCTTCACCGAGGTGTCGTACTGGAAGCCCCCGGTGACGGCGAAGTAGTCCTGGAGCTTGACGGCCTCGTCGTAGTGACTGCTCGCGCCCGCGGTGATCTCCCGGGCGGTGCGGCCCACCACCTTCGGCAGCGCGGCCGGCACCTTGGTGTACTGCCTCTTCAGAGCAGCCGGCGGCTCCGCCGCGGAGGCCAGCTGGGCCGCGGTCGGCCGCACGTCCAGGCTGGTCACCCGGTAGGTCTCACCCCGCGTGGTCTGTCCGTGATCGCCGACGAGGGTCATCCCGACGGGCTCGTACCGCCACCGGCCGTCGACCTTCACCGCGCTCGGCGGATAGGGCATCGGCAGCCAGTTCTGGGCGTACGTGTCCGCCGCCGTGACGGTCGTCCGCACCTCGCCGCGCCGGGTGTCCGCGCTCAGCCCGATGGGCGTGGGCAGCTTGCCCGGCAGGCCGACGACGGGCCGCTGGGCCGGCGACCAGGTGGTGCCGTCGAAGTCGTCCAGGGAGACGATCCGCAGATACAGGTCGGAGATGTCGTTGCTGCTGGTCCGCAGGGACAGCACCTGTCGGTCGTCGTTCGTGTTGAGGTTGTCCCGCAGCGACACCAGCGGGTTGACCGCCGAGATCGTGCCCCCGTGACCGTTGCCCGCCCCCACGCCGGTGCCGGTGCCGTCCAGCAGACCGCCGTCTGTCCCGGGCAGGGCGAGCGGCACCACCAGGGCCACGCCGAGCGCGACCGCGCCGATCCGGCGTCCGGTGCGCACCGGCGCCAGGCCCCCCGGATCCGGGGCGCCGGGCGTGCGGGGCGCGCCCCCGAAGACCCGGCCCCACTGGGCGAGCCGCTCCCGGCTCTCCGCGAGCAGCAGCATCAGATAGCCGGCCGCCGCCACGAGGAACCACAGCCAGTCGGCGCCGCCGCCGGACAGCCCCGCGGCCACCGAGTACAGCGCGAGCAGGGGCAGCCCGGCCGGGGCCGCGCTGCGCAAGGTCACCGCGAGGACGTCCACCAGCAGTCCGATCACCAGCGCGCCGCCGATCAGCATCAGCTTGATGCCGTCGGTGACCGGCGCCGGTATCGCGTACTGGCTGACGTCGTCCGCGCCCTGCCGGAACAGCTCGGCGAAGGCGCGGAAGGTGTCCGGGCCGGGGATCAGCCCGGCGATCGCGTGCCGCCGGGCGAACACCAGGGTGAGCAGCATCAGGGTGACCAGGGCCTGTGCCCCCACGGTCAGCGCCCGGCCCAGCGGCACCCGCCGGGCCGCCGCGCCCACCCCGGTCTGTATCGCCAGCAGCGGCACCAGCTGCAGCAGCCAGGTCGGCTCGGCGACCAGCGGCAGCAGTGCGCAGGAGGCCATCAGGGTGGCCGCCGCCGCGCACAGCGCCAGTCGTGCCCGCCCGCTCATCCCCGTGCCTCCCCGCTCAGGGCGGTCAGGCCGGAGCGTTCCCGGTCCGCCTGCCGCCACAGTTCGTCCAGCGACGCGCCGCGCGGCACGCTCAGCGCCGTCCAGCCCGCCTCGCGCAGCAGGTGCAGCCGCTGCGCGTGCCGGTCGCCGGGCCGGGGCACGTCGGTCGCCTCCCGCACCCAGGTGTCGGGGTCCAGCACGAAGGCGACGGCGCCGCCGCTGCGCCGGCCCATCTTGGCGACCGTCGTGGCCTGCTCCTCGTCCAGGTCGCCGAGGAAGGCGACCAGCAGTCCCTCGTTGCCGCCGCGCAGCGTCTCGTAGGCCCGGGACAGGCCGGTGCCGTCGGAGTGGTCGATCACCGCGAGGGTGTCCATCATCAGCCCGGCCGCGTCCGCCGTCTCCTGGCCGGTGCCCGAGAACCCGTCGCCGCCCTCGCCGGGCGCCGCGCTGCCGCTGTCGGTCAGCAGGCGTATCGAGAAGCCGCGTTCCAGCATGTGCACCAGGACCGAGGCGGCGCCGGAGACGGCCCACTCGAAGGCCGAGTCCGGACCCGCGCCCTCGTAGGCGCCGCCGCGGGTGTCCAGGAGCACGGTGCACCGGGAGCGCCGGGGCTGCTCCTCGCGGCGCACCATCAGTTCGCCGTAGCGCGCGGTGGACCGCCAGTGCACCCGGCGCAGATCGTCGCCGTAGCGGTAGCCGCGCGGGATCACGTCGTCCTCGCCGGCCAGGGCCAGCGAGCGCTGCCGTCCGTCGCCGTACCCCTTGGCCTCGCCGCCGAAGCGGACCGGGGCCAGCGGCACCACGCGCGGCACGACCGTCAGGGTGTCGTACGTGGCGAAGGAGCGGGTCAGTTCGCACATGCCGAAGGGGTCGGTGAGCCGCAGCTGGAGCGGGCCCAGCGGATAGCGGCCCCGCAGGTCCGAGCGGACCCGGTAGGACACCTCGCGGCGGCCGCCCGGTTCCACCCGGTCCAGCACGAACCGGGGCCGCGGCCCGAGGACGTAGGGCACCCGGTCCTGGAGCATCAGCAGACCGGTGGGCAGCCGGGAGACGTTGTCCATGCGCAGGTGGACCCGGGCCTCGCTGCCGGCCGGTACGCGCGCGGGGGACAGGCGGCGGCTCGCGGCCACCCGGTAGCGCGTGCGGTACAGCACGGTCGCGCAGATCAGGGGCAGCGCGGCGAGCAGCAGACCGACCCGCAGCAGATCGTTCTGGCCCAGCACGAACGCGCAGACCGCGGCGGCCGTCCCGGCCGCGAGGAAGGAGCGGCCGCGGGTGGTGAGACCCGACAGCGCCGTACGGACCCCGCCCGCCTCCCCGCGGTCGGTCTCCGCCGGTCCCGGCCCCCCGGGGCTCATCACAGACTCCGCGGAGGCTGCTGCGGATAGGCCGGGATGGTGCGGCCGAGGCCGTGGAAGCCGCTGTGCTGGCCCGGGGCCGCGGGCACCGACGTGTGCTGGAGGATCTCCAGCACCATCTGTTCGGCCGTGCGGCGGTTGAGCTGTGCCTGGGCGGTGGGCAGCAGGCGGTGGGCGAGGACGGCGACGGCCAGCGCCTGGACGTCGTCCGGCAGCGCGTACTCCCGGCCGGCGAGGGCCGCGGAGGCCTTCGCCGCGCGCAGCAGGTGCAGCGTCGCGCGCGGGGAGGCGCCGAGTCTGAGGTCGGGGTGGGTGCGGGTGGCGGCGACCAGTTCGACCGCGTAGCGCCGGACCGGCTCGGAGACGTGCACCCCGCGCACCGCCTCGACCAGCTTCACGATCTCGTGCGCGTGCGCCACCGGCTGGAGGTCCTCCAGCGGGCTGACCCCGCCGTGGACGTCGAGCATCCGCAGCTCTGCCTCGACGCTCGGGTAGCCGACGGAGACGCGGGCCATGAAGCGGTCGCGCTGGGCCTCGGGCAGCGGATAGGTGCCCTCCATCTCGACCGGGTTCTGCGTGGCCACCACCATGAAGGGACTGGGCAGTTCGTAGGTCCGCCCGTCGATGGTGACCTGCCGTTCCTCCAGGGACTCCAGCAGCGCCGACTGGGTCTTGGGCGAGGCGCGGTTGATCTCGTCGCCGATCACGATCTGCGCGAAGATGGCGCCGGGCTTGAACTCGAACTCCCGGCGCTGCTGGTCCCAGATGGACACACCCGTGATGTCCGAGGGCAGCAGGTCCGGCGTGAACTGGATGCGCCGCACCGAGCAGTCGATGGACCGCGCCAGCGCCTTGGCGAGCATCGTCTTGCCCACTCCGGGGACGTCCTCGATCAGCAGGTGGCCCTCGGCGAGCAGCACGGTCAGCGCGAGGCGCACGACCTCGGGCTTGCCCTCGATCACGCTCTCGATCGAACGGCGCACCCGCTCCACCGTGGCGGTCAGATCATCCCCCACCCTCGCATACGCCCGGTCGGGGACGCCCCCATGGCTCGCTGGATCGTCATAGGTCGACACCCGGCCCTCCTCGGCCCGTACATTCCGGGCCGACGCTCTCGCTGCGAAACCGGCCCACCCCGAAACACGGACACCACGCGGGAAAGGTTCCGCGTGATGCCGCACCCCGCATTCTTGCTGCCGTTACCGATTCGTGTCACTCGCCTGTGGACAACTGCCCTCAGGATGTCGGTCTTACGACTTTTTCGACCGCGCTTTCGATACGGACGGCGGGACACGTTCCGGGGCGGACGGCCGGTTCGTGGATCAGGCCGGGTCGACCTCGCGCAGCAGACCGGTGCGCACGTCGAAGACGAAGCCGCGGACGTCGTCGGTGTGCAGCAGGAAGGGCGAGGTGCGCACCCGCTGCATGGACTGGCGCACGTCCTGGTCCACGTCCCGGAAGGACTCCACCGCCCACGCCGGACGCTGCCCGACCTCCAGCTCCAGCTCGTTCCGGAAGTCCTCCGTGAGGGACTCCAGGCCGCAGCCGGTGTGGTGGATGAGCACGACGCTGCGCGTGCCCAGCTTGCGCTGGCTGATGGTCAGGGACCGGATGACGTCGTCGGTGACCACACCGCCCGCGTTGCGGATGGTGTGACAGTCGCCGAGGTGCAGGCCGAGGGCCTTGTGCAGGTCGAGGCGGGCGTCCATGCACGCGACCACGGCGACGTGCAGAACGGGACGGGCGTCCATGCCGGGGTCCGTGAAGGCCTCGGCATAGTGCCCGTTGGCCTCGACGAGACGATCGGTCACAGAGCCGCCGGTCGTTATGGCGTCTTCGGATCCAGTGGGTACCGCTGCAGAAGTCGTCATACCGACGACGTTACTGGTCACGCAACGTCCCGGCCTGCTGTGAGAGGGGACAAAGAACGTCATCGCGGCTTGTTGTGAGCTAACCCACAGGGTGGGCAAAGCGCTGCCGGACGGATGAATGCGTTCGAATTACCGCCCCGCTCCTCGCGGGGTACGCGACGCGCAGGCCGGTTGATTGACCGCGAGACAGGGTGGACTAAAGTGGCGCGAAGCGGGAGGCGCGGCTCTCCCTGCTGGTGAAACCCCCGGAGACCCCGGCATGCGCCCGGACCGTCTCCCCACGTGCGCGGCGCGTACGTACGGCTCGGCCTCCTTCCGCTCCCGGTCGGCTGACGCTTCCGGCGCCGGCAGGCCACCCCTACACGAGCTGGCGGGGACCCGCGGCGGTGCGTATCCCACGCCGGATCCTGAGAGGCCCCTTTGAGCCAGAGTCGACACGTCCCGGTGATGCTCCAGCGGTGCCTGGACCTGCTGGCGCCCGCCCTGCAGCAGCCGGGAGCGGTGGTCGTCGACTGCACCCTGGGCCTCGGCGGGCACAGCGAGGCGCTGCTGACCCGGTTCCCCGACGCGCGGCTGATCGGCCTCGACCGGGACAAGGAGGCGCTGCGCCTGTCCGGCGAGCGGCTGGCGCCGTTCGGGGACCGCGCCACCCTCGTGCACGCCGTGTACGACGAGCTGCCCGACGTCCTGCGCCGGCTCCGCATCGCGCGCGTGCAGGGCGTGCTGTTCGACCTCGGGGTCTCCTCCATGCAGCTCGACGAGGCCGACCGCGGCTTCGCCTACGCCCAGGACGCGCCCCTGGACATGCGCATGGACCAGACGACCGGCATCAGCGCGGCCGAGGTCCTCAACACCTACCCGGCCGGCGAACTGGTCCGCATCCTGCGCGCGTACGGCGAGGAGAAGCAGGCCAAGCGGATCGTCGCCGCGATCGTCCGGGAGCGCGAGAAGGAGCCGTTCGACAACAGCGCGCGGCTCGTGGAACTCATCCGCGACGCCCTGCCGCAGGCCGCCAAGCGCACCGGCGGCAACCCGGCCAAGCGCACCTTCCAGGCGCTGCGCATCGAGGTCAACGGTGAGCTGTCCGTCCTGGAGCGGGCGATCCCGGCCGCGGTGAAGGCCCTGGACGTCGGCGGGCGCGTCGCCGTGCTGTCGTACCACTCGCTCGAAGACCGGCTGGTCAAGCAGGTGTTCGCGGCCGGAGCCACCTCCACCGCACCGCCCGGACTGCCCGTCGTGCCCGAGCGCTACCAGCCGCGGCTCAAGCTGCTCACCCGCGGTGCCGAACTTCCCACCGAGGAAGAGATCGCCGAGAACCGCCGCGCCGCTCCGGCCAGACTGCGGGGTGCCGAGCGCATCAGGGAGGACGTCGAGTGAGCGAGACGGGTCGGAAGGTTTCGCCCGCGCACCGGGGGAGCGGCATCCCCCACGCACCGGGGGAGCAGTGAGCAGGAAACCCGCGCTGAAGGGAAGGGCCGCCCGACTCGCGCGGATCTTCCCGGCCGGCCGCGCCCGAGCCGCCCGCACCCCGTTCGTCCTGCTCGTCGTCGTGCTTCTCGGCGGCGGCCTCATCGGGCTGCTGGTGCTGAACTCCGCGCTCAGCGAAGGCTCCTTCCAACTCGCCGACCTGCAGAAGCGGACGAAGAACCTCACCGACGAGGAGCAGGCCCTGCAACGGGACATCGACGCCTACTCGTCCCCCGACGCCCTCCAGCGCCGCGCCCGCGAACTCGGCATGGTCCCCGGCGGCGACCCCGCCTTCCTCGACCCCGACGGCACCGTCAAGGGCGTCCCCAGCGCCGCCCCCGAAGCCGCGACCCTCTCCGGCCCGCTCGCCCCCGAGCCCCTGGTCCCGGCCGTCGGACTCTCCGCCGCCCCCACCCCCACGGCGCCCCCCACCGCCCCGGCGCCCCCCGCGGTGGCGCCGTCCGCCGCGCCGGCCCAGACCCAGGCGGCCCCCGGGGCCTCCGTCCCGGCAGCCGCGCCGCCCGCCGCCCCCCAGTCCCTTTCCACCCCGACCCCCGGCAGGTGACGGAAGTGTCCGACAGGGAACCGCCGCGCCGCCGCGTGCCCGGACCCGCCAAGCCGCCCCGGCCGCGGAACGCCGTCCGGCGGCAGCCGGGCCCCGGCGCCCGGCCGGTCCGGCGCCCCGGCGGGGCCCGGCCCATGCCCCCGCGCCCGCTCCGGCTCGGCAGCCCCCGGCCCCGGCTGCGCCTGGTCGGCCTCGCCCTGACCCTGGTGCTGCTCGCCTTCGTCGTACGGCTGCTCCAGGTCCAGGCCGTCGACGCGAGTTCCTACACGGCACGCGCCGAGCAGGACCGGTACGTGGTGCACACCCTGGCCGCGGAGCGCGGCGAGATCACCGACCGCAACGGTGTCGCCCTCGCCGTCAGCGAGGACGCGTACGACATCACGGCCGACCCGACCATGTTCGGCGCCCGGCAGCTGAAGATCGCCGACGGTCCGGAGCGGGCCGCCGCGCTGCTCGCCCCGATCCTCGGCCAGGACCAGGCCGCGATCGTCAAGAAGCTGCGGCCCGAGAACAGGAACTCCCGCTACACCCGGCTCGCCGCCCGGCAGACCCCGCAGGTCTGGAAGCAGATCAAGGACCTGAAGACCGCCCTCTCCCACAAGGCCGAGACGGACCACGCCACCGCCAACGTGCTGGCCGGCGTCTTCGCGGACCCCAGCAGCCAGCGCGTGTACCCCAACGGCGACCTGGCCGCCGGGATACTGGGCTGGGTCAACGCCGACGGCCGGGGCGGCGGCGGCGTCGAGCAGAAGCTGGACAAGCAGCTGTCCGGGAAAGCGGGCAAGGTCCGCTACGCCCAGGCCGGCGGGCGGGAGGTGCCCACGGCCGGGTCCACCGAGACGCCCGCCGTCCCCGGTGCCGACGTCGAGCTGACCATCGACCGGGACATCCAGTGGGCCGCCCAGAACGCGATCACCGAGCAGGTGAAGAAGTCCAAGGCGGACCGCGGCTACGTCATCGTCCAGGACACCCGCACCGGCCAGATCCTGGCCATGGCGAACTCGCCCGGCTTCGACCCGAACGACCTGTCGAAGGCGGACGGCGAGGCGATGGGCAACGCCGCCGTCCAGGACGCCTACGAGCCCGGCTCCACCGCCAAGGTGATGTCCATGGCGGCCGTGCTGGAGCAGCACGTGGCGACCCCGCTCACCCACGTCGTCGTGCCCAACCGGCTGCACCGCGGCGACCGGCTCTTCCAGGACGACATCGACCACGCCACCTGGCACCTCACGCTCAACGGCGTGCTCGCCAAGTCCAGCAACATCGGCACCATTCTGGCCACCGGCGAACTCGGCAAGAGCCAGCCCGAGGCCAACAAGATCCTCTACTCGTACCTGCGCAAGTTCGGCATCGGCGGCTACACCGGTCTCGGCTTCCCCGGCGAGACCCCCGGCATCCTCGCGGCGCCGCAGAAGTGGTCCACCTCGCAGCAGTACACGATCCCTTTCGGCCAGGGCTTCTCCATCAACGCCATGCAGGCCGCCTCCGTGTACTCGACCATCGCCAACGGCGGCGTCCGCGTCGAGCCGACCCTGGTGCGCGGCACCAAGGGCGCCGACGGGCGCTTCACCCCGGCGCCGAAGCCCCGGCAGACCCGGGTGGTCAGCGCGAAGACCGCCAAGAACGTCGCCCAGATGCTGGAGTCCGTCGTCGACGACGAGCAGGGCACCGGCGTGAAGGCCCGCATCCCCGGGTACCGGGTCGCGGGCAAGACCGGCACGGCCAACCGTGTGGATCCGGCCACCGGCCGCTACCGCGGCTACACCTCGTCGTTCGCCGGCTTCGCCCCCGCCGACAAACCGCGGATCACCGTCTACTGCGCCATCCAGAACGCCACCTCGGGCAGCTATTTCGGCGGCCAGATCTGCGGTCCGATCTACAAGCAGGTGATGGAGTTCGCCCTGAAGACCCTCCAGGTACCGCCGACCGGGGCGAAGGCCGCCAGCCTGCCCGTCGACTACAAGCCCTGATCAGCTCCCCCTGACCAGCACGGAAACACCAGGAACCAGCTCGTGACAACGATCACCCCCGGCGCCGGGAACCACGGGGCCGAGAACCCCTCACTTCGCTCCGGAGCGGGTGCGCCCGGTACGCTCACCGCCGTGCCACACGCTGATCAGTCCCAAACCACCCAGAAGGGCGCTTCCGTGACATATCCGGGACCGCCGCGACCGGTTCAGGTCTCCGCCGCACCCCTCGCGGAACTGGCCGATCAGCTGGGTGCCGCCGCTCCGGCCGGCTCCGCCGAGGTCACGGGAATCACCCACGACTCGCGCGCCGTCCGCCCCGGCGACCTGTACGCCGCCCTGCCGGGCGCCCGGCTGCACGGCGCCGACTTCGTCACCCAGGCCGCCGGCCTCGGCGCCGTCGCCGTGCTCACCGACCCGAGCGGCGCCGAGCGCGCCGCCGCGACCGGCCTGCCCGTCCTGGTCGTCGACGACCCGCGCGCGCGGATGGGCGAACTGGCGGCGACGATCTACGGCCGCCCCGGCCGCGATCTGCTCCAGATCGGCATCACCGGCACCTCCGGCAAGACCACCACCGCCTACCTGGTGGAGGGCGGCCTGAAGACCGCGCGCGCCACCGGCCTCATCGGCACCGTCGAGATGCGCATCGGCGACGAGCGCATCAAGTCCGAGCGCACCACCCCCGAGGCCACCGACCTGCAGGCCCTGTTCGCCGTCATGCGCGAACGCGGCGTCGAGGCGGTCGCCATGGAGGTCTCCAGCCACGCCCTGGTCCTCGGCCGGGTCGACGGCTGCGTCTTCGACATCGCCGTCTTCACCAACCTCAGCCCGGAACACATGGAGTTCCACTCCGACATGGAGGACTACTTCCGGGCCAAGGCACAGCTCTTCACCCCCGAACGCAGCCGGCTCGGCGTGGTCAACGCCGACGACGAGTACGGCCGCCGGCTCGCCGAGGAGGCGACCGTGCCGGTCGTCACCTTCTCCGCCGAGGGCCACCCCGACGCCGACTGGCGCGCCCAGGACGTCCAGATCGGCCCCATGGACTCGACGTTCACCGTCCTCGGCCCGAACGGCGAGCGCGTCCACGCCAAGTCGCCGCTGCCGGGCCCGTTCAACGTGGCGAACACCCTCGCCGCCGTCGTCGCCCTCGCCGCCGCCGGCCTCGACCCGCAGGCCGCCGCCGACGGCATCGCCGCCGTACCGGGCGTCCCGGGCCGTCTGGAGCGCGTCGACGCCGGGCAGGACTACCTCGCGGTCGTCGACTACGCCCACAAGACCGACGCGGTCGAGTCGGTGCTCAAGGCGCTGCGCAAGGTCACCAAGGGCCGCCTGCACATCGTCCTCGGCTGCGGCGGCGACCGCGACCAGACCAAGCGCGCCCCGATGGGCGCCGCCGCGGCCCGGCTCGCCGACACGGCCGTACTCACCTCAGACAACCCCCGCTCCGAGGACCCCCTCGCGATCCTCGCGACCATGCTCCAGGGCGCGGCCTCCGTGCCCGCGCACGAACGCGGCGAGGTGCTCCTCTTCGAGGACCGGGCCGCCGCCGTCGCCGCCGCCGTGGGCCGGGCCGCCCCCGGCGACACCGTGCTGGTCGCGGGCAAGGGTCACGAGCAGGGCCAGGACATCGCCGGCGTGGTCCGTCCCTTCGACGACCGCCAGGTGCTTCGCGAAGCTATCCAGAAGACCCAGGGATGAACTTGTGATCGCCCTCTCCCTCGCCGAGATCGCAGCAGTCGTCGGCGGGCAGACGCACGACATACCGGATCCGTCCGTGCAGGTCACGGGACCGGTCGTCCGGGACTCCCGGGAGGTGGTGCCCGGCAGCCTGTTCGCCGCCTTCGTCGGCGAGCGCGTGGACGGCCACGACTACGCCCGGGCGGTGACCGAGGCCGGCGCGGTCGCCGTCCTGGCCTCCCGGCCGGTCGGCGTCCCCGCCGTCGTGGTGGACGACGTCCAGACCGCCCTCGGTGCCCTCGCCCGGCACGTCGTGCGCCGGCTCGGCGCGACCCTCGTCGCCCTGACCGGCTCGGCCGGCAAGACCAGCACCAAGGACCTCATCGCCCAGGTGCTCCGGCGCAAGGCGCCGACCGTGTTCACGCCCGGCTCGCTCAACAACGAGATCGGGCTGCCGCTGACCGCCCTGTCCGCCACCGAGGAGACGAAGTTCCTCGTGCTGGAGATGGGCGCCCGCGGCATCGGGCACATCCGCTACCTCACCGAGCTGACCCCGCCGCGGATCGGCCTCGTCCTCAACGTCGGCACCGCCCACATCGGCGAGTTCGGCGGCCGGGAGCAGATCGCCCGGGCCAAGGGCGAACTCGTCGAGGCGCTGCCGTCGGCGGCCGACGGCGGCACCGCGATCCTCAACGCCGACGACCCGTTGGTCCGGGCCATGGCCTCCCGTACCCAGGCGAAGGTGGTCCTTTTCGGAGAGTCGGCCGAAGCGGACGTACGCGCCGAGAACGTGCGACTCACGGACAGCGGACAGCCCGCCTTCAGGCTTCACACACCCTCCGGTGCAAGCGATGTGACCATGCGCCTGTACGGTGAGCACCACGTGTCGAACGCGCTCGCCGCGGCCGCCGTCGCCCATGAGCTGGGCATGTCCGCGGAAGAGATCGCCCTCGCGCTCTCCGAGGCGGGCTCCCTCTCCCGCTGGCGCATGGAGGTCACCGAGCGCCCGGACGGCGTGACCATCGTCAACGACGCCTACAACGCCAACCCCGAGTCCATGCGGGCCGCCCTTCGGGCGCTCGCGTCCATGGGCAAGGGGCGCCGCACGTGGGCGGTGCTCGGCAAGATGGCCGAGCTGGGGGACGAGGCGCTCGCCGAGCACGACGCCGTCGGACGGCTCGCCGTCCGGCTCAACGTCAGCAAGCTCGTCGCCGTCGGGGGGATTGAGGCCTCCTGGCTGCAATTGGGCGCATATAACGAGGGTTCGTGGGGTGAGGAGTCGGTGCACGTGTCCGACGCACAGGCGGCGATCGACCTGTTGCGCAGCGAGCTGCGCCCGGGGGACGTCGTCCTCGTGAAGGCGTCCCGTTCGGTGGGGCTCGAAAGCGTCGCCCAGGCGCTCATCGAGGCCGGTGCCGAGGGTGAGGTCGCCGCCCGATGATGAAGCAGATCCTGTTCTCAGGAGTCATTGGCCTCTTCCTGACGCTGATCGGCACCCCGCTGCTGATCAAGCTGCTCGCCCGCAAGGGCTACGGCCAGTACATCCGTGACGACGGCCCGCGCGAGCACGCCAGCAAGCGCGGTACGCCGACCATGGGCGGTATCGCCTTCATCCTGGCGACGATCGCCGCGTACTTCCTGAGCAAGCTCATCACCGGTTACGCGCCGACCTACTCCGGACTGCTGGTCCTCGGCCTGATGTTCGGCATGGGCCTGGTCGGCTTCCTCGACGACTACATCAAGATCGTCAAGCGGCGGTCGCTGGGTCTGCGGGCCAAGGCGAAGATGGCCGGCCAGCTGATCGTCGGCATCGCCTTCGCCGTGCTCTCGCTGCAGTTCTCCGACGCGCGGGGCAACACCCCGGCCTCCACCAAGCTGTCGTTCATCACCGACTTCGGCTGGTCGATCGGCCCCGTGCTGTTCGTCGTCTGGGCGCTGTTCATGATCCTCGCGATGTCGAACGGCGTGAACCTCACCGACGGCCTGGACGGCCTCGCCACCGGCGCCTCGGTGCTGGTCTTCGGCGCCTACACGTTCATCGGCGTCTGGCAGTTCCAGGAGTCCTGCGCCAACGCGGGCACGCTGACCAACCCGGGCGCCTGCTACGAGGTGCGCGACCCGCTGGACCTCGCCGTGGTCGCCTCCGCGCTGATGGGTGCCTGCCTCGGCTTCCTGTGGTGGAACACCTCGCCGGCGAAGATCTTCATGGGCGACACCGGCTCGCTGGCGCTCGGCGGCGTCCTCACGGGCCTGGCCATCCTCTCCCGCACGGAGCTGCTGGTGGCCATCATGGGCGGCCTGTTCGTCCTCATCACCATGTCGGTCGTCATCCAGGTCGGCTCGTTCCGGCTCACCGGCAAGCGCGTCTTCCGGATGGCACCGCTCCAGCACCACTTCGAACTCAAGGGCTGGTCCGAGGTCCTGGTGGTGGTCCGGTTCTGGATCATCCAGGGCATCTGTGTGATCGTCGGACTGGGCCTCTTCTACGCGGGATGGGCAGCGGACAAGTGACCTCCACCTCGGAGCTCTTCGACTTCCAGGGCAAGCACGTCACCGTCGCCGGGCTCGGTGTCTCCGGCGTCCCGGCGGCGAAGGTGCTGCACGCGCGCGGGGCCGTCGTCACGGTCGTCAACGACGGCGACGACGCACGCGCGCGGGAACAGGCCGCGGAACTGCGGGCGCTCGGCATCACCGTGCGCCTGGGCGACGGGGCCACCCTGCCGGAGGGCACCGAGCTGATCGTCACCGCGCCCGGCTGGAAGCCCGACAAGCCGCTGTTCCTGGCGGCCGGGAAGGCCGGCGTGCCGGTCTGGGGCGACGTGGAGCTGGCCTGGCGCCTGCGCGGGCCCGACGCGGCCCCCTGGCTCGCCGTCACGGGCACCAACGGCAAGACCACGACCGTCCAGATGCTCGCCTCCATCCTGGGGGCCGCGGGCCTGCGCACGGCCGCCGTCGGCAACATCGGCGTCTCCCTGCTGGACGCGGTCCTCGGCGAGGAGCGGTACGACGTGCTCGCCGTGGAGCTGTCCAGCTACCAGCTCCACTGGGCGCCCTCCCTGCGGGCGCACTCGGCGACGGTCCTCAACCTCGCGCCGGACCACCTGGACTGGCACGGCTCCATGGAGGCGTACGCGCGCGACAAGGGCCGTATCTACGAGGGCAACAAGGTCGCCTGCGTCTACAACGTCGCCGACAAGGCCACCGAGGACCTGGTGCGCGAGGCCGACGTGGAAGAGGGCTGCCGGGCCGTCGGGTTCACCCTGGGCACGCCCGGACCCTCCCAACTCGGTGTCGTGGACGGCATCCTGGTCGACCGTGCCTTCGTCGAGAACCGGCAGAAGAACGCCCAGGAGCTGGCCGAGGTCTCCGACGTCAACCCGCCGGCCCCGCACAACATCGCCAACGCCCTCGCCGCGGCGGCCCTCGCGCGTGCCTTCGGGGTGCCCGCCACCGCCGTGCGCGACGGTCTGCGGGCCTTCCGCCCCGACGCGCACCGCATCGCGCACGTGGCGGACATCGACGGGGTCGCGTACATCGACGACTCCAAGGCGACCAACACCCACGCCGCGGAAGCGTCGTTGGCGGCATATGAACCGATCGTATGGATTGCGGGCGGTCTGGCGAAGGGCGCTGTCTTCGACGAACTGGTCGCCAAGTCGGCGAAGCGGCTCCGTGGCGCGGTCCTGATCGGCGCCGATCGTGCCCTGATCCGCGAGGCCCTCGCGCGACACGCGCCGGAAGTACCCGTGGTCGACCTCGACCGGACCGACACTGGGGCGATGCTCCAGGCGGTGACGGAGGCGAAGCGGCTGGCTCGGCCCGGCGACACGGTGCTGCTGGCCCCGGCCTGCGCTTCCATGGACATGTTCACCAACTACAACCAGCGCGGCGACGCGTTCGCGGCGGCGGTCCGCGAACTCGACGCCTGACCCCGGCCGCCCGCCGGGCGGATCTTGGGAGGGACGCGTGGGACGGTCGACGTTCAGTGGAGGCGCCGATGCCCGGTAGCCGTACCGGCAAACCGCCCGTACAGCGGGCGTCCCGGCGCCCCGCTGTCTCCCGCCCCCCGCGCGAGAACCCCGTCCAGCGGCTCTACACGCGCGCGCGGAAGGCCTGGGACCGGCCCCTGACGGCCTACTACCTGATCGTCGGCGGCAGCGTGCTCATCACCGTGCTGGGCCTGGTGATGGTCTACTCGGCCTCCCAGATCACCGCGCTCCAGCTGTCGCTGCCGGGGTCGTACTTCTTCCGCAAGCAGTTCCTCGCCGCGCTCATCGGCGGCGCACTGCTGTTCGCCGCCTCCCGCATGCCGGTGAAACTGCACCGGGCCCTGGCCTACCCGATCCTCGCCGGTGCCGTCTTCCTGATGGCCCTGGTGCAGGTGCCCGGGATAGGAATGGCGGTCAACGGCAACCAGAACTGGATCTCCCTCGGCGGCTCCTTCCAGATCCAGCCCAGCGAGTTCGGCAAGCTCGCCCTGGTGCTGTGGGGCGCGGACCTGATCGCCCGCAAACAGGAGAGGAAACTGCTGGCCCAGTGGAAGCACATGCTGGTGCCGCTGGTTCCGGTCGCCTTCCTGCTGCTCGGGCTGATCATGCTCGGCGGCGACATGGGCACCGCGATCATTCTCACAGCGGTCCTGTTCGGCCTGCTGTGGCTCGCGGGGGCACCGACCCGGCTGTTCGCCGGCGTACTGTCGGTCGCCTCCCTGATCGGGGTGCTCCTGATCAAGACCAGCCCCAACCGGATGGCCCGGCTCGCCTGCATCGGTGCCACCGAGCCCAAGGCCGGGGTCGCCGACTGCTGGCAGGCCGTGCACGGCATCTACGCCCTCGCCTCCGGCGGACTCTTCGGCTCCGGCCTCGGCGCGAGTGTGGAAAAATGGGGTCAACTCCCGGAAGCCCACACGGACTTCATCTTCGCCGTCACCGGCGAGGAACTGGGCCTGGCGGGGACGCTGTCGGTGCTCGCCCTGTTCGCGGCTCTAGGCTATGCGGGTATCCGCGTGGCCGGACGCACGGAGGACCCCTTCGTGAGGTATGCCGCGGGAGGTGTGACCACCTGGATCACCGCCCAGGCGGTGATCAACATCGGTGCGGTGCTCGGCCTGCTGCCGATCGCCGGCGTCCCTCTCCCGCTGTTCTCCTACGGAGGGTCCGCCCTGCTGCCGACCATGTTCGCCATCGGGCTGCTGATCGCCTTCGCGCGCGACGAGCCCGCTGCGCGGGCGGCGCTTGCGATGCGGCAACCCCGCTTTGGTAGAAAGCGGGCGGGAGGCTCCGGTGCCGAGCGGGGGCCTCGGAGATGGAACACGATGAGACGGCGTGCCTCGGCGGCGCGTTCGTCCGGAGAGCGGTGAATTTCGGTGCATGTCGTACTCGCCGGTGGGGGGACCGCCGGCCACATCGAGCCCGCGCTCGCCCTCGCGGACGCCCTGCGCAGGCAGGACCCCACCGTGGGGATCACGGCCCTGGGCACGGAGCGCGGTCTGGAGACCCGGCTCGTCCCGGAGCGCGGCTATGAGCTGGCGCTGATCCCGGCGGTGCCCCTGCCCCGCAAGCCCACGCCCGAGCTGATCACCGTCCCGGGCCGGCTGCGCGGCACGATCAAGGCCGCCGAGCAGATCCTGGAGCGCACCAAGGCCGACTGCGTGGTCGGCTTCGGCGGCTATGTCGCCCTGCCCGGCTACCTGGCCGCCAAGCGCCTCGGGGTGCCCATCGTGATCCACGAGGCCAACGCCCGGCCGGGCCTGGCCAACAAGATCGGCTCCCGGTACGCGGCCCGGGTCGCCGTCTCCACCCCGGACAGCAAGCTGCGCGACGCCCGCTACATCGGCATCCCGCTGCGCCGCTCCATCGCCACGCTGGACCGCGCCGCCGCCCGCCCGGAGGCCCGCGCCCGCTTCGGTCTGGACCCCAACCTGCCCACGCTGCTCGTCTCCGGCGGCTCACAGGGCGCCCGGCGGCTGAACGAGGTGGTCCAGCAGGTCGCCCCGTGGCTCCAGCAGGCCGGAATCCAGATCCTGCACGCGGTCGGACCGAAGAACGAACTGCCGCAGGTGCACCAGATGCCGGGAATGCCGCCCTACATCCCGGTAAGTTACCTGGACCGGATGGACCTCGCGTACGCCGCGGCCGACATGATGCTCTGCCGCGCGGGCGCGATGACCGTCGCCGAACTCTCCGCCGTCGGGCTGCCGGCCGCGTACGTTCCGCTGCCCATCGGCAACGGCGAACAGCGGCTCAACGCCCAGCCGGTGGTCAAGGCCGGCGGCGGGCTCCTCGTCGACGACGCGGAACTCACGCCCGAGTGGGTGCAGCAGAACGTGCTGCCCGTGCTCGCCGACCCGCACCGGCTGTACGAGATGTCCCGCTCGGCAAGCGAGTTCGGCCGCCGGGACGCCGACGAGCTGCTCGTCGGCATGGTGTACGAGGCGATCGCCTCGCGCCGTTAGGACCGTATGACGAAAGGGTAGTGAGCGTGGCCGGACCGACTACCGCCGAGCGCGGTGAACGCCAGCAGGAGTCGTCCGGCCCGCCGCCCGTCCGCAGGTTCGGAAGGCTGCGGCTTCGTACGATCGTCATCCTGGCTCTTCTCGTGCTCCTCGGAGCCGGTTCCGCCTGGGTGTTGTACGGCTCCGCGTGGCTGCGCGTCCGGCATGTCTCGGTGTCGGGCACGCTCGTGCTGACCCCCGCCGAGGTCCGCGAGGCGGCGGACGTGCCCGTCGGGGACCCGATGATCTCCGTCGACACGGAGGCCATCGAAGCTCGACTTCGACGGAAATTGCCCCGAATTGACACCGTGGATGTGGTGCGTTCCTGGCCGCATGGAATCGGACTGAAAGTGAGCGAGCGTACTCCGGTTCTGCTCGTCCGCACGGGCGGGGACTTCGTCGAAGTCGACGACGACGGTGTCCGGTTCGCAACGGTTCCGCAGGCGCCCGAAGGGGTTCCGACGCTGGAGTTGTCCGCCTCCCGGACCGGTTCGGGTGCCGCGAGCCTCCGGCGCTTCGGCACCGGCCGGCTGGTCCGGGAGGCCGTCCGGGTCGCCGGCGACCTGCCCGCCGCCGTCGCGCAGAGCACCCGGACCGTGCGAGTCCGTTCCTACGACGCCATCTCGCTGCGACTGGGCGACGGCCGCACGGTGGCATGGGGCAGCGGCGAGAACGGCCGCGCCAAGGCACGGGCCCTCACGGCTCTCATGAAAGCAGCTCCCGACGCGCGGTACTTCGACGTCAGCGTCCCCACCGCCCCGGCGTCATCGGGGAGTTGACGCACATCAGCGCAGGCCAGCACCCTGGTTGGGCACCGCTATGGCTGATCACATAGGGTGAAAAGAAAAACGGGAGGTTCGGCGTGTTCGTTGAACGGGCGCCACTTGTCGACTTAGTGTCCTGTTCAGAAGACTCCAGGGAACAGACACACTGGTAACCCTAAACTTCAAGGTTAGGGTTCGGGTCGGCGCTACGGACCGTCCCATTCGGCATCTGTCGTCCCGGCGCGGGGCACCGCGCGGTGGCGACAACGTAATTCGAGGCGAGAGGCCTTCGACGTGGCAGCACCGCAGAACTACCTCGCAGTCATCAAGGTCATCGGTGTCGGCGGCGGTGGTGTCAATGCCATCAACCGGATGATCGAGGTCGGTCTCAAGGGTGTCGAGTTCATCGCCATCAACACCGACGCACAGGCGCTGTTGATGAGCGACGCCGACGTCAAGCTCGACGTGGGCCGCGAACTCACCCGCGGACTCGGCGCCGGAGCCAACCCGGCCGTCGGCCGCAAGGCCGCCGAGGACCACCGCGAGGAGATCGAGGAGGTCCTCAAGGGGGCCGACATGGTCTTCGTGACGGCCGGCGAAGGCGGCGGCACCGGCACCGGCGGCGCGCCCGTCGTGGCCAACATCGCGCGCTCGCTCGGCGCCCTCACCATCGGCGTGGTCACGCGCCCGTTCACCTTCGAGGGACGGCGCCGCGCGAACCAGGCCGAGGACGGCATCGCCGAACTGCGCGAAGAGGTCGACACCCTCATCGTCATCCCCAACGACCGGCTGCTGTCCATCTCGGACCGCCAGGTCTCGGTCCTGGACGCCTTCAAGTCCGCCGACCAGGTCCTGCTCTCCGGCGTTCAGGGCATCACCGACCTCATCACCACCCCCGGTCTGATCAACCTGGACTTCGCCGACGTCAAGTCGGTCATGTCCGAGGCCGGTTCCGCCCTCATGGGCATCGGCTCGGCCCGCGGCGACGACCGCGCGGTGGCCGCGGCCGAGATGGCGATCTCCTCGCCGCTCCTGGAGGCGTCCATCGACGGCGCCCGGGGCGTGCTGCTCTCCATCTCCGGCGGCTCCGACCTCGGCCTGTTCGAGATCAACGAGGCCGCCCAGCTGGTCAGCGAGGCCGCCCACCCCGAGGCCAACATCATCTTCGGCGCGGTCATCGACGACGCCCTCGGCGACGAGGTCCGTGTCACCGTGATCGCGGCCGGCTTCGACGGCGGTCAGCCGCCGGCCCGCCGGGACAACGTCCTCGGTTCCGCCTCCGCGCCGGCCGCCGGCCGCCGCGAGGAGCCCGCCCCGGCCCGGCCGAGCGAGCCCAGCCGTCCGTCCTTCGGCTCGCTGGGCAGCGTCAAGCCGAAGGAGGAGCCGGAGCCGGCGCCCGAGCCGGTGGCCGACATCCCGGTCGCCCCGCCCGTCCCCCCGGCGCCGCGGCCCTCCTACGCGGACAGCGCGGCCGAGGAACTGGACGTTCCGGACTTCCTCAAGTGATAGGACGGCGCGAGAGCGTGAGCGGCGCGCACTTCGCCTTCACCGACCGGTGGGGCGGGGTGAGCGCCGCTCCGTATGAGGAGCTGAACCTCGGCGGAGCGGTGGGCGACGCGCCCGAGGCGGTGCGCGGCAACCGGGAGCTGGCCGCCAAGTCGCTCGGCCTGGACCCGGACCTGGTCGTCTGGATGAACCAGGTGCACGGCGCCGACGTCGCCGTGGTGGACGGGCCGTGGGGCATGGGGGTCCCCCCGCTCGAGCGAAGCAGCGAGGGGGGGAATCCGGTGCCGGAGGTCGACGCGATCGTCACCGCCCGGCGCGGACTCGGCCTGGCCGTCCTCACGGCCGACTGCGTGCCGGTCCTGCTCGCCGACCCGGTCGCCGGAATCGCCGCCGCGGCCCACGCGGGCCGGCCCGGCATGGTCAAGGGAGTCGTCCCCGCCGCCGTACGGGCCATGGTCGAACTCGGTGCGGAGCCGGGCCGGATCGTCGCCCGGACCGGGCCGGCCGTCTGCGGCCGGTGCTACGAGGTGCCGGAGACGATGCGCGCCGAGGTGGCGGCGGTCGAGCCGGCGGCGCACGCTGAAACGAGCTGGGGCACGCCGGCGGTCGACGTGAGTGCCGGCGTGCACGCGCAGCTCGACCGGCTCGGGGTGCACGACCGGGCGCAGTCGCCGGTGTGCACGCTGGAGTCGGGCGACCACTTCTCGTACCGCCGCGACCGCACCACCGGGCGGCTCGCGGGCTATGTGTGGTTGGACTGATGGGGCATGACGGACCGTAAGAGCGAACTCGCCGCAAACCTGGCCAAGGTGGAGGAGCGCATCACCGCCGCGTGCGTGGCGGCCGGCCGCAAGCGGGAGGAGGTGACCCTCATCGTGGTCACCAAGACCTACCCGGCGAGCGATGTGCGGATCCTGTCGGAACTCGGTGTGCGCCATGTCGCCGAGAACCGCGACCAGGACGCGGCCCCCAAGGCCGCCGCCTGTGCGGATCTGCCTCTGAAATGGCATTTTGTCGGCCAGTTGCAGACCAATAAGGTCCGTTCCGTGGTCGGTTATGCCGATGTCGTGCAGTCCGTCGACCGATCCCGGCTCGTCGCCGCGCTGTCGAAGGAGGCGGTGCGGGCGGAGCGCGAGGTGGGCTGTCTCCTCCAGGTCGCGCTCGACGCCGGGGCGGGCGGCAGGGGTGACCGCGGGGGTGTGGCCCCGGCCGGAATCGAAGAGTTGGCCGACCTCGTCGCCGAGGCGCCGGGGCTGCGGCTCGACGGGCTGATGACCGTCGCCCCGCTCACCGGCGAGTACGCGGGGCGTGAACAGGCGGCGTTCGGGCACCTCATGGATTTGTCGACTGACCTGCGCCGCGCCCATCCGACTGCAACCATGGTGTCGGCAGGGATGAGTGCGGACCTCGAACAGGCCGTGGCGGCCGGAGCGACACATGTGCGCGTCGGTACGGCGGTACTCGGAGTCCGCCCGAGGCTCGGGTAACGTCGCCAAGAAGTCGGACCACAGCAGAAAATATGGTCAGTGTCCGCCAAGCCGGGCACAACGACCACGTGGATCGCGGGCATTTGGCAGTCGTCAGTCGATCCACCACAGAGCGGAGGACTCAGAGCATGGCCGGCGCGATGCGCAAGATGGCGGTCTACCTCGGCCTCGTGGAGGACGATGGGTACGACGGCCGCGGATTCGACCCCGACGACGACTTCGAGCCCGAACTGGACCCGGAGCCGGAGCGGGACCACCGACGGCACGAGTCGTCACACCAGTCGCACGGCGCACATCAGTCCCAAAGGGACGAAGAGGTGCGAATCGTGCAACCGCCCGCGCCTCGCGAGCCGGTGGCTCGTGCGGCTTCGCTCGCCGCGGAATCCGGACGTCCGGCGCGCATCGCGCCCGTGGCATCCATCACACAAGAACGCCAGTCCCTGGAGAAGAACGCACCGGTGATCATGCCCAAGGTCGTGTCCGAACGAGAGCCGTACCGGATCACCACGCTTCACCCCCGGACCTACAACGAGGCCCGTACCATCGGGGAACACTTCCGTGAGGGCACCCCGGTGATCATGAATCTGACTGAGATGGATGACACAGATGCGAAGCGACTTGTCGACTTTGCGGCCGGTTTGGTGTTTGGTCTTCACGGCAGCATCGAGCGGGTGACGCAGAAGGTGTTCCTGTTGTCTCCTGCTAACGTCGATGTCACGGCGGAGGACAAGGCCCGCATCGCAGAGGGCGGGTTCTTCAACCAGAGCTGAGACACACGACCGGACAGCAGCACGGAAGAGCACTGGACAGGGGAGAGGGAACCACAAGCCATGAGCGTGTTCGCGCAGGTGATCTACATCGCGCTGATGGTGTTCCTCGTCGTGCTCATCTTCCGGCTCGTCATGGATTACGTGTTCCAGTTCGCCCGCTCGTGGCAACCCGGCAAGGCGATGGTGGTCGTACTGGAGGCCACCTACACTGTCACCGATCCACCGCTGAAGCTTCTGCGGCGGTTCATCCCGCCGCTGCGTCTCGGGGGCGTGGCGCTCGACCTGTCCTTCTTCGTACTGATGATCATCGTCTACATTCTCATCTCCGTCGCGCACAGCTTCGTGAGATGAGGGTGGACGATCCGGTCTTGCCGACTGCCGATGACTACGTTGAGGTGAAGAGATGCCGTTGACCCCCGAGGACGTGCGGAACAAGCAGTTCACGACCGTCCGCCTCCGAGAAGGCTATGACGAGGACGAGGTCGATGCCTTCCTCGACGAGGTCGAAGCCGAACTGACCCGTCTGCTCCGCGAGAACGAGGACCTGCGGGCCAAGCTGGCCGCGGCGACCCGTGCCGCCGCGCAGAACCAGCAGAACATGCGCAAGCCTCCGGAGCAGGAGCAGCAGCAACAGCACCCCCAGCAGCAGGGCATGCGAGGTCCCGGCGCTCCGGTACCCGCCGGCATATCGGGCCCGCCGCAGCAGCAGATGGGTGGCCCCATGGGTGGTCCGCCCCAGCTGCCGAGCGGTGCCCCGCAGCTGCCCGCCGGTCCCGGCGGTCAGGGCGGCCCTCAGGGTCCCGGTCCGATGGGCCAGGGTCCGATGGGTCAGGGTCCGATGGGTCAGGGCCCGATGGGCGGACAGCCGCCCATGCAGCAGCAGATGGGCGGTCCGATGGGCGGCCCCATGGGCGGTCCGATGGGCGGCCCCGGTCAGGGTCCCGGTGGCGACAGCGCCGCCCGTGTCCTCTCGCTGGCCCAGCAGACCGCCGACCAGGCGATCGCCGAGGCCCGTTCCGAGGCCAACAAGATCGTCGGCGAGGCCCGCAGCCGCGCCGAGGGTCTGGAGCGTGACGCCCGTGCCAAGGCCGACGCCCTGGAGCGGGACGCGCAGGAGAAGCACCGTGTCGCCATGGGCTCCCTGGAGTCCGCGCGCGCCACGCTGGAGCGCAAGGTCGAGGACCTGCGCGGCTTCGAGCGCGAGTACCGCACGCGCCTGAAGTCGTACCTGGAGTCGCAGCTGCGTCAGCTGGAGACCCAGGCCGACGACTCCCTGGCCCCGCCGCGCACCCCGGCCACCGCCTCGCTGCCGCCGTCCCCGGCGCCCTCCATGGCTCCGGCCGGCGCGAGCGCCCCGTCCTACGGCGGCAACCAGACGATGGGCGGCTCGTCCGCTCCGTCCGCCCCGTCGTACGGCGGTCAGCAGCAGATGACCCCGGCCATGACCCAGCCCATGGCTCCGGTCCGTCCGCAGGGCCCGTCCCCGATGGGCCAGGCTCCCTCGCCGATGCGCGGGTTCCTGATCGACGAGGACGACAACTGACAGGTCACTGAGACCAGTACGACAACGGCGTCGGCAGCGTCACCAGGGCGGGCCCCCGGACTTCGGTCCGGGGGCCCGCCCTTTTTACGCGGGTTGCGCGGACGTACGTCAGGGGCGCGGGGAACCGCGCGCGCTGGTCTCCCGACCCGGCGCCCATCGGAAGGGACGAGCTTCCGATGATCGGCCCCTGTAACGTTCTCCGTGCGCCGGGGCGCGTAGCGCAGACGGTCGTCGCGCCTCGATGGCATCTAGGAGGACGCCGGTTCGAATCCGGCCCGCCCCGGCGCACCCGGTCGTTCGTCCGTGACGCCGAAGGCCCGGCCCCTCTGTCACAGAGGGGCCGGGCCTTCGGTCGTCCGGCGGTTACGCCTTGCGCAGGCGGAACGTGAGCGACAGACCCTCGTCGGCGAAGGGCTCGCCGAACGTGTCGTCCGCCTCGCCCTGGGCGAAGTCGGTCGCCAGGACCTCGTCGGCGATCAGCCCGGTGTGCTCGGCGAGGGCCGCGACCACCGCCGGGTCCGTGGAGGTCCAGCGCAGGGCGATCCGGTCGGCGACGTCGAGGCCGCTGTTCTTCCGGGCCTCCTGGATCAGCCGGATCGCGTCCCGGGCCAGGCCCGCCTGCCGAAGCTCCTCCGTGATCTCCAGGTCCAGGGCCACCGTGGCACCGGAGTCGGAGGCCACCGACCAGCCCTCACGCGGGGTCTCCGTGATGATCACCTCGTCCGGGGCGAGGGTGACGGTCTCCCCGTCGACCTCCACGGACGCCGTGCCCTCGCGCAGGGCGAGGGAGAGGGCAGCGGCGTCGGCGCCCGCGACGGCCTTCGCCACGTCCTGGACGCGCTTGCCGAACCGCTTGCCGAGCGCCCGGAAGTTGGCCTTCGCGGTCGTGTCGACCAGGCTGCCGCCGACCTTGCTGAGCGACGCCAGCCCCTCGACGTTCAGCTCCTCGGTGATCTGCGTGTGCAGCTCACGGTCCAGCGACTCGAACCCGGTGGCCGCGATCAGCGCCCGGGACAGCGGCTGACGGGTCTTGACGCCCGACTCCGCGCGCGTGGCGCGGCCCAGCTCCACCAGCCGGCGGACCAGGACCATCTGCCGCGACAGCTCGGGGTCGATCGCCGACAGGTCCGCCTCCGGCCAGGCGGCCAGGTGCACGGACTCGGGGGCACCCGGGGCCACCGGGACGATCAGGTCCTGCCACACCCGCTCGGTGATGAACGGGGTGATCGGCGCCATCAGCTTGGTGACCGTCTCCAGCACCTCGTGCAGCGTGCGCAGCGCGGCCTTGTCGCCCTGCCAGAAGCGGCGGCGCGAGCGGCGGACGTACCAGTTGGACAGGTCGTCGACGAACGAGGACAGCAGCTTGCCGGCGCGCTGGGTGTCGTACGCCTCCAGCGCCTGCGTCACCTGGTCGGTGAGCGCGTGCAGTTCGGACAGCAGCCAGCGGTCCAGCACCGGGCGCTCGGCCGGGGCCGGGTCCGCCGCGGACGGCGCCCAGTGCGACGTACGGGCGTACAGCGCCTGGAAGGCGACCGTGTTCCAGTACGTCAGCAGCGTCTTGCGGACGACCTCCTGGATGGTGCCGTGGCCGACCCGGCGTGCGGCCCAGGGGGAGCCGCCGGCCGCCATGAACCAGCGCACCGCGTCCGCGCCGTGCTGGTCCATCAGCGGGACCGGGTCCAGGGTGTTGCCCAGGTGCTTGGACATCTTGCGGCCGTCCTCGGCCAGGATGTGGCCCAGGCAGACGACGTTCTCGTACGACGACTTGTCGAAGACGAGCGTGCCGACGGCCATCAGCGTGTAGAACCAGCCGCGGGTCTGGTCGATCGCCTCGGAGATGAACTGCGCCGGGTACCGGCTCTCGAACAGCTCCTTGTTCTTGTGCGGGTAGCCCCACTGCGCGAACGGCATCGAACCCGAGTCGTACCAGGCGTCGATGACCTCGGGCACGCGCGTGGCCGTCTTCCCGCAGCCGTCGTGGCGGCAGGCGAAGGTGACCGCGTCGATGTACGGGCGGTGCGGGTCGAGGGCCGACTGGTCCGTGCCGGTCAGCTCGGTCAGCTCCGCGCGGGAGCCGACGCAGGTGAGGTGGTCGTCCTCGCAGCGCCAGATCGGCAGCGGGGTGCCCCAGTAGCGGTTGCGGGACAGCGCCCAGTCGATGTTGTTGTTGAGCCAGTCGCCGAAGCGGCCGTGCTTGACCGTCTCCGGGAACCAGTTGGTCTTCTCGTTCTCCTGGACGAGGCGGTCCTTGACGGCCGTCGTACGGATGTACCAGGAGGGCTGCGCGTAGTAGAGCAGCGCGGTGTGGCAGCGCCAGCAGTGCGGGTAGCTGTGTTCGTACGGCAGGTGCTTGAAGAGGAGGCCGCGCTGCGAGAGGTCCTCGGTGAGCTTTTCGTCGGCCTTCTTGAAGAAGATGCCGCCGACCAGCGGGACGTCCTCCTCGAAGGTGCCGTCGGGGCGGACCGGGTTCACCACGGGCAGGCCGTAGGAGCGGCAGACCTTGAGGTCGTCCTCACCGAAGGCGGGGGACTGGTGGACCAGACCCGTACCGTCCTCGGTGGTGACGTACTCGGCGTTGACCACGTAGTGCGCCGGCTCCGGGAACTCCACCAGCTCGAACGGCCGCTGGTACGTCCAGCGCTCCATCTCGGCGCCGGTGAAGGACTGCCCCGTGGTCTCCCAGCCCTCGCCGAGCGCCTTGGCGACGAGCGGCTCGGCGACGACGAGCTTCTCCTCGCCGTCGGTGGCGACGACGTAGGTCACCTCGGGGTGGGCGGCGACGGCCGTGTTGGACACCAGGGTCCAGGGGGTCGTCGTCCACACCAGGAGCGCGGCCTGGCCGGCGAGCGGACCGGAGGTGAGCGGGAAGCGGACGTAGACGGACGGGTCGACGACCGTCTCGTAGCCCTGCGCCAGCTCGTGGTCGGACAGGCCGGTGCCGCAGCGCGGGCACCAGGGGGCGACGCGGTGGTCCTGGACGAGCAGGTCCTTGTTGAAGATCTCCTTCAGCGACCACCAGACCGACTCCACGTACTCGGGGTCCATGGTCCGGTAGGCGTCGTCCAGGTCGACCCAGTAACCCATGCGGGTCGTCAGCTCGGAGAAGGCGTCGGTGTGCCGGGTGACGGACTCGCGGCACTTGGCGTTGAACTCGGCGATGCCGTACGCCTCGATGTCCTGCTTGCCGGAGAAGCCCAGCTCCTTCTCGACGGCCAGCTCGACGGGCAGGCCGTGGCAGTCCCAGCCGGCCTTGCGGGCCACGTGGTGGCCGCGCATGGTGCGGAAGCGGGGGAAGACGTCCTTGAAGACGCGCGCCTCGATGTGATGGGCGCCCGGCATGCCGTTCGCGGTGGGCGGGCCCTCGTAGAACACCCACTCCGGGCGGCCCTCGGACTGTTCCAGGCTCTTGGCGAAGATCTTCTGCTCGCGCCAGAAGTCGAGCACGGCGTGCTCAAGAGCGGGCAGGTCGACCTGTGCGGGCACCTGGCGGTACGTCGGCGCTGTCATCTGCGAGCATCCTCCAACGGACTTGCTGCCTTCCGTCGGAGGGACGAGAGCCTTCGTTCCTGTCTACGCCGTGTGCGGCGCGCTCCCGCGGTACCACCCTCCTTGGCCCTCCGCCGCGCCGTACGCGCCGGTGAGCCCCCTCATTGGGGTCGCGAAGCCGGTTCTACCGGCCGTCGCCTCGCGGCTGCGGCTTTCCTCCGGCGGCTCCGGGGTGATCTTCACGTCGCGCTCGCCCCCGGGCTCACACCGTCCCCGGGTCGCTCTGGGCTGCGTACGCCGCTACTCGTCCCCATCCACGCTTCTCGCTCCGCCCAGTGTACGGCGCCGCACGGACAGCGGCGGACCCGTTTTCCCCGGGGTGGCCGCGCGGGCCCCGGGGCCGGGCCCCGTGACCCGAATGGCGAGGCCGTGGCCGGTGCGGTCCGGGCGCGAGGGGCCCGGCGGATTACCCGTCGGGGAGCTGGGCACAACGGATGCAGGCCCGTGGCTCGGGGGGCACGGGCGAGCGATTCGGGCGGTGTGCCCCGTTGCCGCGGGACTCAAGTCGATTTATCGTCCCAGCACCGATTCGCGAGCGAGATCACAGTATGTGAAGGGGCCGCGGCCATGGTGGCGAAGAAGACCGCCGTACAGCAGCCGGCGACCGGGAAGACCGGCGCGAGGCCTGCCACCGAGAAGACGGCCCCGGAGACGCCGGCCGCCAGGAAGAAGGCCGCCAACCACTCGGCGGTCGAGAAGCCGGCCGTCACCGGGACGGCCGGCGAGCGGACGGCGGCCGAGGTGACGGCCGGCAAGCCCGCGGCCCGAACGGCCGCCAGGAAGCCGGCCGCCTCGCAGAAGGCCGTGAAGCAGAAGGCCGTGAAGCAGACGGCCGCGAAGGAGCCGGCCGTGAAGCGGACGGCCGCGAAGGAGCCGGCCGCCGGACGGTCGGCCGCCAAGGAGGGGGTCACGAAGGAGGGGGTCACGAAGGAGACGGCCGCGAAGAAGACCGTCGCACAGAAGACGGCCCCCGCGGGAGCCGCTGCCGACAGGGCCGCGGTGACGGAGGCGGCCGGGAAGAGCACGGCCAAGAAAGCGGGCGCGGCGCGGGCCGCGAAGCAGACGGGAGCCACGACGGTGGTTGCGAAGAAGACTCCTGGCACGGCCACGGCGGACCAGTCCGCCGTTCCCAAGGCTCGGGCCGCCGCGGCGGAGCCCGGCGAGCTGGCGGTGCGCCCCGGCGAGGACCCCTGGACCCCGGAAGAGGTCGCCGAGGCCCGCACGGAGCTCCAGTCCGAGCTGACACGGCTGCGGGAGGAGATCAGCTCGTCCGAGGAGTCCCTCGTCGGTCTGATGCGGGACTCGGGGGACGGCGCCGGCGACGACCAGGCCGACACCGGCACCAAGAACATCACGCGCGAGCACGAGCTGGCGCTGGCCGCCAACGCGCGCGAGATGCTCACCCAGTCCGAGCGCGCCCTGGAACGGCTGGACGCGGGCACCTACGGCCTGTGCGAGAACTGCGGCAACCCCATCGGAAAGGCCCGTATGCAGGCGTTCCCGAGGGCCACCCTGTGCGTGGAGTGCAAGCAGAAGCAGGAACGCCGCTCCTGAGCATGGGGGCCCGCAGAGGCGTGCCGTAGTCTCGTCCTCAGTCAGGCACCTAGGTTGAGGGACTCACGTGGCAGAGGCGGAGCGCATCATCGGTACGCCGGACACCCCGGACGGCGGCGGCGAACAGACGGTGGCGGCCGCGACGGCCGCCGGCTCCGGTGCGTCCGGGGAGGCCGGCGCGGGCGAGCGGCGGACTTCGGCGGCGCGGCGGACCGGCCGCGGTCGCCGGATCGCCGTGCTGTTCGCGGTGGCCGCGTTCGCCTACGCCCTCGACCTGGTCAGCAAGATGCTCGTCGTGTCCCGGCTGGAGGGGCACGCGCCGATCCGGGTCGTCGGGGACCTGCTGGAGCTGCACGCGATCCGCAATCCCGGGGCGGCCTTCGGGTTCGGCGCCGCCTTCACGGTGATCTTCACGCTGATCGCCGCGGCCGTGATCGTGGTGATCATCCGCCTGGCCCGCAAGCTGTACAGCTTCCCCTGGGCGGTCGCGCTCGGCCTGCTGCTCGGCGGCGCGCTCGGCAACCTCACCGACCGGATCTTCCGGGCGCCGGGGGTCTTCGAGGGCGAAGTGGTGGACTTCATCGCGCCCAAGGGCTTCGCGGTGTTCAACCTCGCCGACTCCGCCATCGTGTGCGGCGGCATCCTGATCGTGCTGCTGTCCTTCCGCGGCCTGGACCCCGACGGCACGGTCCACAAGGACTGAGGCCGTACGGTCCGCGGGGACCGGTACGGCGGGGACCGTACGGCAGGGCGGTCGCGGGGCGGTTGTCCACAGGCCCGTTCGGTGGGCCCGCGCCCGTCCGGCATACTCGACGGGTGAGCACGATTCCCGAGATCCGTACCCTGCCCGTGCCCGACGGCCTGGAGGGCGAGCGCGTCGACGCCGCCATCTCCCGCATGTTCGGCTTCTCCCGCACGAAGGCCGCGGAGCTGGCCGCGGCCGGCAAGGTCCAGGTCGACGGCGCGGTGGTCGGCAAGTCCGAGCGGGTGCGCGGCGGCGCCTGGCTGGAGGTCGAGATGCCGCAGGCGCCCGCGCCGGTGCAGGTGGTCGCCGAGCCGGTCGAGGGCATGGAGATCGTGCACGACGACGACGACGTGGTCGTGATCGTCAAGCCGGTCGGCGTGGCCGCGCACCCCTCGCCGGGCTGGTCCGGCCCGACCGTCATCGGTGGCCTCGCCGCCGCGGGGTACCGGATCTCCACCTCCGGCGCCGCCGAGCGCCAGGGCATCGTGCACCGCCTGGACGTCGGCACCTCGGGCCTGATGGTGGTCGCCAAGTCGGAGTACGCGTACACGTCGCTCAAGCGCCAGTTCAAGGAGCGCACGGTCGACAAGCGCTACCACACACTGGTCCAGGGCCACCCTGACCCGACGAGCGGCACGATCGACGCCCCGATCGGCCGCCACCCGAACCACGACTACAAGTGGGCGGTCACGGCCGACGGCAAGCCGTCCGTGACCCACTACGACCTCGTCGAGGCGTTCCGCGCCGCCTCCCTGCTGGACGTGAAGCTGGAGACCGGCCGCACCCACCAGATCCGCGTCCACATGTCCGCGCACCGCCACCCCTGCGTCGGCGACCTCACCTACGGCGCCGACCCCACCCTCGCCAAGCGGCTGGGCCTGACCCGGCAGTGGCTGCACGCCGTACGCCTCGGTTTCGAGCACCCGGGGGACGGCGGCTGGGTGGAGTTCGAGAGCGGCTACCCCGAGGACCTGGAGAAGGCCCTCGACCAGGTCCGGGAGGAGACTTGGGCGTGAGCCCGTCCTGCTCGGTCCGGGTCGCCGAGGACCCCGCCGACCGCGAGGCCTGCTTCGCGGTCCGCAAGGAGGTCTTCGTGGTCGAGCAGGGCGTCGACGAGGACATCGAGTACGACGCCCACGACGCCGTGGCCGTGCATGTGCTGGCGGTCCGCGAGGACGGCACGCCGCTGGGCACCGGCCGGCTGCTGTACGGCGAGGCGGCGGCCGCGAAGACCGGCGGGGACCCCGCGGTCGGCTCCCTGGGGCGGCTCGCCGTCTCCCGGGAGGCGCGCGGGCTCGGCGTCGGCGCCGCCCTGGTGCGCGTCATCGAGGACGCGGCACGCGCGCGCGGCCTCACGGCGGTGGACCTGCACGCCCAGACCCACGCCCTGGGCTTCTACGAGCGGCTGGGCTACACGGCGTACGGCCCGGAGTTCCCCGACGCCGGCATACCGCACCGGGCGATGCGCCGGGCCCTGTAGCCGAGGCGGTCGCCTCCCCCGGCGGACCGGTGCGGACCGACGCCGGGCCCGGGGCCGCCCGGGTGCGGCGCGCGGCCCGCGCCGGGACCGCGGGGGCCGCGTGGCGTCGGGACGGCCGTGGCTCGGCGCCGTGGCAGGCTTGAGGTCTGCCGTGTGATCGTCGACCCCCCGGAGCGCCGTCCGTGGATCAGTTGGTCCTGTTGTTCGTCCTGCTGCTCGGGGCCCTGGTGAGCGTCCCGCTGGGGGACCGGCTCGAGGTGCCGGCGCCGGTGCTGATGACCCTGTTCGGCGGGGTGCTGGCGGTGGCCGACTTCGTGCCGAACGTGAACATCCCGCCGGAGCTGATCCTGCCGGCCCTGCTGCCGCCGCTGCTCTACGCGGCCGTCCGCCGGACCTCCTGGCGGCAGTTCACGGCCAACATCCGCCCGATCTTCCTGCTGGCCGTCGCCCTGGTGTTCGTGACGACGGTGTGCGTGGCGTTCGTCGCCAGCGCGATCGTGCCCGGCCTGCCGATCGCCGCCGCCGTCGCGCTGGGCGCCCTGATCGCCCCGCCCGACCCGGTCGCCGCGACCAGCGTCGCCGGACGACTGGGACTGCCGCGCCGCCTGGTGTCCATCCTGGAGGGCGAGGGTCTCTTCAACGACGTCACGGCCATCGTGCTATACCACGTGGCGATCGCCGCCGCCGTGAGCGGCACGTTCTCGCCCTGGCGGGCCGGGCTCGACCTCGTGCTGTCCGCCGTCGTCGCGGTGGCCGTGGGCCTGGTGCTGGGCTGGGGCGCGAACAGGCTGATGGACCTGCTCGGTGATCCGACCCTCCAGATCGGCATGACCCTGCTGGTGCCGTACGCCTCCTACGTGCTCGCGGAGAAGCTGCACGGATCCGGCGTGCTCGCCGTGCTCACCACGGCACTCTTCCTCGCCGAGTACGCCGCCGACGCCGACGACGTGATGACCCGGCTGGCCGGGCACACCTTCTGGGACATCATCGACACCCTCGTCACGGGCGTCGCCTTCGGGCTCATCGGCCTGGAGCTGCACAACGCCATCCGCACGGCCCAGGGCCGGTGGGGCGAGATGCTCGGCTGGGCCGCCGCCGTCGTGGGCGTGGTGATCGTCGTACGACTGCTGTGGCTGCTGCCGGCGACCTGGCTGACCAAGCGGCTGCACGCCCGCCGGGACTACGACGAGGAGATCCCGGTGAGCTGGCGGGAGACCGTCGTCATGTGGTGGTCCGGGATGCGCGGGGTGGCCTCGGTGGCGCTGGCGCTCGCCGTGCCGCTCAAGACCGGTGACGGCTCCGCGTTCCCCGACCGGAACGAGATCATCTTCATCGCCTTCGGGGTGATCGTCGTCACGCTGGTGCTCCAGGGGCTGACGCTGCCGTGGCTGGTGAAGCGGCTCGGGGTGCGGGCCGACTCCGAACGGGAGAAGGAGTTCGAGAAGGAGCTGGCGGTGCGGGCCGCGAAGGCGGCCAAGCGCCGGCTGCGGGAGATCGAACAGGTGGAGGACCTGCCCGAGGAACTGTCCGAGCAGATGCTGCGTCGGGCCTTCGACATCGGGATCCGGATCAGCCCGGACATGGGGGACGAGGAGCGGCGCGAGGCGCAGCGGCAGCGCGTCAAGCGGCTGAAGCGGGTGCGGCGCATCCAGGCGGAGATGCTCAGCGCGGCGCGGCACGAGGTGCTGGCGGCGCGCAGCGAGCCCGGTGCGGATCCGGAGATCGTGGACCGGGTGCTGCGCCATCTCGACGTGCGCAGTCTGCGGTGAGCGGCGTCTCGATGATCACCCGGGCGTGAACGACAGCCGGCGCGCGAGGTTCATCGGCGACACCTCCACCGGCCGCGCCGGTGTACCGGGAGATGTCGCCGAGCCCTCGCGCCGGCCGGCCGGCCCCGCCCCGGTCAGCCCCGGCCGGTGCGCGGGAACTCGTAGGCCCTGCGGAGGGAGGCCCCGTCGGGGGAGGGCACCTGGTGCGGCGGGAGCACCGCCTCCGAGGTGTTCACCCGCGGCAACGCGTAGGGGTGCTCCATGGACAGCCAGGTGATCATCTGCTCCCGGACGGTGACCCGCACCGTCCAGATGTCGTCCGCGTCCTTCGCCGTCACCAGCGCGCGCACCTGGACGGTGTTCGGCGTGGAGTCCGTGACCTGCAGACTGCACGCGCGGCCGTCCCAGGCGGGGCACGCGCGCAGGATGTCCCGCAGCCTCTCGCGCATCGCCTCCACGGGGGCGCTGTGGTCGAGGTGCCAGTAGACGATCCCGGTCATCTGCGGGGTGCCGCGGGACCAGTTCTCGAAGGGTTTGGAGGTGAAGTACGACACCGGCATGGTGATCCGGCGCTCGTCCCAGGTCCGTACCGTCAGAAAGGTCAGGGTGATCTCCTCGACCGTGCCCCACTCGCCGTCCACGACGACGGTGTCCCCGATCCGGACCATGTCGCCGAAGGCGATCTGCAGCCCGGCGAACATGTTCGACAGCGTGGACTGGGCCGCGACACCGGCCACGATGCCGAGGACTCCGGCGGAGGCCAGCAGGGACGCGCCGGCCGCGCGCATCGCCGGGAACGTCAGCAGCATCGCGGCGACGGCGACCACGGCGACGGTCGCCGCCACCACCCGCATGATCAGCGTCACCTGGGTGCGCACGCGACGGACCCGGGCGGCGTCGTGGTGGGCACGGGCGTAGCGGCTGTACGTCGTCTCGACCACGGCCGCCGCGATCCGGATCACCAGCCAGGCCGCGGCACCGATGAGCACGAGGGTCAGCGTCCGGCCGACGCCGACGCGGTGCTCCTGGAGCAGTTCTGCCTGGTCGTAGGAGCCTCTGAGCAGGGCCGCGCACAGCACCATCTGGTACGGGACGCGGCCACGCCTCAGCAGGCCCCACAGCTGGGTCTCGCTGTGGCGGGCGTCGGCCTTGCGTAGCAGCACGTCCGTGGCCCAGCCGATGAGAACGGTCAGGACCACGGAGCTGCCGACCACGATCACGGGTCGGAGTACGGTCTCCATGTCTCCGAACGTAACCAGCTTCGGCGGGGCATGAACATGTGACTTTCGAGACGTGCAGGGTACGGCCGCGCTGCGGCCCCCGGCAGGGCGGCTGGCACCATGGCCTCATGAACATCATGCTCTTTCACTCGACCTACGGGCTCAGGCCCGCGGTGCGCGAGGCCGCGGACCGGCTGCGCGCGGCCGGCCACGAGGTGTGGACGCCGGACCTCTTCGAGGGGCGCACCTTCGACACCGTCGAGGAGGGCATGGAGTTCAAGGAGACCGTCGGCAAGGAGGAGCTGCTGAAGCGGGCCGTGCTGGCGGCGGCTCCCTATTCGGACCGGGGGCTGGTGTACGCCGGGTTCTCGCTCGGCGCCTCCGTCGCCCAGACCCTCGCCCTCGGCGACGACAAGGCGCGCGGACTGCTGCTCCTGCACGGCACGTCGGACATCGCGCCGAACGCGCACGTGGACGAGCTGCCGGTGCAGCTGCACGTGGCCGAGCCGGACCCGTTCGAGACGGACGACTGGCTGAGCGCCTGGTATCTGCAGATGGGCCGGGCGGGGGCCGACGTGGAGGTCTACCGGTACGCCGGGGCCGGGCACCTGTACACCGACCCCGAGCTGCCGGACTACGACGCCGAGGCGGCCGAGGCCACCTGGCGGGTGGCGCTCGGCTTCCTCGACAGCCTGTAGCGGGCGGCCGGACCGCGGGCGTCAGACCGGGTCGTAGGTCCGCTCGATCTTCTGCGTGCCGCTGCGGGTGCGGTAGGAGCGCGCCCAGCTGGAGGCGGCGTCCGGGTCGGTGCGGTCGGACAGGACGTAGTAGTCCATCTGCGCGCGGTCGGCGGTGATGTCCAGTACGCCGTAGCCGTGCCGGTCGGTGTCCACCCAGTGGACGTGCCGGTTGGCGGCCTTGATGACCGGGGAGGCGATCGCGGAGACGGTGCCCTCGGGCACCTTCACGATGTCGTCCAGGTTGTCGGAGGTCACCGAGGTCACCACGAACTCGGTGGCCGCCGACGCCGACAGGGGGTAGGTGCCCGCGTCCACCGGCACGTCGTTGGCCCACGCCATGTGGATGTCACCGGTCAGGAAGACGGTGTTGCCGATGGCGTGGGAGCGCAGGTGGGCCAGCAGTTCGCGGCGGTCGTCGGTGTAGCCGTCCCACTGGTCGGTGTTGGCGGCGATGCCCTCCTGCGGCAGCCCGAGCAGCTTGGCGAGCGGCTTGAACAGGTCGGCGGAGAGGGAGCCGAAGGAGAACGGCGAGATCATCACCGAGTTGCCGACCAGCCGCCACCTGGTGTCGGAGGCCTGCAGGCCGGCCTTCAGCCAGTCGAGCTGGGCGCGCCCGGTCAGCGTGCGGTCCGGGTCGTCCACCGAGCCGCTCGCCGTGGACGCCTGCTGGGAGCGGAAGGAACGCAGGTCCAGCAGGGACAGGTCGGCGAGCTTGCCGAAGCGCAGCCGCCGGTAGGTGGTGCCGGCGAGGGCCGGGCGGACCGGCATCCACTCGAAGTAGGCCTGCTTGGCGGCGGCCTGACGGGACGTCCAGGTGCCCTCGGCGCCCTCGGTGTGGTTGACCGCGCCGCCCGACCAGGCGTTGTCCGCGAACTCGTGGTCGTCCCAGATCGCGACGACCGGTGCCTTCAGGTGCAGGGCCTGGAGGTCGGGGTCGGTCTTGTACCTGGCGTGCCGGATGCGGTAGTCGGCGAGGGTGAGGATCTCGTTGGCCGGCGCGTGCGGGCGGACGACCTTGCCCCGGGTCCCGTACTCGCCGGACTTGTACTCGTAGATGTAGTCGCCGAGGTGCAGCCAGGCGTCCAGGTCGTTGCGGGCGGCGAGATGGCGGTAGGCGGAGAACCAGCCGGCCTCCCAGTTGGCGCAGGAGACCACGCCGAAGCGCAGGGAGGACACGTCCGCGTTCGCCGCCGGCGCGGTGCGGGTGCGCGCCACCGGGGAGTCGGTGCCGCCGGCCGAGAAGCGGAACCAGTAGTCGGTGGCCGGTTCCAGGCCGCGGATGTCGGCCTTCACGGTGTGGTCGGAGGCGGCCGTCGCGGTGGTGGAGCCCTTGGCGACGACGGCGGTGAGCGCCTTGTCCCGGGCCACGACCCAGCTGACCTCGGTGTCCGGGCCGAGCCCGGAACCCGGTATCGCCTCCGGGGCCGGGGTCACCCGGGTCCACAGCAGCACGCCGTCGGGCAGCGGGTCGCCGGAGGCGACACCGTGCAGGAAGGCGGGGGCGTCCGTGGCGGCGCGGGCCGGCAGCGCGGCGGCCAGCGGTCCGGCGAGGACAGCGGTCGCCGCCGCGGCCTTGACGACCGTACGGCGGCGAGGGGAAAGCGAGTCGAGGCCGCGGGCGGCCTCCGACGATCTGTATCGACTGGTCACGGTCGATCAGGTTACTGATCGGTACGCGCCGGGGCGGGCGAACCCGGAAAAGTTCGCCCTCCCTTCAGCCGCGGGCCATCCGGCTCCGGTCCGGACGGCCGTGTCCGCGGCGCCCGTCCGCGTCCGGCCTCGCCGGACGGGGTGGCGCCGTGCGTCGTGGCGCTCCGGTCGCCTCCCGTCCGGAGAGGCGACCGGAGCGCGGCCCGGCTATCCCTTGAGCGCCGCGTCGAGGGCGGTGTTGAAGTCCGCGACCGTCATGGGCGCGTTGCCCTGGCTGCCCGCGGTGAGCTTCTTGCCGTCCATGACCAGGCTCGGAGTGCCGTTCACGCCGTCCTTGTTGGTGTCGAAGTCCTTCGACATGGCGAGAGCCCAGGCGTCGTACGTGCCCTTCTTCACCGCGTTCCGGAAGGTGGCGTTGTTCTTCAGCGCGGGGACGGTGTTCGCGATCTTGATGAGGTAGTCGTCGTTCTTCAGCTTGTCGTCGGTCTCGTCCGGGTGGAACTTCGCGGAGTAGAGCGCGGTCTTGTAGTCGAGGAACGCCTGGGGGCTGACGTTCAGCGCGGCGCCCAACGCGCTCATGGCGTTCTTCGAGCCCTCGCCGCGCGAGCCGATCTGGCCCTTGCCCAGCGCGTCGCCGTCCAGGAACGTGCCGCCGACGAACTGGATCTTGAACTTGCCGGCGTCGAGGTCCTTCTTCACCGTCGCGCCGACCGTCTGCTCGAACGAGGCGCAGACCGGGCAGCGGGGGTCCTCGTAGACCTTCAGGGTCTTCTTGGCGGTGTCCTTGCCGATGACGACGGTGGTGCCCTTGGCGCCGGTGGTGTGGGCCGGAGCGGTGACCTTGGCGTCCTTCAGCTCTTCCCAGTAGCCCGGCTTGTTCATCTGGACGACGGCGTAGCCGATGCCGCCCGCCGCGGCGAGCACGGCCACCACCGAGGCGGCCACGACGACCTGCCTCTTGGCCTTGTCACGCCTGGCCTGCCGCTCGCGCTCCTCGCGCAGCCGCTCCCGGGCCGCCGTCTTCGCCGCCTGGCTGTTCCGCTTGCTCATCGTGGTGATCTCCATGGGGGACGCGCACACGTCGTACGCGGGATACGTAAGGGGGACTGTCCGTGCTCAGGCGCATGCCGGTGAGCACGGTGGTCCCCGCCGTCCCAGGGAGTGCACGAGGAGCCGGTCGCGGGCGGCGGCGCGGCGCGGGGCCGGGCGCGGCAGCCGGCGGACCGGGAGCGGCCGTACGGCGACCGCGGCCACCGCGAGCAGCAGCGGCCGGAAGGTGGTGGCGGCCACCGCGCGCAGCAGCTGGGTCAGCGCCCGCTCGCCCCGGCGCAGCCAGGCGGCGGCCAGCAGGCCCACGCCGATGTGCGCCGCGAGCAGCAGCCAGGCGGCGGCCGGGCTGGCGTGCGCGAGGAGCACCCCGGCACGCTCGGGACCGCCGGTCACCTGGGCGAGCGGGGTGCCCACCGAGCCCTCGCACAGCACGTCCAGGCCGACCGCGCGCAGCGGACCCGCGACCGGGCCGCCCGCCCGGCCGTAACAGGCGTGCTGACCGGTGGTGAACACCGTGTCGGCGGCCAGCTCCAGCGGGATCAGCAGAGCCGCGATCCGGCCGAAGCCGCGCTCGCGGCCCGCCAGCGCGTACGCGGTGACGAACACCCCGCCGGCGACCGCGCTCACGGTCGCCAGCGGCAGCGGAGTACGGGACAGCAGCACGTGCGACGCGGTGCTGAGCGTCACGACGAAGGCCGTGAACAGCGCCGCGCGCACGGCTCTGAGCTGAGTCCCGGTGATGTCCATAGCGAGAGAAGAGTGTGTCACGTACGCGCGTAAGGGACCCCTAAAGGGTGCCTGTGAATCCGCCGGGACTACAGCCCCGGAATCCGGCCGTTGCGGAACAGGTCGACGAAGATCTGGTGGTCCGCACGCGCGCGTGCGCCGTAGTCGTGCGCGAAGTCCACCAGCAGGGGCGCGAAGCCGTCCTCGTCGGCCGCGAGCGCCGCGTCGATGGCCCGCTCGGTGGAGAACGGCACCAGGGACTCGCCGGAGGTGTCGTCCGCCGCCGCGTGCATCGTGGCGGTGGCCCGGCCGAGGTCGGCGACGACGGCCGCGATCTCCTCCGGGTCGTCGATGTCGCCCCAGTCCAGGTCGACCGCGTACGGCGAGACCTCGGCGACCAGCTGGCCGGAGCCGTCCAGCTCGGTCCAGCCGAGCCACGGGTCGGCGTGCGCCTGCAGGGCGCGCTGGGAGATCACCGTGCGGTGGCCCTCGTGCTGGAAGTACTCCGCGATGGCCGGATCCGTGATGTGCCGGGAGACGGCCGGGGTCTGGGCCTGCTTGATGTAGATCACGACATCGTTCTCCAGGGCGTCGCTGTGGCCCTCCAGAAGGATGTTGTACGACGGCAGGCCCGCCGAGCCGATGCCGATGCCCCGGCGGCCCACGACGTCCTTCACCCGGTACGAGTCGGGGCGGGCCAGGGAGGAGTCCGGCAGCGTCTCCAGGTAGCCGTCGAAGGCCGCCAGGACCTTGTAGCGGGTGGCCGCGTCCAGCTCGATGGAGCCGCCGCCCGGGGCGAAGCGGCGCTCGAAGTCACGGATCTCGGTCATCGAGTCCAGCAGCTCGAAGCGGGTCAGCGAGCGGGCGTCACGCAGCGCGTCCAGGAGCGGACCCTGCGCGGTGTCCAGGGTGAAGGGCGGCACCTCGTCCCGCTTGGCACCCGTGGCCAGGGCGTGGATGCGCTCGCGGTAGGCCGCGGCGTAGACCGTCACCAGCTCGGTGATCTGCGCGTCGCTGAGCGCCTTCGCGTAGCCGACGAGCGCGATGGACGCCGAGAAGCGCTTGAGGTCCCAGGTGAACGGGCCGACGTAGGCCTCGTCGAAGTCGTTGACGTTGAAGACCAGGCGGCCGTTGGAGTCCATGTACGTGCCGAAGTTCTCCGCGTGCAGGTCGCCGTGGATCCACACCCGCGAGGTGCGGTCGTCCAGGTACGGGCCGCCGCGCTTCTCGGCGTCGAGATCGTGGTAGAAGAGGCACGCCGTGCCCCGGTAGAACGCGAAGGCCGAGGCCGCCATCTTGCGGAACTTCACCCGGAACGCGGCCGGGTCGGCGGCCAGGAGCCGGCCGAAGGCGGTGTCGAAGACGGCGAGGATCTCCTCGCCGCGCTGCTCGTCGTTGAGCTGGGGGACCGACATCGCGGGGTGCCTCCTGGTGCATTGCCTGTACGACAGCGTTTCTGCCGTCTCCAACGGACGAGGGCGCGCGGGAGTGCCCGCGACCCTCGCTGGTGAAGGTACGCGGACGAGCCGTCCGAGTGTCAGTCCCGAGGCATAGACTTCGACGCTGACCCCAGAACTGTCCGCCAGCCCGTCGCCGAGTGTTTCCCCGGGAGCCCGTACCGTGTCGAAGCCGCCCTTCACGCACCTGCACGTCCACACCCAGTACTCGCTGCTGGACGGTGCCGCGCGGCTGAAGGACATGTTCAACGCCTGCAATGAGATGGGCATGACGCACATCGCCATGTCCGATCACGGCAACCTGCACGGCGCCTACGATTTCTTCCATTCCGCGAAGAAGGCCGGAGTCACCCCGATCATCGGGATCGAGGCGTATGTCGCCCCCGAGTCCCGGCGCAACAAGCGCAAGGTCCTGTGGGGCCAGCCGCACCAGAAGCGGGACGACGTCTCCGGTTCCGGTGGTTACACCCACAAGACGATGTGGGCGGTGAACCGGACCGGTCTGCACAACCTCTTCCGGCTCTCCTCCGACGCCTACGCCGAGGGCTGGCTGCAGAAGTGGCCCCGGATGGACAAGGAGACCATCGCCCAGTGGTCCGAGGGCATCGTCGCCTCCACCGGCTGCCCCTCCGGCGAGGTGCAGACCCGGCTGCGCCTCGGCCACTTCGACGAGGCCCTGAAGGCGGCCGCCGACTACCAGGACATCTTCGGCAAGGACAAGTACTTCCTGGAGCTGATGGACCACGGCATCGACATCGAGCGCCGGGTCCGCGACGGCCTGCTGGAGATCGGCAGGAAGCTCGGCATCCCCCCGCTGGTCACGAACGACTCGCACTACACCTACGCGCACGAGGCGGGCGCCCACGACGCCCTGCTGTGCATCCAGACCGGCAAGAACCTCTCCGACCCCGACCGCTTCAAGTTCGACGGCACCGGCTACTACCTGAAGTCCACGGAGGAGATGTACGCCATCGACTCCTCGGACGCCTGGCAGGAGGGCTGCGCCAACACGCTGCTCGTGGCCGAGATGGTCGACACGACGGGCATGTTCGAGGCGAAGAACCTCATGCCGAAGTTCGACATCCCCGAGGGCTACACCGAGGTCACCTGGTTCAAGGAGGAGGTCCGCCGCGGCATGGAGCGCCGCTTCCCCGGCGGCATCCCGGAGGACCGCCAGAAGCAGGCCGACTACGAGATGGACGTCATCATCCAGATGGGGTTCCCGGGCTACTTCCTCGTGGTCGCCGACTTCATCATGTGGGCCAAGAACAACGGCATCGCGGTGGGCCCCGGCCGTGGCTCCGCGGCCGGTTCGATCGTCGCCTACGCCATGGGCATCACCGACCTCGACCCGATCCCGCACGGCCTGATCTTCGAGCGGTTCCTCAACCCCGAGCGCGTCTCCATGCCCGATGTCGACATCGACTTCGACGAGCGCCGGCGCGTGGAGGTGATCCGGTACGTCACGGAGAAGTACGGCGCCGACAAGGTCGCCATGATCGGCACCTACGGCAAGATCAAGGCCAAGAACGCGATCAAGGACTCCGCGCGCGTGCTGGGCTACCCGTACGCGATGGGCGACCGGCTCACCAAGGCGATGCCCGCCGACGTCCTCGGCAAGGGCATCGACCTGAACGGCATCACCGACCCCTCGCACCCGCGCTACAGCGAGGCCGGCGAGATCCGCGGGATGTACGAGAACGAGCCGGACGTGAAGAAGGTCATCGACACCGCCAAGGGCGTCGAGGGCCTGGTCCGGCAGATGGGTGTGCACGCGGCCGGCGTGATCATGTCCAGCGAGACCATCACCGAGCACGTCCCGGTGTGGGTCAGGCACACCGACGGGGTCACCATCACCCAGTGGGACTACCCGAGCTGCGAGTCGCTCGGCCTGCTGAAGATGGACTTCCTGGGTCTGCGCAACCTGACGATCATGGACGACGCCGTCAAGATGGTGAAGTCCAACAAGGGCGTGGACATCGATCTGCTGAGCCTCCCGCTCGACGATCCGAAGACCTTCGAACTGCTCCAGCGCGGTGACACCCTCGGCGTCTTCCAGTTCGACGGCGGCCCCATGCGCTCCCTGCTGCGCCTGATGAAGCCGGACAACTTCGAGGACATCTCCGCCGTCTCCGCGCTCTACCGTCCGGGCCCGATGGGCATGGACTCCCACACGAACTACGCGCTGCGCAAGAACAAGCTCCAGGAGATCACCCCGATCCACAAGGAGCTGGAGGAGCCCCTGGAAGAGGTCCTGGCCGTCACCTACGGCCTGATCGTCTACCAGGAGCAGGTGCAGAAGGCCGCCCAGATCATCGCGGGCTACTCGCTCGGCGAGGCCGACATCCTGCGGCGCGTGATGGGCAAGAAGAAGCCGGAGGAGCTGGCGAAGAACTTCGTGCTCTTCCAGGCGGGCGCGCGCAAGAAGGGCTACAGCGACGAGGCGATCCAGGCGCTGTGGGACGTGCTGGTGCCGTTCGCCGGCTACGCGTTCAACAAGGCGCACTCGGCCGCCTACGGCCTGGTGTCGTACTGGACGGCGTACCTGAAGGCGAACTACCCCGCCGAGTACATGGCCGCGCTGCTGACCTCGGTCAAGGACGACAAGGACAAGTCGGCGATCTACCTCAACGAGTGCCGCCGCATGGGGATCAAGGTGCTCCCGCCGAACGTGAACGAGTCGGTGCACAACTTCGCCGCCCAGGGTGACGACGTGATCCTCTTCGGCCTCGAGGCGGTCCGCAACGTCGGCACCAACGTGGTCGAGTCGATCATCAAGAGCCGCAAGGCGAAGGGGAAGTACCTCTCCTTCCCCGACTACCTGGACAAGGTCGAGGCGGTGGCGTGCAACAAGCGCACCACGGAGTCGCTGATCAAGGCGGGCGCCTTCGACACCATGGGGCACACCCGCAAGGGGCTGACCGCGCAGTACGAGCCGATGATCGACAACGTGGTCGCGGTCAAGCGCAAGGAGGCCGAGGGGCAGTTCGACCTCTTCGGCGGGATGGGCGAGGAGAGCGGCGACGAGCCCGGCTTCGGACTCGACGTGCAGTTCACCGACGAGGAGTGGGACAAGACCTATCTGCTCGCCCAGGAGCGGGAGATGCTCGGCCTGTACGTCTCCGACCATCCCCTCTTCGGTCTGGAGCACGTGCTGTCCGACAAGGCGGACGCGGGCATCGCCCAGCTCACCGGCGGTGAGCACGCCGACGGCGCGGTGGTCACCATCGGCGGCATCATCTCCGGTCTGCAGCGCAAGATGACCAAGCAGGGCAACGCCTGGGCGATCGCCACCGTCGAGGACCTCGCCGGTTCCATCGAGTGCATGTTCTTCCCGGCCACCTACCAGCTGGTGTCGACCCAACTCGTCGAGGACGCGGTGGTGTTCGTCAAGGGCCGCCTCGACAAGCGCGAGGACGTGCCCCGGCTCGTCGCCATGGAACTCCAGGTCCCCGACCTGTCCAACGCCGGCACCAACGCCCCGGTGATCCTCACCATCCCGACCGTGAAGGTCACCCCGCCGATGGTCAGCCGCCTCGGTGAGATCCTCAGCCACCACAAGGGCGACAGCGAGGTCCGCATCCGGCTCCAGGGCCCGCGCAAGACCACCGTGCTCCGCCTGGACCGCCACCGGGTCAAGCCCGACCCGGCGCTCTTCGGCGACCTGAAGGTGCTCCTCGGCCCGTCCTGCCTGGCCGGCTGAAGCCTCCGCGACACGAAGGGGCGCACCCGTCACGGGTGCGCCCCTCCTGCGTGCCTGGGCTTCAACTGCCCTTTAGTTGTGGCCGAAGCTCTTCTGCTTCTTGCGAGCAACATCCGCGGGGCTGCCCTGGATGTGCGACACGGGAGACTCCTGCGTCTCCTGCGGCCGCTGCGCGTGCTCGTGAGCCGGCTCGGCCTGCGAGGCGCGGTTCTGCGGGCCACCCTGCTTGCGGTTCTTGTTCTTGGCCATGGTGATCTGCCTCCTGTGGGGGATCTAGGGGCCAGGGCCGGCTTCAGATTCACATACGCTGACATCAGGCGCATGTCGGATAATTACCGTGTGTGACAGGGCGGGTGGGTGGACGAGTACCACAAACGCCACGCCGAAGATCGAGTTCGGGCCGTTAACCCCCGCGCAGTCGGGCAGACTCGAAGGAAGTCCGTAAGCAAAGCCTCCCGGGAAGAGGGTGAGTCGCGTGGACCGCTGCATCGTCCTGGTGGACGCCGGGTATCTGCTGGGTGCCGCCGCCAGCCTCCTCGCCGGTGAGCCCTCGCGATCCCGGATCACCGTCGACCACACCGCACTGATCCAGGCCCTGCGGGAACGCGCCGAGTCCGACACCGAGCGTCCCCTGCTGCGCATCTACTGGTTCGACGGCGCCCCCGACCGGGTCCCCCAGCCGGAGCACCGCCGGCTGCGTGTGATGCCCCGGGTCACCGTCCGGCTGGGCGCCCTCACCCGCAGCGACGGACGCTGGGCCCAGAAGGGCGTGGACGCGGCCATGCACGCCGAACTGACCGAGCTGGCCCGTAACCGCGCCTGCTCCGACGTCGTCCTCGTCACCGGCGACGGCGATCTGCTGCCCGGCATGATGGCGGCCAAGGAGCACGGCGTCGCCGTCCATCTGTGGGCCGTCCAGGCCGCCGACGGCGACTACAACCAGTCCGAGGACCTGGTCGCCGAGGCCGACGAGCGACGCGTGCTGGACCGTGCCTGGATCACCCAGGCCGTCCGCGCCAAGGAGCTGACCGGAGTCTGCCCCCCGCCGCCCGCGCCCCGTCCCGAGATCGCCGCGATCCTCTCCGCGCCGCTGCCCGAGTCCGCGCTCGCCGCGACGGCCGAGCGCACCGCCGAGCAGCCCGCGCACCGGGCCGCCACCGCGACGGAGAACGGCAGCGCGGAGCGGATCCCCGCCGCCAAGGGCGTCCCCACCCCCAAGGACCTGGCCGCGCTGCGCGCCCCCGGCGCCCAGCCCGTGCAGCACCCGGCCACCGCGACCTTGCGCTGGTCCTCCGACAAGGGCTGGGTCGACCGGCCGGGCGTGGTCGCCGAGCCCGCCGAGGCGGCCTCCATGCCGACGCTGGCCCAGCTCACCACCGCCGAGCAGCGGTGGGCCGACCGGGAAGAGGACATCACCACCGTCGGCGGCGATCCGTACGAGGTGGGGCAGGTCTTCGCCCGCCGCTGGATGTCCCGGCTCGGCGACCAGAGCCATCTGCAGCGGCTGTCCCAGATGTACCCGCGCATCCCGCACCGGATCGACGGGGAGCTGCTGCGGTACGCGGCACGGTTCGGGCTGCTCGCGCACAAGGACGACCAGATCGACGAGCACGACCGTTACGCCATTCGGGCGGGGTTCTGGCGGGAGTTCGACATCCCGGCCGCGGCCGACCCCCACGCGCCCACCGCCGACTGAACCCCGCGACCGCCCCGACTGAACCCCGCGACCGCCCCGACCGCACCCTCGCGGCGCCCCGACCGACCCCGCGACCGCCCCGACCGCACCCTCGTTGCCGCCCCCGAAGGCGAGCAAAGGCCCCCGACCCCGTAGTCTCGTCCCTTGTGATGACGCGCGCGGGACAGGCACTTCGGTACGACGAGGTCGTACGCGTGCGCGGGCTCGGCAAGACCTACCCGGCCGTGAAGGGCCGGCGGGGCACGCCGGGCACCCCCGAGGTACGGGCCACCGACGGCGTGGAGCTGGAGGTGCGGCGCGGCGAGGTCTTCGGACTGCTCGGCCCGAACGGCGCCGGCAAGTCCACCCTCGTACGGCAGCTCACCGGGCTGCTGCGGCCCGACACGGGCAGCGTCGAGATCCTCGGCCACGACATCGTGCGGCACCCCGAGCGGGCCGCCCGGATCCTCGCCTACCTCGGCCAGGAGTCCTCCGCCCTGGACGAGCTGACCGTCTCCCTCGCCGCCGAGACCACCGGGCGCCTGCGCGGCCTGGACGCACGGCGGGCGCGCGCCGAGCGGGACGCGGTACTGGAGGAACTGGGCCTGACCCCGATCGCCGGGCGGGCGCTGAAGAAGCTGTCCGGCGGGCAGCGCCGGCTCGCCTGTTTCGCCGCCGCCCTCGTCGGCCGGCGGACGCTGCTCGTACTGGACGAGCCGACCACCGGCATGGACCCGGTGGCCCGGCGCGCGGTCTGGGCGGCCGTGGACCGGCGGCGGGCCGAGCACGGCACGACCGTGCTGCTGGTCACCCACAACGTCATCGAGGCCGAGACGGTCCTGGACCGGGTCGCCGTGCTCGACCAGGGCCGGGTCATCGCCTGCGACACCCCCGCCGGACTGAAGGCACAGGTCGCCGGCGAGGTGCGGGTCGAGCTGGTGTGGCGGGAGCGGGCGCCGCTGGAGGTGCCCGAGGTCGCCGTCCTGCGCGAGCGGGCCGTGGAGTCCGGCCGGCGCTGGACGCTCCGGCTCGCGCCCGAGGAGGCCCGCGCCGTCGTCGCGACGGTGACCGGCGGAGCCGCCTTCGCCGCCCTGGACGACTTCACGCTGGCCACGCCCAGCCTGGAGGATGTCTATCTGGCGCTGGGCGGAGCGGCCCGGCAGGGGCTGGTGAAGGCATGAGCGCACCGGCCGCCGCATGCGTATGGGTCTTCGCGACTGCCGTTCGGAACGCGACTGCCGTAGGGAAGAGGAGCAGCTCGTCGTGAGTGTCGTACCCGCCGAGGTTCTGTCGGGCGGCTCCCGGGCCGTGCCGGAGCCGGCGTCCGGCGCGGCCGAGCTGGGGCCGTCGGCGCGGCTGTGGCCGTCGCTGGCGGCCGTCTACCGGGCGCAGCTGTCCCGGGCCCGGGTGGCGCGGATCCCGCTGCTGTTCGTGGCGACCTTCCAGTCCGTCGGCATCGCCGTGATGATGCGCGGGGTCGTCGACAGCGGCCATGAGGCCCAGTCCGTGGTGGCGGGGTCGTCCGTGCTGGTCGTCGCCTATGTGGCGCTGAACCTGCTGTCGCAGTACTTCGGGCAGCTGCGGGCCAGCGGCGGTCTCGATCACTACGCCACACTGCCGGTGCCGCCGGCGGCGGTGGTGCTGGGCGCGGCGGCGGCGTACGCCTCCTTCACCGTGCCGGGCACCCTGGTGACCGCCGTCTTCGGATGCGTGCTGTTCGGGCTGCCCCTGTCCAACCTGTGGATCCTGGTGGCCGTCATCCCGCTCGCCGGTGCCGCGCTGGCCGGGCTGGGGGCCGCCTGCGGGCTGCTCGCGCCCCGGCCGGAGCTGGCCACGCTCCTCGGCCAGCTGGGCATGTCGGCGGCGCTGCTGCTGGGTGTCCTGCCGGCCGACCGGATGCCGGAGGTCCTCCGGCTGGCGCGGGACCTGCTGCCTTCCACGTACGGCGTGGAGGCGTACGCCCGGACGTTCGGGGCACACCCGGACTGGGCCGTCGTCCTCGTTGACCTGGGGGTGTGTGCGGGTGTCGGAGTCGTCTCGCTGGCCGTGGCGACCTGGGCGTACCGCAGGGCCGCCGTCCGGTGACGCGGCCCACAGCGCGACCTGGCACGATGGCAGGGTGACCGCACCGCTGACTCCGCCGCCGCACGACGACTCCGCGCACCAGGTCCGGCAGGCTCCGCCGCCGGCCGGGGCACCCATGGAAGGTGCGTACGAACAGGACGGTCCCGGGATGAGGGCGGAGATACGGACGGCCGCCGTGATCACGGTGGCGTCGGTGCTGGGCGGGGTGCTGCTGGGGCTGCTGTGGTGGTGGCTGGCGCCGCACGTGCCGCTGGTCGGTGACGAGATCGACAAGAGCTGGGTCGTCTACCTGAAGGACTCCGAGGGCGAGCAGGCGGTCGGGGTGGACGGCACGTTCGCTCTGCTGGGCCTGGCGTTCGGGCTGGTCAGCGCGGTCGTGGTGTTCCTGCTGCGGCGGCGTGGCGGTGTGCCGGCGGTCGTGGCGCTGGGGCTCGGCGGGCTGCTGGGGTCCCTGCTGGCCTGGCGGCTGGGCGTGTGGCTCGGTCCCGGGTCGGACGTGCTCGCGCACGCGCAGGCCGTGGGCAAGGGGGTGACGTTCTCGGCGCCGCTGAAGCTTTCGGCCAAGGGAGCGCTGCTGGCCTGGCCGTTCGCCGGGCTGCTGGCGCACCTGGGGCTGACCGCGCTGTTCGGGCCCCGGGATCCCGAGGCCCCGTACCCGCAGGGCTGACCGCGGCGTCCCGGCCGCCGGACTCGGCCGTCCGGATCTGCCGGCGGAGTCAGCCGCGGCCGATCGGCGCGAGGATCGCGTTCGTCAGCCGGGTCAGGTCCGCCGGGGCCAGTTCCACCTCCAGCCCCCTCCGGCCCGCCGACACGCAGATCGTGGGGTGGCTCCCCGCCGAGTCGTCGAGGACCGTGGTCAGCTTCTTGCGCTGGCCGAGCGGGGAGATGCCGCCGCGGACGTAGCCCGTGGTGCGTTCGGCGAGGACCGGGTCGGCCATCGCCGCCCGCTTGCCGCCCACCGCCGCCGCCAGGGCCTTCAGGTCCAGGGAGCCGGCCACCGGCACCACGCCGACCACCAGGGAGCCGTCCACGTCGGCCACCAGGGTCTTGAAGACGCGGTCGGGGGAGACGCCCATCGCCTCCGCCGCCTCCTCGCCGTAGGAGGGGTGGGACGGGTCGTGGTCGTAGGCGTGCACCGTGAAGTCCACGCCCGCTCCCGTCAGCGCCACCGTGGCGGGCGTACCCCCGGACTGCTGCTGCTTCTTCGACTTCTTCGCCATCGGAGTGTCTCGGCCTCGGCCTTCCCGGTGTTCCTCAGTTCAGACTCGTCGGCGCCCGCGTCAGCTCGAACGCGGGCAGCGACGGCAGGTTACGGATGATGGCCGTCTCCGCGCGAAGGAGTTTCAGCTCGTCCCGCAGCCGGGACGCGGTGTCCGGGGCCTGGAGCAGCCGCTGCTTGGTCGGCGTGTCGTGCACCATGGCCGCCGCCACCAGGTACGACACCACGCCCGGGTCGTCCGGCAGCTCGGCGCCGGTGGACAGCGAGCGTTCGCGGGCGCCCGCCAGCCGCTTCTGGTACTGCCGGAAGGAGCGCAGGACGCCCTCGGCCAGCGCGCCGGCCTCGTCCCCGGGCTCCTCGGGCAGCTCCTCCAGCTCCGCGGTCAGGAACGGGCCGGAGGCGTCCACGGACAGCAGCCGCACCCGGGTCGTCCCGGTCGCCAGCACCTCGAACGAGCCGTCGGACCGCTCCCGGACGGTCGCCGCGTCCGCCACACAGCCCACCCCGTGGAAGGACCGGAGCGGCTCGGGACCGAACCCCGCGGCCGGGCCCCGTTCGGGCTGTGCCGTGGGATCCGGCATGCCCGGGGCGCTCGGCGCGACCTCGTGGCCGTCGCGGATGGTGACGACGGCGAACCGGCGCGGTTCGTCCTCGGGGGTCTTCAGCAGCTCGCGCATCATGGCGCGATAACGCTCCTCGAAGACGTTGAGCGGCAGCACGAGCCCGGGGAACAGCACCGAGTTCAGCGGAAAGAGCGGGAGACGGACGGTGGTCACGGCGCCCCAGCCTAATGGTCGGCGCCGCGGGCGTGTCCGCCGTGGCCGCCCAGGGGCTCCGGCGGCGCCGACAACAGCCCGGCCGGGACGGGCCGTGGGCCCGCCGTCTCCAGGTGTTCGCGCAGCCGCAGGAAGTGGCCGAGCGGGTCGTCGGAGAACCGGTCCCAGGGGAAGGACGTGGCGTACGGACCGATCAGACGGAGCTGGGTGCGGGCGTCCTCCCGGCGGTCCAGCCGCAGCAGGACGTACAGCAGTTTGTTGCGGATCTCGGCGGGTCCGGGGTCGGCCGCCGGGAGGCGCGCGGACAGGGCGATGGCGCGGTCGGCCGCCGCGTCCAGCCGGGCGCGGGGCACCGCGGGGCCGCAGCCGTCGGTGAGGTAGCCGAAGGCCGCCCGGGCCGGCAGCGCCTGGACCGGCGACCCGGCCGGGGCGTCCTGCGCGGCCCGGTCGGCGAAGTCGAAGCACTCGTGGTGGGAGCCGTGCCAGGAGACGCTCAGATAGCGCAGGGCGGCCACATGGCAGCCGTAGTGGTGCGGGGCGCGCCGTACGGCCGCCTCCCACAGCTCCCCGAAATAGCGGTGCCCGGCCCGCGAGCCGCGGGCGTGGTCGAGCGCGATCCGCCAGGGCACCGGGTCGCGGTCGTCGGCGCGGGCGGCGGCGGTGATGAGCGGGCTCACCTCGCGCAGCAGCTCGGCGCGGGCCGGTGAGGGCCAGGCGCGGTCCACCGCCAGCTGGGTGCCGACCAGCAGCACCCCGGGGTCGTCCGGGGCGGCGGCGCGCCACTCCTCGTACCACTCGGGCCGGGACCGGGCGAAGGCGGCCAGGCGCCGGACGTACCGGTCCCGGTCCTCCCACGCGGCCGCGCCGCGGGTGGCGGCGAGCAGGCCGGCCGCGGCGGCGTATTCGCCCCGGCCGGCCGCGACCAGGGCGGGGGAGAGCCGGGCGTCGGGCGCGTCGAGCACGGCCTCGTCCCCGGCCGGTGGTCGGCCGGCCGGGCGCGGGGAGCGTTTGGTCATCCGGGTGGGGCGGATGAACGAGGGCAGCAGAGCCATGGTGTCGACCATTGAAAGACCGCAGGTCGGGGCGGCGCCAGAGGGCCGTGGCAAGTCATGGAAGGTTGTACGCCGTACGGTCAAGGGCCGGTAAAACGTACATGTTCACGTGATGTGCGGATGATGTGAGCGAGTCGTGTGGAGCGGAGAGGTCTCAGCCCCGCCGCAGCAGCCGGCTCGCGCCCGCCGCCACCGTCGTCGCCAGCACCCAGCCCAGCAGGATCATCGCCGCCGCCAGCCACTGCCAGCCGCCGCGCAGCTGCCACTGGGCGGCCTGGCCCAGGTCGATCACCGGCAGCAGCAGGTCCAGTGTGAACAGTGCGGGGCTCCAGGCCGGGTGGCCCCCGGGGCTGACCGGCGGATGGTCCGCGTGGGCGAACGCGAGCGTGCCCGCCGCCCACAGCACCGCCATCCATACGGCGGCCCGGCCCGGACGGTAGCCGTAGGCGACCGTCCAGTCCTGGACGTAGCCCCAGAGCTTGGCCGCCACCGGCAGCGTCTCGCGCCGCCGCCGCTGCTTGGCGAGCAGCACCTCGCGCGCGTCCTCGTCCTCCCCGGCGGCGCGCAGCACCGAGGCCAGCCGCTCGTACGGCTCCGGGGCGTACTCGGCGGTGGCCGCCGCCACCCAGTCCAGGCGCAGGGTCAGCGGGAACGGGCCCTGCGGCACCAGGCTCTCGTAGGCGAACCCGCCCATGTGCAGGCTGCCCGGGCCCGGCCAGCTGCTCGCGCGGTCCACCAGGTTCACGATCCGCGCGCCGGACAGCACCACCTTGCCGCGCTGCGGCCGGTCCCCGAGGAAGCGCAGCTCCGGGGTCTGCACCCGGCGCAGCGACAGTTCCTGGTCGTCGGTGAGGACGAACCGGGCCCGCTCCAGGTCGACGGCGTCGCCGAACCGCCCGTCGTCCAGTCGCACCCCGCCCTGGCACTCGAACCGCTGGATGCGTGTCCCGCGCGCGGGTGTCGTACCGCTCAGCAGCGGGCTGCCCACGCCGGCCGGGGTCAGGTACAGGGTGCGCTCGACCGACATCTGGGGGGCGTTGAGGGCGAAGCGGGAGTAGGGGTTGGCGAGCTTGGCGCCGCGCAGGCTGAGCGAGACGCCGATCTGGGCGCCGCGCAGGCTGAACTCGCCGTGCGACTCCAGCATCTCCGCCTGGAGGTCCTGGCCGACGGTCATCCCGTCCGCCGCGATCGACCGTCCGCTGCGGTCGCGGTACGCGATCGCCTGGTTGAGCAGCAGATCGGTGCCGATGTGCGCGTCCGTCAGCCGGACCCCGTTCGGGAACCGGCAGCGCGGCAGGTGCAGATCGCCCTCGGTGTGCACCCGGGCCGCCTCCAGGCGGGGCACCGCGCAGTCCACCAGGCGTACGGTCGTGAACCGGGCCTCCGGCAGCCGCACCTCCTCGTCGAAGCGGCAGCCGCGCAGCTCCACGTACGGCGTGACCTGGCCGCCCGACAGGTCCAGGGCGCCGGTGATCCGCACGCCCACGAGCTTCAGCGAGGACACCCGGCCCGCGAGCGCCGGCGGGCCGTCCAGCAGCAGCCAGCAGACGATGCGGGCCCGTACGGTCCGCTCGGGGCCCCAGGGGTGCCCGCCGTGCGGATCGTCCACCGCGAACTCGCCGCTGCTCAGGTCGTACACGCTGCCGTTGCGGAAGGCCTGCCACATGCCCGCCTCGGTCGCGGTCAGGTCGTCCGGCAGGTCCCCGGTGCGGTCGCCGGCCCCCTCGGTCACCGCGCTCCCTCCCGGTTCAGTGGTTTTCGGTGGTTTTCGTACAGCCGTTCATGCCCGCTGCGTGACCCCCGGAACACCAGGCGTGAAGCTGATCTTCCGGGTTCCGGCCAGCCTATGTACCAGCCTTTGGCCCACGTTCTGTATCAGCCATTGATACGCGCGGACGGCCGTCGGCGGCGGTCTGAGAGAATTGGGACTGTGATCTCCCGAATCGATCTGCGCGGCGACGCCCTCCCCGAGGGACCCGCCCTGCGCGACCTGCTGCCCCGAGCCGACTTCGACGTCTCGGCCGCCCTGGAGAAGGTGCGTCCGATCTGCGAGGCCGTGCATCATCGTGGCGACGCGGCGCTGATCGACTTCGCCGAGAAGTTCGACGGAGTACGGCTGGAATCCGTCCGTGTCCCGGCCCAGGCGCTCACCGACGCCCTCGCCGGCCTCGACCCCGCGGTGCGCGCCGCCCTGGAGGAGTCCATCCGCCGCGCCCGCCTGGTCCACCGCGAGCAGCGCCGTACGACGCACACCACGCAGGTCGTGCCCGGCGGCTCGGTCACCGAGAAGTGGGTGCCGGTCGAGCGCGTCGGGCTGTACGCGCCCGGTGGCCGCTCGGTCTACCCGTCCTCCGTGATCATGAACGCCGTGCCGGCCCAGGAGGCCGGTGTCGAGTCGATCGCGCTCGCCTCCCCGCCCCAGGCCGACTTCGGCGGCCTGCCCCACCCGACGATCCTCGCCGCCTGCGCCCTGCTCGGCGTGGACGAGGTCTACGCGGCCGGCGGCGCCACCGCCGTCGCGATGTTCGCGCACGGCACCGAGTCCTGCCCGCCGGCCAACATGGTCACCGGCCCCGGCAACATCTGGGTCGCCGCCGCCAAGCGCTACTTCACCGGCAAGATCGGCATCGACGCCGAGGCCGGCCCCACCGAGATCGCGGTCCTCGCGGACTCCACCGCCGACCCGGTGCACATCGCCGCGGACCTGATCAGCCAGGCCGAGCACGACCCGCTCGCCGCGGCCGTGCTGGTCACCGACTCCGCCGAGCTGGCGGAGGCGGTGGAGAAGGAGCTGGCGCCGCAGGTCGCGGCCACCCGGCACATCGACGACCGGATCGTGCCCGCGCTCAAGGGCAGGCAGTCCGCGATCGTCCTCGTGGACGGCATCGAGGAGGGCCTGAAGGTGGTCGACGCCTACGGCGCCGAGCACCTGGAGATCCAGACGGCCGACGCCGCCGCGGTCGCCGACCGGGTGAGGAACGCGGGCGCGATCTTCATCGGCCCCTGGGCCCCCGTCTCGCTGGGCGACTACGCGGCCGGGTCCAACCACGTCCTGCCCACCGGCGGCTGCGCCTGCCACTCCTCGGGCCTGTCGGTGCAGTCCTTCCTGCGCGGCATCCACATCGTGGACTACACGAAGGACGCGCTGGCCGAGGTCGCGCATCACGTGGTGACGCTGGCGGAGGCGGAGGACCTGCCCGCGCACGGCGCCGCGATCAAGGCGAGGTTCGGCTGGAAGGTACCGACGAGCAAGTGACCGGCATCGACGATCTCCCCGTACGGGACGAGCTGCGCGGCAAGTCCCCCTACGGCGCGCCCCAGCTGGACGTCCCCGTACGGCTGAACACCAACGAGAACCCCTACCCGCTGCCCGAGCCGCTGGTCGAGCGGATCGTGGAGCGGGTCCGTGCGGCCGCCCGCGACCTGAACCGCTACCCGGACCGGGACGCGGTCCAGCTCCGCGCCGAGCTGGCCACGTACCTGACGAAGACGGGCAAGTACCCGCTCGGCATCGAGAACGTCTGGGCCGCCAACGGCTCCAACGAGGTCATCCAGCAGCTGCTGCAGACCTTCGGCGGGCCGGGGCGTACGGCGATCGGCTTCGAGCCCTCGTACTCGATGCACGCGCTCATCGCGCGCGGGACGGGGACCGGCTGGATCTCCGGTCCGCGAGGCGAGGACTTCACGATCGACCTCGCCGCCGCGAAACGGGCGATCGCCGAGCACCGGCCCGACGTCGTCTTCATCACCACCCCCAACAACCCCACCGGCAACGCGGTCCCGCCCGAGACGGTCCTCGCGCTGTACGAGGCGGCGCAGGCGGCCAAGCCGTCCATGGTGATCGTGGACGAGGCGTACGTCGAGTTCAGCCACGGCGAGTCGCTGCTGCCGCTGCTCGCGGGCCGCCCGCACCTGGTCGTCTCCCGCACCATGTCGAAGGCCTTCGGCGCGGCGGGCCTGCGCCTCGGCTATCTCGCCGCCGACCCCGCCGTCGTGGACGCGGTCCAGCTCGTCCGGCTGCCCTACCACCTCTCGGCGATCACCCAGGCGACCGCGCTGGCCGCGCTGGAGCACACCGACACGCTGCTGGGCTACGTCGAGCAGCTGAAGTCGGAGCGCGATCGGCTGGTCGCCGAGCTGCGCGCGATCGGCTACGAGGTCACCGAGTCCGACGCCAACTTCGTGCAGTTCGGCCGGTTCGACGACGCCCACGAGGCCTGGCGGAAGATCCTCGACCGGGGCGTCCTCGTCCGGGACAACGGCGTACCGGGGTGGCTGCGGGTGTCCGCCGGCACCCCGGAGGAGAACGACGCGTTCCTGGACGCGGTCCGTGATGTGCAGTGTTTCGTGGGGGACACCCCCACGCCCCCGAAGGAGCTTGAGGCATGAGCCGCGTAGGACGCGTGGAGCGCACCACCAAGGAGACCTCGGTCCTGGTCGAGATAGACCTCGACGGCACCGGGCGGACCGACATCGCCACCGGTGTCGGCTTCTACGACCACATGCTCGACCAGCTCGGCCGGCACGGTCTGTTCGACCTGACCGTGAAGACCGACGGCGACCTGCACATCGACTCCCACCACACCATCGAGGACACCGCCCTCGCGCTGGGCGCCGCCTTCAAGCAGGCCCTCGGCGACAAGGTGGGCATCTACCGCTTCGGCAACTGCACGGTCCCGCTGGACGAGTCCCTCGCCCAGGTCACCGTCGACCTGTCCGGCCGCCCGTACCTCGTGCACACCGAGCCCGAGAAGATGGCGCCGATGATCGGCGAGTACGACACGACGATGACCCGGCACATCCTGGAGTCCTTCGTCGCCCAGGCGCAGATCGCGCTGCACGTGCACGTGCCGTACGGGCGCAACGCGCACCACATCGTGGAGTGCCAGTTCAAGGCGCTGGCCCGGGCCCTGCGCTACGCCTCCGAGCGCGACCCGCGCGCGGCGGGCATCCTCCCCTCCACGAAGGGCGCGCTCTAACCCATGAACGGTCTGTCGACCCTTCTGATCGTCGTCGGCCTCTTCCTGGTCGGCGGCATCGTCTCGTTCGTGAAGCAGAAGATGCCCACGAGCCTCATCGTGCTGCTCTCCATCGGCGCGGGCATGTGTCTGGTCGCGGGCGTCCTGCGGCTGGAGGTGTGGAATTGAGCACCAAGAAGGTCGTGGTCTTCGACTACGGCTTCGGCAACGTCCGGTCCGCCGAGCGCGCCCTCGCGCGCGTGGGCGCCGATGTCGAGATCACCCGTGACTTCGACCGGGCGATGAACGCCGACGGCCTGCTCGTGCCGGGCGTCGGCGCGTTCGCCGCCTGCATGCAGGGCCTGCGCGCCGCCCGCGGCGACTGGGTCGTGGACCGCCGGCTGTCCGGCGGGCGCCCGGTGATGGGCATCTGCGTCGGCATGCAGATCCTCTTCGCGCGCGGCATCGAGCACGGCGTGGAGGCCGAGGGCCTGGACGAGTGGCCCGGCACGGTCGCGCCGCTCCAGGCCGACGTCGTGCCCCACATGGGCTGGAACACCGTCGACGCCCCGGCCGACTCGCGGCTGTTCGCGGGACTGGACAGCGACGCCCGCTTCTACTTCGTGCACTCCTACGCCGTCCACGACTGGTCCCTGGAGACGCACAACCCGTTGATCGAGGCCCCCAAGGTCACCTGGTCGACGCACGGCGAGCCGTTCGTGGCCGCCGTGGAGAACGGCGCCCTGTGGGCCACCCAGTTCCACCCCGAGAAGTCCGGCGACGCCGGCGCCCAGCTCCTCACCAACTGGATCGGAACCCTGTAGACCATGGCCAAGCTCGAACTCCTCCCCGCCGTCGACGTCCGCGACGGCCAGGCCGTACGCCTCGTCCACGGCGAGTCCGGGACCGAGACCTCCTACGGCTCCCCGCTGGAGGCCGCCCTCGCCTGGCAGCGCTCGGGTGCCGAGTGGCTGCACCTGGTCGACCTGGACGCCGCGTTCGGCACGGGCGACAACCGTGAGCTGATCGCCGAGGTCGCCAAGGCGATGGACATCAAGGTGGAGCTGTCCGGTGGCATCCGCGACGACGACACCCTCGCCGCCGCCCTCGCCACCGGCTGCACCCGGGTCAACCTCGGCACCGCCGCCCTGGAGACCCCCGAGTGGGTCGCCAAGGTCATCGCCGAGCACGGCGACAAGATCGCGGTCGGCCTGGACGTGCGCGGCACCACCCTGCGCGGCCGCGGCTGGACCCGCGACGGCGGCGACCTCTACGAGACGCTGGCGCGCCTCGACAAGGAGGGCTGCGCCCGCTACGTCGTCACCGACATCGCCAAGGACGGCACCCTCCAGGGCCCGAACCTGGAGCTGCTGAAGAACGTGTGCGCGGCCACGGACCGCCCGGTCGTGGCCTCCGGCGGCGTGTCGTCCCTGGACGACCTGCGTGCCATCGCCGAACTGGTCCCCCTCGGTGTCGAGGGCTCCATCGTCGGGAAGGCCCTGTACGCGAAGGCGTTCACCCTGGAAGAGGCCCTGGAGGCGGTAGCCAAGTGAGCGACGTCCGACGCGTGTCGACCGGCGCGCCCTGGGAGGAGCAGTTCGGCTACTCCCGCGCGGTGGAGCTGCCGAACGGCCTGGTCCTGGTCTCGGGCTGTACCTCCATCGTGGACGGACAGATCGCCGGGGGCGGCCCGTACGAGCAGGCGGTCAACGCGTTCCAGGTCGCCCTGGCGGCACTGGAGCAGGTGGGGCTCGGCCGGGACGACGTCGTGCGCACGCGCATGTACCTCACGCACGCGCGTGACGTGGACGAGGTCGGCCGTGCCCACAAGGAGCTGTTCGACGCCGTCCGGCCCGCCGCATCCATGATCATCGTCTCCGGCTTCGTGGACCCCAGCCTGGTCGTCGAGGTCGAGGTGGAGGCGTTCCGAGGAGCTACGGCATGACCCTGGCCATACGAGTCATCCCCTGCCTGGACGTGGACAACGGCCGGGTCGTCAAGGGTGTCAACTTCCAGAACCTGCGCGACGCGGGCGACCCCGTCGAGATGGCCAAGGTGTACGACGCCGAGGGCGCCGACGAGCTGACGTTCCTGGACATCACCGCGTCCTCGGGCAACCGGGAGACGACGTACGACGTGGTGCGCCGCACCGCCGAGCAGGTGTTCATCCCGCTGACCGTCGGCGGCGGCGTCCGCACGGCCGAGGACGTGGACAAGCTGCTGCGGGCGGGCGCCGACAAGGTGGGTGTGAACACCGCGGCGATCGCCCGCCCCGAGCTGATCCGCGAGATCGCGGAGCGCTTCGGCCGCCAGGTGCTGGTCCTGTCCGTCGACGCCCGCCGCACCGAGTCCGGATCCTTCGAGGTGACCACCCACGGCGGCCGGCGCGGCACCGGCATCGACGCCGTCGAGTGGGCGCACCGGGCCGCCGAGCTGGGCGCGGGGGAGATCCTGCTCAACTCGATGGACGCGGACGGTACCAAGGACGGCTACGACCTGGAGATGATCGCGGCGGTCCGCAAGCACGTGACCGTCCCGGTGATCGCGTCCGGCGGCGCCGGCAAGCTGGCCGACTTCCCGCCGGCCGTCGCGGCGGGCGCGGACGCGGTCCTGGCGGCGTCGGTGTTCCACTTCGGCGACCTGCGCATCGGCGAGGTGAAGGAGACGCTGCGGGGGGCGGGACACCCCGTCCGCTAGGCGTCGGCGACAGCCCCGGCCGCACCGTGGCCGGGGCTTTCGCATGAGGAGATACGAAAGGAATATTGCGCAAGAGTTGTTGCGCAATATTTCTTTCGCATCTAGGGTCGTGGCATGGCCAGCGAAGAAGACCGCCGGATCACGGACACGGGCACCCTCAAGGCGCTCGCCCATCCCCTGCGCATGAAGCTCTACCGCCTGCTCTTCGTCAGCGAGGTGGCCACCGCCTCCCAGCTGGCCGAACAGGTCGACGAGGCCGTCTCCCTGGTCAGCTACCACCTGCGCAAGCTGGCCGAGCACGGGCTGGTGGAGGAGGCCGAGCCGCGCAGCGCCGACGCACGTGAGCGCTGGTGGCAGCCGTCCTCCGAAGGCGTGTCCATCCGCGACCAGGACTTCCGTGACGCCCCCGAGAAGGTGGCCGCGCACCTGGCGGCCTCGCGGCTGTTCCTGGACCAGCGCGCCGAGCTGTACCGGAGGTACCTCGACGAGCGCGCCCACTGGGCGCCGGAGTGGAACGAGGCGGCCCTCGACGCCGAGTCACTGCTCCGGCTCACCGCCGGCGAACTGGCCGACCTCAGGAAAGACCTGATCGCCCTGCTCAAGCGGTACGACGAGCAGGGCCGCGCCCGCGAGGCCGCGGGCGACACCGCGGGACGTGAACACGTCGCGCTGCACGTGTACGGCTTCCCGTTCCGCGTCTGAGAGGACGGCCTTCCGTGACCGCCACGCTCATACCGCCCGCCGACGTGCGGGCCCACCGCGACCCCAACGTCCTGCGCTGGCTCGCCGCCTACACGTCCTCGATGCTGGGCGACAGCGTCTACTACCTCGCCCTGTCCTGGGCCGCCGTCCAGACAGGCAGTCCCGCGCAGGCCGGGCTGGTGATGTCCGCCAGCGCGCTGCCCAGGGCCGTGCTGATGCTCGGCGGGGGAGTCGTGGCCGACCGGCTCGGGCCGCGCAGAGTCGTCATCGGCAGTGACGCCGTACGCTGCGCCGCCGTCCTCGCCGTGGCCGCCCTGCTGTTCCTCACCCGCCCCGGCCTGTGGCCGCTCGCCCTGCTGGCACTCGTCTTCGGCGTCGTCGACGCCGTGTTCATGCCCGCCGTGGGAGCCCTCCCGGCCAGGATCACCGGGAAGGACCAGCTCGCCCGCGTCCACGGCATGCGCGGCCTCGCCATCCGCTTCTCGAGCGTCGTGGGCGCCCCGCTCGGCGGCCTCGCCGTGGCGGCCGGCGGCGCCCCGGCCGCGTTCGCTCTCGCCGGACTCCTCATCGCCCTGTCGGTACCGCTGCTGATGTCACTCCGGGTGCGGGAGCTGCCCGCCGACGCCACCGGCACCGCTCCCGGCGCCGACGACGGGGCCCCGGCCGCGTCCCGCCCCGGCGCCACCCCCTGGAGCGACCTGAAGGCGGGGCTGCGCTACGTCCGCGGCCACCGGGTCCTCGGCCCGCTCATGCTCGCCATCGCCCTCGGCGACCTGGGCTTCGTCGGCCCCCTGAACGTGGGCCTGACCCTGCTCGCCGACCGGCGCGGCTGGGGCGCCTCCGGCATGGGCTGGGTGCTCGCCGGGTTCGGCGTCGGCGCCGGAGCCGCCTCCCTGCTGCTGGCCGTCCGGGGCCGGCTGCCCCGCGCCGGGCTGGTCATCGGGTGCGCGTGCACCGCGGGCGCGGTGGCCGTCGGCGCTCTCGCCTACGTCCCCGCCCTCACGGCCGCCGTCGCCACGGCCGTGCTCGTCGGCCTGCTCACCGGGCTCAGCGGCGCCCTGTGCGGCGCACTGCTCCAGACCGGGACCGACCCCGCCTACCTGGGCCGGGTGACCTCCGTCTCCAGCCTGGTCAGCCTCGGCCTCACCCCGCTGAGCATGCCCTTCGCCGCCGCCGCGATCGGCGCCTGGGGGCTCGGCCCGGTCTACGTCGTCAGCGCGACCGTCTGCGGCCTGGGCGGAGCCGTCGCCCTCCTCGTGCCGGGCCTGCGCCGCGCCGAACTCCCCCGCTGACCGCGGCTCACTCCCCGGGCTCCTCCCGGACGCCGGGCCGTCTCAGATGCCCAGCTGCTTGGACTCGTGCAGCCGCGCGATCGCGTCGGCGTCGCCGTCCAGCTCCACCCGGGCCGCGCTCTGCCGGCCGAACGCGAACATCAGCAGCTCCGACGGCTCACCGGTGGCCGTGACCACCGGGGTGCCCCGGTGCGCCACCGTCGTCTGGCCGTCCGGGCGGCGCAGCACCAGGCCCGTCGGCACGCCCCGGCCCATCAGCCGCGCGACGCGCTCCAGCCGCGACCACAGCGCGTCCTGGAAGACCGGATCCAGCTCGCGAGGCGCCCAGTCCGGCTGGGCGCGGCGGACGTCCTCGGTGTGGACGTAGAACTCGACGATGTTGGCCGCCTCGTCGACCTGCTTGAGCTGGAACGGCGAGAACCGGGGCGGGCCGGTACGGATCAGCTGGATCAGCTCCTCGTACGGCTTCGCGGCGTACTCGGCCATCACCCTGTCCAGGCGTGCCGCGAGCGGCTTGAGCAGCGCGCCCCCGGCCGCGTCGGGGCGGCGCTCGCGGACGATCACGTGGGCGGCCAGATCCCGGCTCCGCCAGCCCTCGCAGAGGGTTTCGGCGTCCGGGCCGACGGTGTCCAAGAGGTCGGCGAACAGGAGCCGTTCACGCTTGGCGAAGGTCGACATACTGAAAGCCTACGACCACATGATCGGTCCGCCCAATGGACGGCGTCCGAACCGTGCCGGTGCGGCGCGGCACAATGGCATCCATGACCAGTACGACCGGCAGCCCCCGGCCCAGCAGCCTCGACCCGGAGATCGCCGCGCGGCTCAAGCGCAGCGCCGACGGGCTCGTCCCCGCCATCGCCCAGCAGTACGACACCGGCGAGGTGCTCATGCTCGGCTGGATGGACGACGAGGCGCTGCACCGGACGCTCACCACGGGCCGCTGCACCTACTGGTCGCGCAGCCGCCGCGAGTACTGGGTCAAGGGCGACACCTCCGGTCACTTCCAGTGGGTGAAGTCGGTGGCGCTGGACTGCGACGCCGACACCCTGCTGGTCCAGGTCGACCAGGTGGGCGCCGCCTGCCACACCGGCGCCCGCACCTGCTTCGACGAGGACGTGCTGCTGGGCGCCGCCGATACCGGCGCATCCGGATCCGGTCAGTAAGGTCAGCGGCCATGGACCTCGAGACGTTCCGCAAGCTCGCCACCGACCGCCGGGTCATCCCGGTCACGCGCAAGCTCCTCGCCGACGGCGACACCCCCGTCGCGCTCTACCGCAAGCTCGCCGCCGAGCGCACCGGCACCTTCCTGCTGGAGTCCGCGGAGAACGGCCGGTCCTGGTCCCGGTACTCCTTCGTCGGGGTCCGCAGCGCCGCCACGCTCACCGCGCGCGACGGACAGGCCCACTGGCTCGGCGCCCCGCCCGTCGGCGTCCCCACCGACGGCGACCCCCTCGCCGCCCTGCGCGCCACCCTCCAGGCCCTGCACACCCCCCACCAGGAGGGCCTGCCGCCCTTCACCGGCGGCATGGTGGGCTACCTGGGCTACGACATCGTCCGCCGCCTGGAGAAGATCGGCCCCGGCGAGCGCGACGACCTGCGGCTGCCCGAGCTGACCATGCTCCTCACCAGCGACCTCGCCGTCATGGACCACTGGGAGGGGTCGGTCCTGCTGATCGCCAACGCGATCAACCACAACGACCTGGACACGGGCGTCGACGAGGCGTACGCCGACGCCGTGGCCCGCCTGGACGCCATGGAGGCCGACCTCTCCCGCCCGGTCGCCCAGCCCCCGGCCCACCTCCCGCCCTCCGAGCTGCCCGCGTACACCGCCCGGTGGGGCGGCCCCGACTTCCAGGCGGCGGTGGAGGACGTCAAGGAGCGCATCCGCGCGGGCGAGGCCTTCCAGGTGGTGCCCTCCCAGCGCTTCGAGACCCCGTGCACCGCGAGCGCCCTGGACGTCTACCGGGTCCTGCGGGCCACCAACCCCTCGCCGTACATGTACCTCTTCCGCTTCGACGGGTTCGACGTCGTCGGCTCCTCCCCGGAGGCGCTGGTCAAGGTCGAGGACGGCCGCGCGATGGTCCACCCCATCGCCGGCACCCGGCACCGCGGGACCACCCCGCAGGAGGACCAGGCCCTCGCCGACGAGCTGCTCGCCGACCCCAAGGAGCGCGCCGAGCACCTGATGCTGGTCGACCTCGGCCGCAACGACCTCGGCCGGGTCTGCCGGCCGGGCTCGGTCGAGGTGGTCGACTTCATGTCCATCGAGCGCTACTCGCACGTGATGCACATCGTCTCGACCGTCACCGGCACGGTGGCCCCCGGCCGCACCGCCTTCGACGTGCTCACCGCCTGCTTCCCCGCGGGCACCCTCTCCGGCGCCCCCAAGCCCCGGGCCATGCAGATCATCGACGAGCTGGAGCCGTCCCGGCGCGGCCTGTACGGCGGCTGCGTCGGCTACCTGGACTTCGCCGGCGACTCCGACACCGCGATCGCCATCCGTACGGCCCTGCTCCGCGACGGCACGGCCTACGTCCAGGCCGGCGCCGGCATCGTCGCCGACTCCGACCCGGTCGCCGAGGACCAGGAGTGCCGCAACAAGGCGGCGGCGGTGCTGCGGGCGGTGCACACGGCGAACCGCCTGGGGCGGTAGGGCCTTTCTCGGCCCCCGGATGCCTCTCATGGCAACCCCGGGTGCCGGTTCGCACGGGGTTCAGGCGATAGTGGAGTACGTGACAGCTGCACCTCACCCCTCTTCCGAAGCCGCCGCGCCCGCCCGGTCCGGCCGGCGGAGCCTCGCCGTGGCCCTCCTGTTCGGCGCGCTCGGCGCGGCCGTGGCGCTGCTCGCGACGCGGCAGCGCTGGGCGGAGGGCACCGCGACGGTGGCCGGCGGCGCGTTCCCGCTGACCGCCAAGGGCAGTGACGTCACGGGCGTCCCCGCGGCCCTCGCCATAGTGGGCCTCGCCGCGCTCGTGGCCGTCTTCGCCGTCCGCAGGGCGGGCCGCCTCGCCGTCTCCGGGCTGCTCGCGCTCTCCGGTGCCGGGATCGCCGCCGCGGCCCTCCTGACCGCCTCCGACAGCTCGGCGCTGGACGAGAAGGCCGCCAAGGCCAGCGGCGACACCTCCGCCACGGTCGACGCGCTCACCCACACCGGCTGGCCCTACGTCGCGGCGGCCGGCGGCCTGCTGATCCTGCTCGCCGGGCTGCTCGCCCTGCGCTACGGCAGCCGCTGGCCCGCGATGTCCGGCCGCTACGAGCGCGGCACCGCCCGCCCGCGGCGCACGGCCCGGCCGGCCGACCCGGAGCGGCCCGAGGAGATCTGGAAGGCCCTGGACCGGGGCGAGGACCCGACGGGCGCCTGAGCCGGAGCCCCGCACCGGCTCGACGCGGTGAACCGGACGCGTGGTCGACCCGGTGAAGCCGCTGGGCGGTGAACCAGACGTGTGGTGAAGCCGCTGTGTGGCGAACCAGACGTGTGGTGAACCAGACGCCACCCCCGCGTCCGGCACGCGCCCGCGTACGGGACAATGGACGGCGAGCGTCCGGCTCGACACGTATACAGCAACGAGGAGCAAGTCATGGCGGGCAGCAGCCACGGTCACACCCCGGCCGCCTGGACCGGTGTCATCATCGCCTTCATCGGTTTCTGCGTCGCGGGCGCCTTCATGGTGATGGCCCAGCCGGTCGGCTTCTGGGCCGGCATGGCGATCGTGGTCCTCGGTGGCGTGGTCGGCGCCGCCATGCGCGCCATGGGCCTCGGCCAGCCGAAGCAGACGCACGCCTTCCAGCACGCCGCTCCCGCCGCGACCCGCGAGCCGGTGGCCGCCGAGGGCTGAGCGCAGCGCTTTCCGACAAGGGGCGGCCGGGCATCCCTCAGGGGTGCGGGCCGCCCCTCTCGTCTGTCGCGCGGCTGACGCGGCGGCGGGGGACAATGCCCGGGTGAGCGCCGACAGCCGTACGGTTCCGGCCCCGGACCCGCCGAGTGTCCCGGCCCCGGGCCCGCTGAGCGTCCCGGCCCGGGACCCGCTGTGCGTCCCGGGCCCGGCCCCCGCGTCCGTCCGGCGGCGGCTGGCCGTCCCCGTGGGGCTGTTCGCGGCCGTCGCCGGGGCCTTCGCGTACGTCGGTGCCGTCGACCCGAACGAACCCGGCCACTACCCCGTCTGCCCCCTGTACGCCCTCACCGGCCTGTACTGCCCGGGCTGCGGCGGACTGCGCGGCGTGCACGCCGTGGTCCACGGCGACCTCCCCGCGGCGCTGCGCGACAACGCGCTGGGCGTGGCGGCCTGTCTGGGCTTCGCCGTGCTCTGGGTCGTGTGGGTGGCCCGCGCGGCGCGCGGGCGGCCGCCGCGGACCGGGCGTACCGGCCTCGGACCGGCACACCTGTGGGCCGTCGGCGTCGTGCTGCTGGTGTTCACGGTCGTCCGGAATCTGCCGTTCGGTGGCTGGCTTCATCCTTGATCGAATGGCGAATGTCCAGGTAGTGGGACCGGGCGTCCGCCGGATGCGAAGCCTCGGCCCTCCTGCGGATACCATCGCATTGACCACGGGTTTTCAGAGCCCGCAGGAACCACCGTCTGAAAGGGGGCCGCTCGCGTGAGTGTGCTCGACGAGATCATCGACGGAGTCCGTGCCGACCTCGCGGAGCGGCAGGCACGCGTCAGCCTCGACGAGCTCAAGGAGCGTGCGGCCAAGGCCCCCGCCGCCAAGGACGGGGTGGCCGCGCTCAAGGGCGAGGGCGTCAAGGTGATCTGCGAGGTCAAGCGCTCCAGCCCCTCCAAGGGCGCGCTGGCGGCGATCGCCGACCCGGCCGGACTCGCCGCGGACTACGAGGCGGGCGGCGCGGCCGTCATCTCCGTCCTCACCGAACAGCGCCGCTTCGGCGGCTCGCTCGCCGACCTGGAGGCCGTCCGCTCGCGGGTGGACATCCCGGTCCTGCGCAAGGACTTCATCGTCACGTCGTACCAGCTGTGGGAGGCCCGGGCGTACGGCGCCGACCTCGCGCTGCTCATCGTGGCGGCCCTCGACCAGTCGGCCCTGGAGTCGCTGATCGAGCGCGCGGTGTCCATCGGCCTGACCCCCCTCGTCGAGGTGCACGACGAGGACGAGGTCGAGCGGGCGGTGGACGCCGGCGCCAAGATCATCGGCGTCAACGCGCGCAACCTGAAGACGCTGGAGGTCGACCGCGGCACCTTCGAGCGGGTGGCCCCGGAGATTCCGGCGCACCTGGTGAAGGTGGCCGAGTCCGGAGTCCGCGGCCCGCACGACCTGATCGCCTACGCCAACGCGGGCGCCGACGCGGTACTGGTCGGCGAGTCCCTGGTGACCGGCCGCGACCCGAAGGCGGCCGTGGCCGACCTGGTGGCCGCCGGCGAGCACCCGGCGCTGCGCCACGGCCGGGGCTGATCACCGCTAGGCTGATGACGATGACTGTCACCATGACGACCGTGGACCGGTACGCCCGCCTGGCGCGCGGCTGCCGCCCGAGGGGCTGCCGCGCCCCGGCGAGGCGTGTCCACGGCCGCAGGGTGCGCTACGTCATCGGTGACGAACCCGGGCAGGTGAACGGCATGCGATGGCAGCGGCCGGCCTTCAGGGGCGCGGGGAACCGCGCGGCCTGCCCCAACGGGCCCGCGGTCGACTGACCAACCCCGATGCCCCACGGCGCATAGTGTCTTCTTCCGTGCACTCACCGTGAGGTTCTGGCATGCCCAGTGATTTCTTCTTCCCTGACCCGGAGGGTCGGGTCCCCAGCGTCGAGGGCTACTTCGGCGCGTTCGGCGGCAAGTTCATCCCGGAGGCGCTCGTCGCCGCCGTGGACGAGGTCGCCGTCGAGTACGACAAGGCGAAGGCGGACCCCGAGTTCGCCCGCGAGCTGGACGACCTGCTCGCTCACTACACCGGCCGTCCCAGCGCGCTGACCGAGGTGCCGCGGTTCGCCGAACACGCGGGCGGCGCCCGGGTGTTCCTCAAGCGCGAGGACCTCAATCACACCGGCTCCCACAAGATCAACAACGTGCTCGGCCAGGCCCTGCTCACCAAGCGCATGGGCAAGACCCGGGTCATCGCCGAGACCGGCGCCGGCCAGCACGGCGTCGCCACGGCCACCGCGTGCGCGCTGTTCGGCCTCGACTGCACGATCTACATGGGCGAGGTCGACACCCGCCGCCAGGCCCTCAACGTGGCCCGCATGCGCATGCTCGGTGCCGAGGTCGTCGCCGTGAAGTCCGGCAGCCGCACCCTCAAGGACGCCATCAACGAGGCGTTCCGGGACTGGGTCGCGAACGTCGACCACACCCACTACCTGTTCGGCACGGTCGCCGGCCCGCACCCCTTCCCGGCCATGGTCCGCGACTTCCACCGGGTCATCGGCGTCGAGGCCCGCCGCCAGCTGCTGGAGCGCGCCGGCCGCCTCCCGGACGCGGCCGTCGCCTGTGTCGGCGGCGGCTCCAACGCCATCGGCCTCTTCCACGCCTTCCTCCCCGACGAGGGCGTCCGCCTCATCGGCTGCGAGCCCGCCGGGCACGGTGTCGAGACCGGCGAGCACGCGGCCACCCTGACCGCGGGCGAGCCCGGCATCCTGCACGGCTCCCGGTCGTACGTCCTCCAGGACGACGAGGGCCAGATCACCGAGCCGTACTCGATCTCGGCCGGCCTGGACTACCCGGGCGTCGGCCCGGAGCACTCCTACCTCCGCGACTCCGGCCGCGGCGAGTACCGGGCGATCACCGACGACGCGGCCATGCAGGCCCTGCGCCTGCTGTCCCGCACCGAGGGCATCATCCCGGCCATCGAGAGCGCCCACGCCCTGGCCGGCGCCCTGGAGGTCGGCAGGGAACTGGGTAAGGACGGTCTGATCGTCGTCAACCTGTCCGGCCGCGGTGACAAGGACATGGACACCGCCGCCCGCTACTTCGGCCTCTACGACACCGACGCCGAGGTGGCCGCCAACGAAGCCGACACCGCCGAGATCGAGGGGGACGCCAAGTGAGCGGGAACATGCAGCTGCTGGCCGACACCCTCGCGGGCGCCAAGGCGGAGGGCCGCGCCGCGCTCATCGCCTACCTGCCGGCCGGGTTCCCCACCGTGGACGGCGGCATCGAGGCGATCAAGGCCGTCTTCGACGGCGGCGCCGACGTCGTCGAGGTCGGCCTGCCGCACAGCGACCCGGTGCTCGACGGCCCCGTCATCCAGACCGCCGACGACATCGCCCTGCGGGGCGGAGTCAAGATCGCGGACGTCCTGCGTACGGTCCGGGAGGCGTCCGAGGCCACCGGGAAGCCGGTGCTCGTCATGACGTACTGGAACCCCATCGACCGGTACGGCGTCGAGCGGTTCACCGCCGAGCTGGCCGAGGCGGGCGGCGCCGGCTGCATCCTGCCCGACCTGCCGGTGCAGGAGTCGGCCCTGTGGCGGGAGCACGCCGAGAAGCACGGCCTCGCGACCGTCTTCGTCGTGGCGCCGAGCAGCAAGGACGCGCGGCTCGCCCAGATCACCGCGGCGGGCAGCGGCTTCGTCTACGCGGCCTCGCTGATGGGCGTCACCGGCACCCGCGAGTCCGTCGGCGCGCAGGCCCAGGAACTGGTGCAGCGCACCCGTGGCACCGGCACCGGCCTGCCCGTCTGCGTCGGGCTGGGTGTCTCCAACCCGGCCCAGGCCGCCGAGGTCGCGGACTTCGCGGACGGGGTCATCGTCGGCTCGGCCTTCGTGAAGCGGATGCTGGACGCTCCGGACCAGGCCTCCGGGGTCGCGGCGGTCCGCGAGCTGGCCGGGCAGCTGGCGAAGGGGGTACGCGGACAGGCGTAACACCGGTGATGTCCCGTATCGGACGATTCGGTCACTCGAACGGGTGGACCTGAGGCCGGGGAGGCGCGCTGCGTCTCCCCGGTTCGTTCTGGGGGTGTGAGCGAGAAGAACCGTGACGGAAAGCGCACCGCCCGGGAGCGGCTGGCGGTCGAACGCGAGAAGCAGAAGGCCGCGGAGAAACGACGGCGCACGCTGATCGTGAGCGCGAGCGTCGTCTGTGTGCTGGGCCTCGCGGCGGTGATCGGCGTGGTCGCCGCGAACGCCGGCAAGGACAAGGGCAGCAAAGCGGGCCCGACCGTGGCGCCCTCGGGCGCGCAGGGCAAGGGCAGCCTCGCGATCCCGGTCGGCAAGGCCGGCGCCAAGTCGACGCTCACCGTCTGGGAGGACTTCCGCTGCCCGGCCTGCCAGGCGTTCGAGGCGGCGTACCGGCCGACACTCCACGAACTGGCCGACGCCGGCAAGCTCAGCATCGATTACCACCTGGTCCGGCTGATCGACGGCAATCTCGGCGGCACCGGCTCGCTGCGCGCCGCCAACGCCGCCGCCTGCGCCCAGGACGCCGGCAAGTTCCGCGAATACCACGACGTGTTGTACGCGAACCAGCCGGAGGAGAGCGACGACGCCTTCGCCGACAACGACAAGCTGATCGAACTGGCCGGCAAGGTGAAGGGCCTGGACACCCCCGCCTTCCGTAAATGCGTCGAGAACGGCACCCACGACAGCTGGGTGAACAAGTCCCACCAGGCTATGGCGGCCGCCGGGTACAGCAGCACGCCGACGGTGGTGCTCAACGGCAAGGACATCTACCAGGACCGGACGATGACCCCGGCCAAGCTGAAGGAGATGGTGGAGGCCGCCGGCCGCGGGTGAGTATTTCTCACGCCCCCGTTATGGACCCGTAGCCGGGCTGCTTGCCGTCCCCACGGCCCGGCACGGTAGCGTCGGATCTGCCATGAACCTTGCCTACATCCCCAGCCCGTCGCACGGGGTGCTGTACCTCGGCCCCATCCCGCTGCGCGGCTACGCCTTCTGCATCATCATCGGCGTCTTCGTTGCCGTCTGGTACGGCAACAGGCGCTGGATCGCCCGCGGCGGGCAGTCCGGCACGGTCGCCGACATCGCCGTCTGGGCCGTGCCCTTCGGCCTGGTCGGCGGCCGGCTCTACCACGTCATCACGGACTACGAGCTGTACTTCAGCGAGGGCCGTGACTGGGTGGACGCCTTCAAGGTGTGGGAGGGCGGCCTGGGCATCTGGGGCGCGATCGCGCTCGGCGCGCTCGGCGCGTGGATCGGCGCGCGGCGCCGGGGCATCCCGATGCCCGCGTACGCCGACGCCGTCGCCCCCGGCATCGCGTTCGCGCAGGCCATCGGCCGCTGGGGCAACTGGTTCAACCAGGAGCTGTACGGCCGTGAGACGCACGTCCCCTGGGCGCTGCACATCACCTCCTCCGAGGGCGGCCGGGTGCCGGGGTACTACCACCCGACCTTCCTCTACGAATCCCTGTGGTGCGTCGGCGTCGGCCTCCTGGTCATCTGGGCGGACCGCCGCTTCAAGCTGGGCCACGGCCGGGCGTTCGCCCTGTACGTCGCCGCGTACTGCGTGGGCCGCGGCTGGATCGAGTACATGCGGGTGGACGACGCCCACCACATCCTCGGCCTCCGCCTCAACGACTGGACCGCGCTGGGCGTCTTCCTGCTGGCCGTGGTGTACATCGTGCTGTCGGCGAAGAAGCGGCCGGGGCGGGAGGCCGTGGTCGAGCCCGGCGTCGCCGACGGTGTCTCCGAGGGCGCCTCCGGCGGTTCGGCCGAGAGCACGGAGACCGCTGCCGAGGTCGAGGGCGAGGGCAAGGCCGACGAGAAGGCCGGGGCGCCGGCCGGCGACTCCGCAAAGTCACCGGCGCCGAAGGACGAGGCGGAGTCGGCCAAGAAGAGCTGACCACCGGTTTCCCCTACGCCGAGGGCGCCCGGACTCTTCCGGGCGCCCTCGGCGTATGACGAACCGGCCGGCCGAGCCGGGTCCGGCACCGCCGCCCCTCACCGCCGCCGCCGATCGCCGTCGCGACCGGGGAGAGGCAGCGGCGACCGCCGGCCTCCTGGGGGTGCGTCTCGGGGGGGCGGGTCGGGTCGGCCGGGGTGCGGTGATCGGTACTGCGTGGGGAGGGGCGTCGGTCGCGGGCGGGGTTCCAGGCTCTGTGGCGGGCGGGTTTCAGGTTCTGTCGGTCAGTGACAGGGTGCGCCGGGCCATGGCCACCACCGCCGCGTCGATGAAGCGGCCGTCGGGGAGGGCTTGGGCGCCCTGGTCGGTCGCCGCCGCCTTGATGATCGTTTCCGCGTGCTCGATCTCCGCCGGAGTGGGCAGATAGGCCCGCTCGATCACCGGCAGCTGCCGGGGGTGGATCGCGGCGCGGCCCAGGAAGCCGAGGGCGCGGCCGTGGACGCAGGACGCGGCGAGGCCGTCCAGATCACGGATGTCGGGGTGGACCGACTGGGGCGGTGGGGCGAGACCCGCGGCGCGGGCCGCGACGACCACCCGGGAGCGCGGCCAGTCGAGACCCGTGTCGGCCCGTACCCCCAGGTCGGCCCGGAGGTCCGCCTCGCCCAGGGCGATGCCCCGCAGAGCCGGGTGGGCGGTCGCGATGGCGTAGGCGTGCTCGATGCCGAGGGCCGACTCCAGCAGCGCGAAGAGGGGGACCGGAGTGGCCACGGCCACCCGCCGTACCTCCTCCGGCGCCGTCACCTTCGGGAGCCGCAGACCGGCCAGGCCCGGCTGGCCGGTCAGGGCGGTGAGGTCGGCGGCGGCCCACGGGCTCTCCGGGGCGTTGACACGGACGTGCACCGGGACCGGCTGCGGCTCCGTCAGGAGTTCCGCGGTGGCCGCGCGGGCGTACCCCTTGCGGTCCGGGTCGACCGCGTCCTCCAGGTCGACCACCACCACGTCGGCGCCCGCCGCCAGTGCCTTGGCGACCACGTGCGGGCGGTCGCCGGGGGCGTAGAGCCAGGTCAGCGGGTGGCGGCTCACAGGGCGCCCGCCGCGCGCAGAGCCGCGAGGTCGGCCCGGGTGAGGCCCAGCTCGGTGAGGACGGCGTCCGTGTCGGCGCCGTGCGGGCGGCCGGCCCAGCGGATCGCGCCGGGCGTGGCGGAGAGGCGGAAGAGGACGTTCTGCATGCGCAGCGGCCCCAGCTCCGGGTCGGCGACGGTGGTGACCGTGTCCAGGGCCTGGTACTGGGGGTCGGCCAGGACGTCCCGGACGTCCTGCACGGGCGCCGCCGCGGCCTCCGCCTTCTCGAAGGCCGCGAGCACCTCGGCGCGGGGGCGGGCGGCGATCCAGGAGCCGACCGCCTCGTCCAGGACGTCGGCGTGCGCGGCCCGGCCGGCACCCGTGGCGAACCACGGCTCCTCGATCAGCTCCGGGCGCCCCACCAGCCGCAGCACCCGCTCCGCCACCGACTGGGCGGAGGTGGAGACGGCGATCCAGGTGCCGTCGGCGGCGCGGTAGGTGTTGCGCGGGGCGTTGTTCGCGGACCGGTTCCCGGTGCGTTCCTGGACGTAGCCCAGCTGGTCGTACCAGGTGGGGTGCGGGCCGAGGACCGACAGGATCGGTTCGATGATCGCCATGTCGACGACCTGGCCCGCGCCGGTGCGCTCGCGCGCGGCCAGCGCCGTCAGCACGGCGTACGCGGTCGCCAGGCCCGCGACCGAGTCGGCGAGACCGAAGGGCGGCAGTGTCGGGGCCGCGTCCGGTTCGCCGGTGACCGCGGCGAAGCCGCTCATCGCCTCGGCGAGGGTGCCGAAGCCGGGGCGGTGCGCGTACGGGCCGAACTGGCCGAAGGCGGTGACCCGGGCGAGGACCAGCCGGGGGTTGGCCGCCGACAGCTCGGGCCAGCCGAGGTCCCACCGCTCCAGGGTGCCGGGGCGGAAGTTCTCGATCACCACGTCGGCGGTGGCGGCGAGCCGCAGCAGGGTGGCCCGGCCCCCGGACGTGGACAGATCGAGGGTGATGGCCCGCTTGTTGCGGCCGAGCACCTTCCACCACAGGCCGACGCCGTGCTTGGCCGGGCCGTGACCGCGGGAGGGGTCGGGCCGCCGGGGATGCTCGACCTTGATCACCTCCGCGCCGAAGTCCCCCAGCAGCGTGGCGGCCATCGGCCCCGCGAAGAGGGTCGCCAGGTCCAGCACCCGCAGGCCGTCCAGGGCCGGCAGCGTCCGTGTCGTCGTACTCATGCGGTGTACTGGGCATCGATCTCCGGGCGGTACGGCATCGACGCCGACGCCCCTTCCCGCTGGACGGAGATCGCCGCCGCGGCAGCCGCCCAGGACAGGGCCTCCCGTACCGGTTTCTCCTCGGCGAGGGCCACGGCGAGCGCGCCGACGAAGGTGTCGCCCGCGCCCGTGGAGTCGACGGCGCTCACGCGGGGCGCGGGGACCACGAGCGGTTCGACGCCACGGGTGAGGAAGAGGCAGCCCGTGGCGCCCAGCGTGACGACGACCTCCGGCACCAGGTCCAGCAGGGCGGCCGCCGCCTCGCGCGGGTCGGTGCGGCCGGTGAGGGTGACCGCCTCGTACTCGTTCGGCACCAGCAGGTCGACGACGGCGAGGAGTTCGGGCGGCAGCGGCTGGGCCGGGGCCGGGGTGAGAACCGTCCGGACGCCGTGCCGACGGGCGGCTTCCGCGCCCGCGACGACCGCCGCCAGCGGGATCTCCAGTTGCAGCAGCAGCGCGTCGGCGGTGGCGATCACCCCCTCGTCGCCGGGGGAGAGATGGTCGACGGTGCCGTTCGCGCCGGGGATGACGACGATCGCGTTGCCGCCCTCGTCGTCCACCACGATGTGCGCGGTACCGGAGGGGCCCTCCACCGTGCGCAGGAAGTCGGTGTCCACGCCGGAGTGTTCGAGGGTGTCGCGCAGCCGCAGGCCGAAGGCGTCGTTGCCGACCGCGCCGATCATCGAGACGGTGGCGCCCGCGCGGGCCGCGGCGATCGCCTGGTTGGCACCCTTGCCGCCGGGGATCGTGCGGAACTCCCGTCCGGTCACGGTCTCCCCGCGCTGCGGGGCCTTGGCGACATAGGTGACGAGGTCCATGTTCGTGCTGCCGAGGACGGCGATGTGGGTCATGGTCGGGTCGCCTCCAGGTGGGTGAGGTGGGCGAGGGTGTCGAAGCCGGTGCCGTCGAAATCGGCGACGGTGGTGGCGAGCCGGTTCTTCAGCGGGGCCCGCCAGCGGTCGGGGAGCGCGGCGGGGGAGCCGGCGAGGAGGCCGGCGATGCTGCCCGCGGTCGCCCCGGCGGAGTCGGTGTCCAGGCCGCCCGACACCGCACGGCAGACGGAGCCCGTGAAGTCGCCGTCGGCGTGGGTGAGGGCGGCGGCGATCAGGGCGGTGTTGGGCAGGGCGTGGACCCAGTGGTGGGCGGGCGCGTAGACGGCGTGGAGTTCGTCCACGACCTCGTCGAAGTCGGGGGTGACGGTGGCCAGGTGGACGGCGTGGTCGAGCGCGCTCGCGAGGCGGGAGCGGGTCGGGACCACCGTGCGGCCGGCGCGCAGGCAGGCGTGGACGTCGTGCGTGCCGGTGGCGGCGGCGGCGATCGTGGCGGCCGTGAACATCGCCGCGTACACGCCGTTGGCGGTGTGGGTCAGGACCGCGTCGCGGTGCGCCTGTTCGGCGGCGGCGGCCGGGTCGCCGGGATTGCTCCAGCCGTGCATGTCGGCGCGGATCAGGGCGCCGATCCACTCGCGGAACGGGTTGCGGTGCCGGGCCGTGTGCGGGGGTTCGATACCGGCGAGGAGATTGCGGTGGGCGATGCGCTCGGCGGTGAAGGTACGGCCGGGCGGCAGCTCGTCGAGCCAGAGCCGCGCCACGTCGTCGGTGGTGAAGTCGCGTCCGTGGCGCTGGAGCAGGAGGAGGTTGAGGAGCGGGTAGTCGAGATCGTCGTCCACCGGCATGCCGTCGATGTTCTCGGCGAGGGAGGTGGCGGCCGAGCGGCGGTTCCAGGGGTGGGCGGCGAGGAGGTCCGCCGGGACTCCCCGGGCGGTGAAGTAGGCGGTGAGGGGCCAGTTGCCGGTCGCCTTGGCGAGAGCCCGGATGCCGTCGAGCGGGAGCTTCTCCACCGGTTTGCCGAGGAGGCAGCCGATGGCCCTGCCCAGCCAGGCGGCTTCCAGGGCGGCCGGGAAGCGGTCCCCGGCGACGCCGGACGGGGCAGGGCGCGGATCCGTCGTGCGGGTGCGGTCGGCCGCCTGCTGCCCGGGGTCGCGGGCCGGCCGCCGCCGGGCGGCCGGTGACGCCGGCCAGTCCGGGCACCGGGACTTGATGCGGGCCAGGTCCGTCGGCTCGTCCTCGGCGAAGCGGCCGGGCAGATCGGCGAGTTCGTCCAGCAGGTCCTCGGCCAGCAGCCGCAGATAGCGGGAGACCCGGTGCGCGGACGCGCCCGCCCGCTCCGGCGCGTCCGGCCCGCCCGCCGCCCGCCAGCGCGCCTCGATCGCCGAGGGCTCGCGCCCGTCCAGCCGGGCCTGGCGCAGCTCGTGGCCCAGCAGGTCCTCCGGCTGGACCCAGGTCAGTCGGAGCACGGCCGGCCTCCGAGGGTGGTGAACGCCTGCTCGTGAGCGCGCCGGCGACGCACGTCCCGCTCGAAGATCTCGTGCGCGACCTCGGTGAGGGCGCGGGCCGGCGCCCACAGGTCCAGGCGGCTCGCGTCCGCGACCGTCTTCGCCCACTCCTCGGGCACGGGCGAGCCGAGCGCGCCCGCGAGCGCACCGGCCATCGTGGCGATCGAGTCGCAGTCCCGGCCGTAGTTGACCGAGCCCAGCACGGCGTGCCGGTAGTCGCCGCCCGCCACGACCAGCATGCCCAGGGCGACGGGCAGTTCCTCGACGGAGTGCAGCCGGGAGGGGCGGCGGGCGCCGAGCGAGGGGGCGCGGTAGTCCGGGCCGACGGTGTCGTACGGGGCCACCGCCGCACGCAGCGGGCCGAGCGCCGACTCGAAGTCCCGGTGACGGGCGGCGACTTCGCACACCTTCTCGATCGCCTCGCGGGTGCCGTCCCGCGCCAGGGACAGACAGGCGGCCACGACCGAGTCCGGGGTCGCGCCGGGTGCGGTCGCGGCGGCCACCGCCGCCGCGAAGACACCGGCCGCCTCCCGGCCGTACGAGGACTGGTGCGCGCCGGCGATGTCCAGGGCCTCGGCGTGGGCGGCGGCCGGGTGGGCCGCGTTGACCAGGCCGACCGGGGCCATGTACATCGCGGCGCCGCAGTTGACGATGTTGCCGACGCCCGCCTCCCGGGGGTCGGCGTGGCCGTACGCCAGCCGGGCCACCAGCCACTTCTCGGCGAGGAAGAGGCGGTGCAGCGGCAGGGCCTCGGCCTCCAGCTCCGGGATCCAGCGGGGGGTGGTCATCAGGTCCGGGACCAGGTGGTCGGCCACGGCGTACGCGTCCAGGTGGTCGCGGACGCGCTCGTAGACCCGGACCAGCGCATGCGTCATCAGGGTGTCGTCGGTGACGTGGCCGTCGCCCTTGTGGTACGGGGCGACGGGGCGGGCGGTGCGCCAGGCGTCGCCGTGCCAGGGGCCGACGATGCCGTGCACCCGGCCGCCGTGGCGCTCGACGATCTGGTCGGGTGAGTAGCCCTCGACCGGCCCGCCGAGGGCGTCGCCGACGGCGGCTCCGACCAGGGCCCCGGTGATCCGGTCGGCGAGACTGCTCCGACCGGGGCCGCTGCTTTCTTCTGCATTGGGCGTCATGCCCCGAATCATCCTCCTGGCCGGGCCGGTTGTGCGGCTTCCAGGAGTCCGGCGAGTTCGACCAGGTCGGTGCCGGTGAGGCGGGGCAGGGTGCAGCCGGGCAGGAGGCGGCAGGCGTCGCGCCAGGTTCCCGGGACGGCCGCGCCGCCGCCGAGGGCTCCGGTCAGCGCGCCCGCCAGGGCGGGGGCGGAGTCGGCGACCCGGGACAGACAGGCGGCGGCCGGTACGGCCTCGGCGATACGGCCCCGGGCGGCGGTGGCGAGGGCGAGGGCGACGGGGACGGTCTCGGCGGCGGCGATGCCGTAGCTGTAGACGTGGTCGACGATCTGGTGCTCCAGGAGGGGGACGAGGGCGAAGGCGGAGTCGCTGTCCTCGGCCAGGGCGAGCGCGTGGCGGGTGTTGCGGCCGATCTCCGTGTCCGCCGGGAGTTCGGCCAGCGCGGCGGTGACACAGCTGTCGGTGTCCGCGTCGGCGAGGGCGAGCGAGAGGGCCGCCGCCATGGCCCGCGCACCGTGTACGCCGTCGCCGTCCTGGGTGTAGCGGGCGTCGAACTCGGCGAGTGCGGCGGCCTGCCGGGGGTCTCCGGGATGGGCCACGGCGAGGACGCAGGCGCGGACGCAGGCCGCGTCGTCGAAGTAGTGCGGGTTGTCGTGGCCGGTGGCGGGCGGCCGCAGGCCGGTGGCGAGGTTGCCGAGGCCGGCCCGGACGGAGATGCGGGCGCGCAGGGGCAGGACGGCGGACTCGATCTCCGGGGCGCGGTCCGCGGCGGCGGCGACCTCGGAGGCCACGGCGGTCCAGGTGAGGTCGATGGCGGCGCGCATACGGCGGGCCCGGCTGAGGTCGCCGAGGACGTCGTCGTCGCCGGCCCGCAGGACCGCCTCCGCGGCGAACACCGCCCACTCGGCGTCGTCGGAGGGGCCGAGGCGGAGGGGTTCGGGCGGCTGATTGAGGGCGATCGGCACGGGGAGGGTGGTGGTGGCGTTCTGCTCGGCGAAGGTGTCCAGTTCGCGGGTGAGGCGGCGGGTCCACTCGGGCATCCGCGCGGCCCGGTGCCGGGCGGCGGGCCAGCCGGCGGCGTCCCCCGCGGCGAGGCCGAGCAGCAGCCCCTCGATCCGGCGCGCCGTCACGGCCGGCCCTCGCCGTCCGCCTGCCCGTGGTTCCCGGCACCCACCAGAGGGCTCGGCCCCCGGGCCCCCGGATCCCCCGCCCACCCACCACCGGACTCGGCCGGCTGGGCGGCGGGAGGAGGGGGCGGGAGCTGGGTGGCCGGCTGGGAGGTGAGGGGTGGGGTGGGGGTGGGGGCGGGGGCGTCCGGTTGAGCGGTGGGCGGTGGGGAGGGGGCTGGGGTCGGTGGGGCCGGCTGGGGGGCGGGTGGTGCGGCGAGGGCGGGGGTGGGTGCGGTCGGCCGGGTGGCAGGCGGTGGGGGGAGGGCTGGGGTCGGTGGGGCCGGCTGGAGGTCGGGTGGTGGGGAGACGGCGGGGGTGGGTGCGGTCGGCCGGGGGGCGGGCGGCGGAGGCAGCGGTGGGGTCGGCTGGGGGGTGGGCGGTGGGGGGAGGGCCGCGGTGGGCGCGGCCGGCCGGGGGGTGGGCGGCTCCGTGTCCAGCAGCAGGTCCGCCACCTCCAGGACGTGGTGGCCCGCCACGGACGGCAGACAGCGGCCGCGGGCCGGGCCGATGGCCGAGGCCCAGGCTGGGGGGATCGCGGCGAGGCCCTGGGTCGCGCCGGAGAGCGCGCCGGCCACCGCCGCCGTCGTGTCCGCGTCGCGGCCCATGTTGACGGCCGTCAGGACCGCCTCCCGGAAGTCGCCGTCGGCCGCCGCGTACGCGCCGAAGGCGAGGGCGACCGCCTCGGGGGCCAGGTCGGTCCAGGGATAGCCGCCGATGACGACCGCGGAGCGGACCGCGCGCTCGCCGTGGTGCGCCACCGCCACCGCCCGCCGCAGCGAGCGAGCCGTCCAGGAGTCGTCCGGGACGACGGCGAGGGCCGCGGCGATCACCACCGGGACCGTGGCGCCGGTCATCGCCGCCGCCACCCCCGCCGCGACCGCCTGGCCGCCGTAGATGCCCTCGCCCTCGTGGCTGACCGAGCCGTCGATGGCCACCAGGCGGGCCGCTTCGGCGGGGCGGCCGGCCGCGAAGACCCCGAAAGGGGCCGCCCGCATCGCCAGGCCGTCGCTCCAGGCGTGCCGGTGCTGGGCGGAGATCGGGGCGGCGAGGCCGCGGCGCAGGTTCTCCAGCGTGCCGCGCTCGCTGAAGCCCGCGCCACGGAAGGGGCTCTCGGCCCGGTCGGCGATCCACGCGTGCCAGGCCGCCTCCACGTCCGCCGGGGTGAGCGCCGGGCCGTGCCGGGCCAGCAGCAGACCGGAGAAGATCGCGTACTCGGTGTCGTCGGTACCGCAGGGGTGCTCGGCCACGTACCCGGTGATCCGGCCCCAGCGGGCCCGGATCTCGGAGGGTTTGAGGTTCTCCGCCGGGGCCCCGAGCGCGTCGCCCACGGCCAGGCCGAGCAGCGCGCCGCGGGCCCGCTCGCGCAGCCCGGTGGCGTCCCCGGGCGCCGGGACCGGGGGAGTGCAGGCGATCGATGCCATGGGCGGCCTCCTTGGGCGGGGTCGCGGGACCCTTTGCGGATGTGTCCCACGGGAGGTGTCCGCGCGTGCCTGCGGAGCCCCTCTGTCACCCACTCGGCATCTGAGCTTTTCATCGCACAAATGAGCGTAAGGCCAGGAAATCGCAGGTTAGCCGAGCCTTTCCTTGCTGGCAAAGAGGGAAGAGAAGGCGTAGATTTTGCGCTGTCAAAAAGTAGAACTCGTCCAAAGTTAGCTTTGGCTAAGCTTCCCTGGGGGCCCGCATGGCGATCATCGAGACCGAGGCCGCGCTGCACGAAGCGCATCGCGACAACCACACGCACCGCGATGTGAACGGCGGCTGGCTCCGCCCCGCGGTCTTCGGCGCCATGGACGGCCTCGTCTCCAACCTCGCCCTGATGACGGGTGTGGCCGGCGGATCCGTGGGCCAGCAGACCATCGTCGTCACCGGTCTCGCGGGGCTCGCCGCCGGCGCCTTCTCTATGGCGGCCGGCGAGTACACCTCCGTCGCCTCCCAGCGCGAGCTCGTCGAGGCCGAGCTGGACGTCGAGCGCCGCGAGCTGCGCAAGCACCCGCAGGACGAGGAGGAGGAGCTGGCCGCGCTGTACGTCGCCCGCGGTGTCGAGCCGGAGCTGGCCCGGCAGGTCGCCCGGCAGCTGTCCGCGGATCCCGAGCAGGCCCTGGAGATACACGCCCGCGAGGAGCTCGGCATCGACCCCGGCGATCTGCCCTCGCCGCTGGTCGCCGCCGTGTCGTCCTTCGGCTCGTTCGCCCTCGGCGCGCTGCTGCCCGTGCTGCCGTACCTGCTCGGCGCGTCCGTGCTGTGGCCCGCCGTGCTGCTCGCGCTCGCCGGGCTCTTCGGCTGCGGTGCCGTCGTGGCCAGAGTGACGGCGCGCAGCTGGTGGTTCAGCGGTCTGCGGCAGCTCGCGCTCGGCGGCGCGGCGGCCGGTGTGACGTACGCCCTGGGCAGCCTGTTCGGAACGGCCGTAGGATAGGTCGACCGGTACCTATGCGTTGGGCCGCATAAGTACCCGTTACTCGCTGGTTTCGAGTGCGTGACCACCGGGCATGAGCCGTAAGCGCTGTGGGCAATGAGGCCTGCCGCACCCCCGCGGGGTGGGCGATGACGCTCCCCCCGGCCCCCCTTTCGGGCCGCCGGACGCCGATCCGACCGATCCTGTCCGTCACGGCCCCCCCAGCAGACATCGGCCGTCATGGCACGGCACCCCCGCCGTCACCGCACGGCAGCCGCCGCAACCGCACGGCACCCGCTGCGTTCGCGCGGCACCCCCGCTGCGACCGCGGCGTCCGCATGTTGGAACGGTGTATCCGGTTCCCGGGAACCGCCCCATCATGTAACCTGCACGAAATTTTGATCTCAGCAGAGGGCCAACGTCGTCCCTCGGCACCTGCCACATGCCACATGACGACGACGGGAGAGCCGATGCGTACGCCGCGCCAGCCGTCCCAGCATTCCGCGAATGGCCAGAACTGGTCCTTCATGGATGCTCGCCCTGCTGCGCAGGGTATGTACGACCCCCGCAACGAACACGACGCGTGCGGCGTCGGTTTCGTCGCCACCCTCACCGGCGAGGCGTCCCACACCCTGGTCGAGCAGGCCCTCACGGTCCTGCGGAACCTGGAGCACCGTGGCGCCACCGGCTCCGAGCCCGACTCGGGTGACGGCGCGGGCATCCTCTCCCAGGTGCCGGACGCCTTCCTCCGCGAGGTGGCCGAATTCGACCTTCCCGCGGCCGGTGCCTACGCGGTAGGCATCGCGTTCCTGCCGGAGGAGGGCACCGAGGACGCCGTCTCACGTATCGAGACGATCGCCGCCGAGGAGGGCCTGACGGTCCTCGGCTGGCGCGAGGTCCCGGTCGCCCCCGAGCTGCTGGGTGCCACCGCCCGCTCCACCATGCCGGCCTTCCGGCAGATCTTCGTGACCGACGGCGCCAGCGAGGGCATCGCGCTGGACCGCAGGGCCTTCGTGCTGCGCAAGCGCGCCGAGCGCGAGGCAGGGGTGTACTTCCCCTCCCTGTCCGCCCGGACGATCGTCTACAAGGGCATGCTGACCACCGGCCAGCTGGAGCCCTTCTTCCCGGACCTGTCCGACCGCCGCTTCGCCTCCGCGATCGCGCTCGTGCACTCCCGGTTCTCCACGAACACCTTCCCGTCGTGGCCGCTCGCGCACCCGTACCGCTTCGTCGCGCACAACGGTGAGATCAACACCGTCAAGGGCAACCGCAACTGGATGCGCGCCCGTGAGTCGCAGCTGGTCTCCGACCTGTTCGGCTCCTCCGAGAAGGGGCTGGAGCGCATCTTCCCGGTCTGCACCCCGGACGCCTCCGACTCCGCCTCCTTCGACGAGGTCCTGGAGCTGCTGCACCTGGGCGGCCGTTCGCTGCCGCACTCCGTGCTGATGATGATCCCGGAGGCGTGGGAGAACCACGACTCCATGGACCCGGCCCGGCGCGCCTTCTACCAGTTCCACTCCACGATGATGGAGCCCTGGGACGGCCCCGCCTGCGTCACCTTCACCGACGGCACCCAGGTCGGCGCCGTGCTCGACCGCAACGGTCTGCGCCCCGGCCGCTACTGGGTCACCGACGACGGCCTCGTCGTCCTCGGCTCCGAGGTCGGCGTCCTCGACATCGACCCGGCCAAGGTCGTCCGCAAGGGCCGCCTGCAGCCCGGCCGCATGTTCCTCGTGGACACCGCCGAGCACCGCATCATCGAGGACGACGAGATCAAGGCGTCCCTCGCCACGGAGAAGCCGTACGCCGAGTGGCTGGAGGCCGGCGAGATCGAGCTCGGTGACCTGCCCGAGCGCGAGCACATCGTCCACACCCACGCCTCGGTCACCCGCCGCCAGCAGACCTTCGGGTACACCGAGGAGGAGCTGCGCGTCATCCTCGCCCCGATGGCCCGCACGGCTGCGGAGCCGATCGGTTCGATGGGCACCGACTCGCCGATCGCCGCTCTCTCCGAGCGCCCGCGCCTGCTCTTCGACTACTTCACCCAGCTGTTCGCCCAGGTCACCAACCCGCCGCTGGACGCGATCCGCGAGGAACTGGTCACCTCGCTGCGCTCCTCGCTGGGCCCCGAGGGCAACCTGCTGGAGCCGACGGCCGCCTCCTGCCGCTCGGTCACCCTGCCCTTCCCGGTCATCGACAACGACGAGCTGGCCAAGCTCATCCACATCAACGCCGACGGCGACATGCCCGGCTTCAAGGCCGCGACCCTGTCCGGCCTGTACCGGGTCTCCGGCGGCGGCGACGCCCTCGCCGCGCGGATCGAGGAGATCTGCGCCGAGGCCGACGCGGCGATCGAGAACGGCGCCCGTCTGATCGTCCTGTCGGACCGCCACTCCGACGCCGAGCACGCGCCGATCCCGTCGCTGCTGCTCACCGCGGCCGTCCACCACCACCTCATCCGCACCAAGCAGCGCACCCAGGTGGGCCTGCTGGTCGAGGCCGGCGACGTCCGCGAGGTTCACCACGTCGCCCTGCTCATCGGCTACGGCGCCGCCGCCGTCAACCCGTACCTGGCGATGGAGTCGGTCGAGGACCTGCTGCGCGCGGGCACCTTCATCAACGGCATCGAGCCCGAGAAGGCCATCAAGAACCTGATCTACGCCCTCGGCAAGGGCGTCCTGAAGGTCATGTCCAAGATGGGCATCTCCACCGTCGCCTCCTACCGCGGCGCCCAGGTCTTCGAGGCCGTCGGCCTGGACCAGGCCTTCGTGGAGAAGTACTTCAACGGCACCGCCACCAAGATCGGCGGCGTCGGCATCGACGTCATCGCCGAGGAGGTCGCCGCCCGCCACGCCAAGGCCTACCCGGCCTCCGGCATCGCCCCGGCGCACCGCGCGCTGGAGATCGGCGGCGAGTACCAGTGGCGCCGCGAGGGCGAGCCGCACCTGTTCGACCCGGACACGGTCTTCCGGCTCCAGCACTCCACGCGCACCGGCCGGTACGACATCTTCAAGAAGTACACGAGCCGGGTGAACGAGCAGTCCGAGCGCCTGATGACGCTGCGCGGCCTGTTCGGCTTCAAGTCCGGCCGTGCCCCGATCTCCATCGACGAGGTCGAGCCGGCGGAGGAGATCGTCAAGCGCTTCTCCACCGGCGCCATGTCGTACGGCTCCATCTCCAAGGAGGCGCACGAGACCCTCGCCATCGCCATGAACCAGCTGGGCGGCAAGTCCAACACCGGTGAGGGCGGCGAGGACCCGGACCGCCTGTACGACCCGGCGCGCCGGTCCGCCATCAAGCAGGTCGCCTCCGGCCGCTTCGGCGTCACCTCCGAGTACCTGGTCAACGCGGACGACATCCAGATCAAGATGGCCCAGGGCGCCAAGCCCGGCGAGGGCGGCCAGCTGCCCGGCCACAAGGTCTACCCGTGGGTCGCCAAGACGCGTCACTCGACGCCGGGCGTCGGCCTGATCTCCCCGCCGCCGCACCACGACATCTACTCCATCGAGGACCTCGCCCAGCTGATCCACGACCTGAAGAACGCGAACCCGCAGGCGCGGATTCACGTCAAGCTGGTCTCCGAGGTCGGCGTCGGCACGGTCGCGGCCGGTGTGTCCAAGGCGCACGCGGACGTCGTGCTGATCTCCGGCCACGACGGCGGCACGGGTGCCTCCCCGCTGACCTCGTTGAAGCACGCGGGCGGCCCCTGGGAGCTGGGCCTCGCCGAGACCCAGCAGACCCTGCTGCTCAACGGCCTGCGCGACCGGATCGTCGTCCAGACGGACGGCCAGCTGAAGACCGGCCGTGACGTGGTCATCGCCGCGCTGCTCGGCGCCGAGGAGTTCGGTTTCGCGACCGCCCCGCTCGTCGTCTCCGGCTGCGTCATGATGCGCGTCTGCCACCTGGACACCTGCCCGGTCGGCATCGCCACCCAGAACCCGGTCCTGCGCGACCGCTTCGCCGGCAAGGCCGAGTACGTGGTGAACTTCTTCAAGTTCATCGCCGAGGAGGTCCGCGAGCTGCTGGCCGAGCTGGGCTTCCGCTCCATCGAGGAGGCCGTCGGCCACGCCGAGGTGCTGGACGTCGAGCGCGCGGTCGACCACTGGAAGGCGCAGGGCCTGGACCTCAAGCCGCTGTTCCACGTGCCCGACCTGCCCGAGGGCGCCGTCCGCCACCAGCTGATCGCCCAGGACCACGGCCTGGAGAAGGCCCTGGACAACGAGCTGATCAAGCTCGCCGCCGACGCCCTGGCCGCGAACGACGCCACCGAGGCCCAGCCGGTGCGCGCCCAGGTCGCCATCCGCAACATCAACCGCACGGTCGGCACCATGCTCGGCCACGAGGTGACGAAGAAGTTCGGCGGCGCGGGCCTGCCCGACGACACCGTCGACATCACCTTCACCGGCTCTGCCGGCCAGTCCTTCGGCGCCTTCCTGCCGCGCGGTGTCACGCTGCGCCTGGAGGGCGACGCCAACGACTACGTCGGCAAGGGCCTCTCCGGCGGCCGGATCGTCGTCCGCCCGGACCGCGCGGCCGACCACCTCGCCGAGTACTCGACCATCGCGGGCAACACCATCGGCTACGGCGCCACCGGCGGCGAGCTGTTCCTGCGCGGCCGTACCGGTGAGCGGTTCTGCGTCCGCAACTCCGGCGCGCTGGTCGTCTCCGAGGGCGTGGGCGACCACGGCTGCGAGTACATGACCGGCGGTCACGCGGTCGTCCTCGGCCCGACCGGCCGCAACTTCGCGGCGGGCATGTCCGGCGGTGTCGCCTACGTCATCGACCTCGACCGCGACAACGTCAACATCGGCAACGCCGAGTCGGTCGAGGCGCTGGACGACACCGACAAGCAGTGGCTGCACGACGTGGTGCGCCGCCACGCCGAGGAGACCGGCTCGACCGTCGCGGAGAAGCTGCTCGCCGACTGGGACGCGGCCGCGGCCCGGTTCAGCAAGATCATCCCCAGCACGTACAAGGCAGTGCTCGCCGCCAAGGACGCCGCCGAGCGAGCCGGTCTCCCCGAGACCGCGATCACCGAGAAGATGATGGAGGCGGCGATCAATGGCTGACCCGAAGGGCTTCCTGAACCACGGCCGCGAGGTCGCCCGGACCCGTCCCGTCGGTGAGCGCGTCAAGGACTGGAACGAGGTCTACGTCCCCGGCTCCCTGCTGCCCATCATCAGCAAGCAGGCCAGCCGCTGCATGGACTGCGGCATCCCGTTCTGCCACAACGGCTGTCCGCTGGGGAACCTGATCCCCGAGTGGAACGACTACGCCTACCGCGAGGACTGGGCCGCCGCCCAGGAGCGCCTGCACGCGACCAACAACTTCCCGGAGTTCACCGGTCGCCTCTGCCCGGCCCCCTGCGAGTCGGCGTGCGTGCTGGGCATCAACCAGCCGCCGGTCACCATCAAGAACGTCGAGGTCTCGATCATCGACAAGGCGTGGGAGACCGGGGACGTCGCCCCGCAGATCCCGGAGCGCCTGTCCGGCAAGACGGTCGCGGTCGTCGGCTCGGGTCCGGCGGGTCTCGCCGCCGCCCAGCAGCTGACCCGGGCCGGCCACACGGTCGCCGTCTACGAGCGCGCGGACCGCATCGGAGGTCTCCTCCGGTACGGCATCCCCGAGTTCAAGATGGAGAAGCGGCACATCAACCGCCGTATCGAGCAGATGCGCGCGGAGGGCACCCGCTTCCGCACGGGCGTCGAGATCGGCCGCGACCTGAAGGCGACGGACCTGAAGAAGCGGTACGACGCCGTCGTGATCGCCGCTGGTGCGACGACCGCCCGTGACCTGCCCGTCCCCGGGCGGGAGCTCAAGGGCATCTATCAGGCGATGGAGTACCTGCCGCTGGCCAACAAGGTCCAGGAGGGCGACTACGTCACCGCGCCGATCTCGGCCGAGGGCAAGCACGTCGTCGTCATCGGCGGCGGTGACACCGGTGCCGACTGCGTGGGTACCGCCCACCGGCAGGGCGCGGCCTCCGTCACCCAGCTGGAGATCATGCCCCGTCCCAACGACGAGCGGCACGCCGTCAACCAGCCCTGGCCGACCTTCCCGATCCTCTACAAGGTCACCTCGGCGCACGAGGAGGGCGGTGAGCGGATCTACGCCGCCTCCACCACCCACTTCGAGGGCGACGAGGACGGCAACGTCCAGTGGCTGCACCTGGCCGAAGTCGAGTTCGTCGACGGAAAGTTGACCTCCAAGCCGGGCACCGAGCGCAAGATCCCGGCCCAGCTGGTCACCCTCGCGATGGGCTTCACCGGCACCGACCGGGAGAACGGCCTGGTCGAGCAGTTCGGCCTGGACCTCGACGAACGCGGTAACATCGCCCGCGACGCCGACTTCCAGACCAACGTGCCGGGTGTGTTCGTCGCCGGTGACGCCGGCCGCGGCCAGTCCCTCATCGTGTGGGCGATCGCGGAGGGCCGCTCGGCCGCCCGCGGAGTCGACCGCCACCTGACCGGAGCCAGCGACCTGCCGGCCCCGATCCGCCCGACGGACCGCGCCCTGGCGGTCTGACGCGCTCACCGGGGACCTGAGGTCCCCCGCAGACGTCCCGTACAAAGGCGTACGGAACACTGACGGCGCCTGCCCACCAGTCCCCGACCGGACTCCGGGCAGGCGCCGCCGCATGTCCCCGCGGTGCCCGGGGCCTCCTCGCGCGCAGCTCCGGGGGACGGGGCCGCCGGTTTGAAGGCGCACCTCGGTGACATAGCCTCGGCACCCGTCGCACCCGTTGCCCCCTGCGGTGACCGTCGTGAAGGAGCCCGCATGGCCGCCATCAGTCTGACCAAGGTGGAGCGGACCGCACCCGCACTGGTCGGCCTGTACAAGAGCGCCGGGGTGTCCCTCGCCCGGCACGGGCTGGACGGGCTGCGGGCCGCCGTCTATCTCGTGGTCGACTACTCGGGCTCGATGAAGCCGTACTACCAGGACGGCAGTGTGCAGGCGCTCGCCGACCGCGTGCTCGGCCTGTCCGCCCATCTGGACGACGACGGCCGGGTGCCGGTGGTGTTCTTCTCGACCGACGTCGACGCCGTGTCCGACATCGCCCTCGCCGACCACCACGGCCGGATAGAGCGGATCGTGTCCGGGCTCGGACACATGGGCCGGACCAGCTACCACCTGGCGATGGACGCCGTCATCGACCACTACCTGGACAGCGGATCCACCGCGCCCGCCCTGGTCGTCTTCCAGACCGACGGCGGACCGATCAACAAGCTCGCCGCCGAGCGCTATCTGTGCAAGGCCGCGAGACTGCCGCTGTTCTGGCAGTTCGTCGGCTTCGGCGACCCGGGCGGCCGGCAGTTCGAGTTCCTGCGGAAGCTGGACGAACTGGCGGTGCCCGGCAAGCGGATCGTGGACAACGCCGGCTTCTTCCACGCGGGCGCGGATCCGCGGCGGGTCTCCGACGCCGAGCTGTACGACCGGATGGTCGGCGAGTTCCCCCGGTGGCTCTCGGCCGCGTGCGAGGCGGGCGTCGTGGCGCCGGACCGGGTCGGGCCCCGTCGCCGGTCATGAGCCGCGGACGCCGCTCGTCCCGCCGCCCCGCCCGCCGGCCGCCTCCTGGACCCCGTCCGCGAGCACCAGGCTCCGGCACTCCTGCGGCGTCCCCCACGCCGCGCGCAGTGCCCGCGCCTTGGTCAGCCACAGCGACAGGTCGTACTCCGCCGTGTACCCGATCGCGCCGTGCAGATGGAGTGCCGTACGGGCCGTCCGGTACGCCGCCTCGCACGCCGTGAGCTTGGCGGCGGCCACCTCCGCCGGACGCAGGGACAGCGCCGCGCCGAAGAGCAGGGGGCGGGCGAACTCCAGGGTGGTCTTCGCGTCGGCCAGGCGGTGCTTGACGGCCTGGAAGGAGCCGATGGGCACCCCGAACTGGGTGCGTTGCCGTACATGGGCGACCGTCCGGTCCAGCAGGGCGAGTCCGACGCCGAGTGCCTGGGCGGCGGTGGCCAGCCGGATCCAGGTGAGAGCCCGGTCGTACGGCACGGCCGCGGCGAGGGGTTCGCCGGCCGGGACGAGCGCGGTCAGCCGGCGGGCCGGGTCCAGGGAGCGGCGCACCGGTCCGGGGGCCGCCGTGCCGAGGTACAGGCCGTCGGGGGCCGGTGACAGACGCAGGGTGGCCGCGTCGCCGTCGACCGCGTGACCGCCGGGCGCCGCCAGCGTCGCCAGGTCCGTCCCGTCCGCGAGTCCGGGCAGGAAGCGTTTGGCCAGGGGAGGCTCGCCGAGGAGCACGGCCGCCCCGACCGTCTCCGCGAGCGGACCGGGCACCGCGTGCCGGCCCAGCTCCACGAAGGCCACCGCCAGTTCGGCCGGCCGCGGCCCCAGCCCGCCGTACGCCTCGGGCACCGCGAGACCGAACACCCCGGCCTCCGCGATCCGCGACCACAGCGCGCGCCCGCGCGCGTGGTCGCCGCGGCTCCAGTCCCGGATCACCGCCGGGGTGTCCGCGGCGGTCAGCATCGCGTGCAGCGAGCCGGCGAAGGCGCGCTGGTCGGCGTCGAGGAGGAAGCGCATCAGCGGCGTCCCTTCGGCAGGCCGAGCAGCCGCTCGGCGACGATGTCCCGCTGGATCTCGTTCGTGCCCGCGTAGATGGGGCCGGCCAGCGAGAAGACGTACCCCTCGGACCAGGCGCCGTCCGCCAGTTCGCCCTCCGCGCCCAGCAGATCGAGCGCCGTCTCGTGCAGGGCCAGGTCCAGCTCGGACCAGAACAGCTTGTTCATGCTGGACTCCGGGCCGAGCCGGGCGCCGTCCAGCGCCCGGGAGGCGGCGGAGTAGGCGAACAGCTGGTAGGCGCGGGCCGCGATCAGGGCGTCGGCCACCCGGGCGCGGGCGTGCTCGGGCGACCCCTTGGCCCGCCACAGCTCCCGCAGCCGTCCGGCCGCGGCGAGGAATCGGCCCGGGGAGCGCAGGGTGAGTCCGCGTTCGTCGCCCGTGGCGGACATCGCGATCCGCCAGCCCCGGCCCGGCTCGCCGATCACGTCCTCGTCCGGGACGAACACGTCGTCCAGGAACAGCTCGGCGAAGGCCGGCTTGCCGTCCAGGCGGCCGATCGGGCGGACGGTGACGCCGGGGGCCCGCAGGTCGAACATCAGGTACGTGAGGCCCTGGTGCGGCTCGGGGGCGCCGGGGTCGCTGCGGAACAGGCCGAAAGCCCGGTCCGCGAAGGCCGCCCGTGACGACCAGGTCTTCTGCCCGTGCAGACGCCAGCCGCCGTCCGTCCGGACCGCCCGGGAGGCGAGCGCGGCGAGGTCCGAGCCCGCCTCCGGCTCCGACCAGGCCTGTGCCCAGACCACCTCGCCGGTGGCCATCGGCGGCAGCACCCGGGCGCGTTGCTCCTCGGTTCCGTACGCGAAGAGCGTGGGCGCGAGCAGGCTGACGCCGTTCTGCCCGACCCGGCCCGGCGCGCCCGCCGCCCAGTACTCCTCCTCGAACACCAGCCAGCTCACGAGCCCGGCGTCCCGCCCGCCGAACCGCTCCGGCCAGGACACCACCGACCAGCGGTCCGCGGCCAGTTCGGCCTCCCACGCGCGGTGCGCCGCGAAGCCCTCCGCCGTCTCCAGGGAAGGCAGCGGCGTGCGCGGGACGTGCGCCGCCAGCCAGGCGCGGGCCGCGGCGCGCAACTCCTCGTCGGCCCTGGAATGCGACAGGTCCACCGCCGTCACCGTCCTTCCCTAACAAGTGTTTGGTAGGTTAGCGTGGGCCCATGACAGGCGTCGAGAGCCCGGTCCGCGAACCCGGGCACGGACTGCTGCGCGGACGTACCGCCGTCGTCACCGCGGCGGCCGGCACCGGCATCGGCGGAGCCACCGCGCGCCGCTTCCTGGAGGAGGGCGCACGGGTGCTGATCAGCGACGCCCACCAGCGCCGGCTGAAGGAGCACGCGGCCGAACTGGCCCGGGAGTTCCCCGGCGCGGTCGCCGCGATGCCGTGCGACGTCACCGACGAGGCCCAGGTGCGGTCCCTGTTCGACGCGGCCGTGACCGAGCACGGGCGGCTGGACGTCGTCGTCAACAACGCCGGGCTGGGCGGCACTTCGGACCTCGTCGACATGACGGACGACCAGTGGTCCCGCGTCCTGGACGTCACCTTGAACGGCACCTTCCGCTGCACCCGGGCCGCCCTGCGCGCCATGCGGGAGACCGGCGGCGGCGTGATCGTGAACAACGCCTCCGTCGTCGGCTGGCGCGCCCAGGCCGGGCAGGCCCACTACGCCGCCGCCAAGGCCGGCGTGATGGCGCTGACCCGGTGCGCGGCCGTCGAGGCCGCCGCGTTCGGAGTGCGGGTCAACGCGGTCGCCCCCTCCCTCGCCATGCACCCCCATCTGGCGAAGGTCACGTCCGCGGCCCTGCTCGCCGAGCTGACCGAACGGGAGGCCCTCGGGCGCCACGCGGAGCCCTGGGAGGTGGCGAACGTGATCGTCTTCCTCGCCTCCGGCTACTCCTCCTACATGACCGGCGAGGTCGTCGCCGTCAGCAGCCAGCACCCCTGACGGCCGGAGCAGACCACAATGGGTGCGTGCCGACCAAGAAGAAGCCCCAGGTGACCGCGGCAGCGGCCCGGCGCGGAGAACTCCTCACCACCGCAGCCGAGGTCTTCGCCGAACACGGCTACAACGCCACCACCGTCCGCAGGATCGCCGACCACGCGGGGATGCTCGCGGGCAGCCTCTACTACCACTTCGACTCCAAGGAGTCGATGCTGGAGGAGATCCTGCGGACCTTCCTCGACGAGCTGTGGAGCGGCTACGACACGGTCCTCGCCGCCGGACTCGGCCCCCGCGAGACGCTGGAGGCGCTGGTCACCGAGTCCTTCCGGGAGATCGACCGGCACCGCGCGGCCGTCGCCATCTACCAGAAGGAGAGCAAGCAGCTCGTCACCCAGGACCGGTTCGCCTTCCTCGCCGAGTCCCAGCGCCGGTTCGAGAAGGCGTGGCTCAGCACGCTGGAACGCGGGGTCGCCGAGCGGGTCTTCCGCGCGGACCTGGACGTCCGGCTCACCTACCGGTTCGTGCGGGACACCGTGTGGGTCGCCGCCTCCTGGTACCGGCCCGGTGGCCGGCACAGCCCCGAGGAGATCGCCCGCCAGTACCTGTCGATGGTGCTGGACGGAATCGCCGTACGCGAATAGCCCTTTCCTGAGAGGGAGTTGCCATGGCCGAGGCCTACATCGTCGAAGCGGTCCGCACACCTGTCGGCAAGCGCGGGGGAGGACTCGGGGCGGTCCACCCGGCCGACCTGGGCGCGCAGGTGCTCGGAGAACTGGTGGCGCGCTCCGGGATCGACCCGGCCGCGGTGGAGGACGTGGTCTTCGGCTGTCTGGACGCCGTGGGACCGCAGGCCGGGGACATCGCCCGCACCTGCTGGCTGGCCGCGGGCCTCCCCGAGGAAGTGCCCGGCGTGACCGTCGACCGGCAGTGCGGCTCCTCCCAGCAGGCCGTGCACTTCGCCGCGCAGGCCGTGCTCTCCGGCACCCAGGACCTGGTGGTCGCGGGCGGGGTGCAGAACATGTCCCAGGTCCCCCTCGCCTTCGCCTCCCGGCAGGCCGCCGTCCCCCTCGGCCTGGCCGACGGTCCCTTCCTCGGCAGCACCGGCTGGCGTGCCCGCTACGGCGACCGGCCCGTCGACCAGTTCGCCGGCGCCGAGATGATCGCCGCGCGATGGGGCATCGGCCGCGAGGAGCAGGAGGAGTTCGCCCTGCGCTCGCACCGGCGCGCGATCTGGGCGATCGACACCGGCCGCTTCGACCGCGAGACCGTCCCCTACGGCGAGGTCCGCGTGGACGAGGGCCCGCGCCGGGACACCTCCCTGGAGAAGATGGCCGCGCTGCGCCCCGTCCTCGACGGCGGCACCATCACCGCCGCCTGCTCCTCCCAGGTCTCCGACGGGGCCGCGGCCCTGCTGCTCGCCTCCGAACGGGCGGTACGGGACCACGGGCTGCGCCCCCGCGCCCGCGTCCACCATCTCTCGGCGCGCGGCGAGGACCCGATCCGCATGCTCTCCGCACCCATACCGGCCACCGCGCACGCCCTGAAGAAGACCGGCCTGAGCATCGACGCCATCGACCTCGTGGAGATCAACGAAGCCTTCGCACCCGTCGTCCTGGCCTGGCTGAAGGAGACGGGCGCCGACCCCGCCAAGGTCAACGTCAACGGCGGCGCGATCGCCCTCGGCCACCCGCTCGGCGCGACCGGCGCCCGGCTGATGACGACCCTCCTGCACGAACTGGAGCGCACCGGCGGCCGCTACGGCCTCCAGACGATGTGCGAGGGCGGCGGCCAGGCGAACGTGACGATCGTCGAACGGCTGTGACCGGGGCCGAAGGGCATCGCCCCACGGCCGGGCCGACGTGACGCTGACCGCTCGGCTCCGGGTCCGGTCGGGCCGACGTGACGCTGACCGCACGGCTCCGGGTCCGGTCGGGCCGACCTGACGCTCACCGCACGGCTTCGGGTCCGGCCAGGCCCGTCAGCACCTCCTCCGCCTGCTTCATGATCCGCTCCACCAGTTCCGCGCACGACGGCAGGTCGTCGATCACCCCGGCGACCTGCCCGGCGGCCATCACCCCGAGGTCGGTACGGCCGTCCACCATCGCCGACTTGAGCAGCATCGGCGTGTTGGCGGCGAGCAGCACCTGACTCCAGGACAGCTCCTTGCCGTGCCGGAGGGCGAGGCCGTCCCGGACCAGCTGCCGCCAGGTGAGCCCCGACAGCCGCCGGAAACCGGCCGCCCGCCGCACCGCGTGCGCCAGGCCGCGGATGCGGCCCGACCGCTCCAGCGCCGCCACCAGATCCGACCGCAGCATCCGGTGCGGCAGGCCGTCCACCGCCCGCGTCACCGTGACGTCCCGCACCGTCGCCGCCAGATACCGGGCCTTCACCGCGTCCGGCACCGGGGAGTCGGAGGTGAGCAGGAACCGCGTGCCCATCGCCACCCCGGCCGCCCCGTACGCCAGCGCCGCCACCAGCCCCCGCCCGTCGAAGAAGCCGCCCGCCGCCACCACCGGTATCCGCACCGCGTCCACCACCTGGGGCAGCAGCACGCTCGTCGCCACCTCGCCGGTGTGCCCGCCGCCCTCGCCGCCCTGCACGAGCACCGCGTCCGCACCCCAGGCCGCCACCTTCTCGGCGTGCCGCCGGGCGCCGACGGACGGGATCACCACCACCCCCGCCGTCTTCAGCTCGGCGATCAGCTCCGCGGAGGGGGCCAGGGCGAAGGACGCCACCCGGACCTCCTCCTCCAGCAGGATCCGCACCCGGTCGGCGGCGTCGCCCGCGTCGGCCCGGAGGTTCACCCCGAACGGCGCGTCGGTGCGGGACCGGACCTCCCGTACCGCGTCCCGCAGCCGGTCGGGCGTCATCGTCGCGGACGCCAGGATGCCGAGGGCCCCGGCGTTCGCCGCCGCCGCGACCAGGCGCGGCCCGGCCACCCATCCCATCCCGGTCTGGACGATCGGATGGCGGACCCCGACCAGCCGGGTGAGCGCGGTCTCCATCAGCCTCCCGTCCCTTCCGGCACCTCGCGCGTGCGCACCCCGTCCGGGTCCAGCACCTCACGGATCAGCCGCAGCTCCTCCGCCTCGGGCTCCCGGGTCTGCGGCACCTCGTCCGGCACGGCCAGCGCGAACCCCGTCGCCTCCCGCACCCGCGCCACGCTCACCCCCGGATGCACCGAGACCAGCCGCATGGAGTGGTCGGGCGTGGCGAAGTCGAGGACGCCCAGGTCGGAGACGACCCGCGCGAGGTGGTGGAAGCGGGCCGCGCTCCCCAGTCCGGCCGCCCGGTCGTACCCCACCCCGCACACCATGTCCACCCGCTCCACGAACACCCGCCGGGAGTGTCTCGGCACCCAGTAACTCGTGGGGTTGTTGAGCGTGTTGAGCGGGGCGCCGCGCACTCCGAGCAGCTGTCGGCGGGGCTGTGCCCGGTCGCCGATGCGGGAGATGTTCTGGTTGCCGTACCGGTCGAGCTGGCTCGCGCCCATCATCACGTGCCGCCGCCCGCCCGCCACCAGCTCCAGGTGCTGCCGGTAGGGAAGCCAGCCCTCGGGGGTGCCGTCGGGGCGGACCAGCAGGGCCTCGCCGTCGGTCAGCAGCAGGTCCGGCGCGAAGGTGAGCCGGGCCAGCCGTGCGCCCAGCGACGGAATCACGCCCATCGGGCTCGCGAGGATCTCCCCGGCGCCCCGCCAGGCCTCGGCGCAGGCGATCACGCAGTACTCGGCGCGTGTGGCTCTCATCGCTCCTGCTCCCTCCGCCATCGCCCGACCGCCGCCCGGTAGTCCTCCTCGGTCCCGCCGAGGAAGCGTTCGGCGAACTCCGGCCAGGGCGTCGCCGCGTACAGCCGCTGGAACTCCTCGTCCCTGCCGTACTCGGGCGCGCAGGACGTGAAGTGCGCGCCGTTCGGCGCCTCCACCACACCGGTCACCGCGAGCCGCTTGAGCAGCAGCGACCGCGGGCCGGCCGCCTTCGTCAGCTCCGCCGTGTCCACGAGCTGTTCGCAGGAGACGTAGGCCGCGTCCGCCGCCTCGCAGAACAGGTCGTCGAAGTACGGGTCCGGGCCCAGACACTGGCCGTTGCCCAGCCGGTCGGCGCGGTTGACGTGCACCAGCGCCGCGTCCAGCCGCAGCGCGGGCATGGCCACGAGCGTCTCCCCGTCCGCGTACGGCGACGTCACCGTCCGCAGCCCCGGGCCGGCCCGCATCACGTCCGAACCGATGCCCGCCCGCACCGGCAGGAAGGGCAGCCGCTGCGCCGCGGCGCGCAGCCCCGCCTGGAACATCCCCTCGTCGACCTCCGTCAGTTCGAGGCCGCCGCGCTCGCGCGCCGCCCGGTAGTGCGGCTCCAGCGGGATGGAGTCCAGGGTGACGAAGGCGGTGACCAGCTTGCGGATCCGGCCGGCGGCGGCCAGCACGCCGACGTCCGGGCCGCCGTAGGAGACGACCGTCAGATCGCCGATGCCCGACCGCAGCAGCGCCCGCACCAGCGCCATCGGCTTGCGGCGCGAGCCCCAGCCGCCGATGCCCAGGGTCATTCCGCTCGCCAGCCGGGAGACCGCCTCCTCGGCGGTCATCGTCTTGTCGGCCATCTACACCCCCTCCTTCCCGAACGTGTCGCGGATCCGGTCGGCCAGTCCGCTCAGGTTGGCCTCGAAGGTGAAGCCCTGCTCGAAGCGGTAACTGCGGCGCACGTCGACCGGGTCGATGCCGTTGATGGCGGCCTTGGCCATGCGCAGCAGCCGTCCGTCCTTCGCGGCGATCTCCCGGGCCAGCTCCAGCGCCGCCCCCGGCAGCTGGGCGCGCGGCACCACCCGCCAGACCGAGCCGTGCGCGTTCAGCTCGGCGGCGCTCGCCGTGCGCCCGGTGTAGTACAGCGCGCGCATCAGGTGCTGCGGGACCAGCCGGGCCAGATGCGTCGCCGCGCCCAGCGCGCCCCGGTCCAGCTCGGGGAGCCCGAAGGTGGCGTCCTCGCTCGCCACCACCGCGTCCGCGGTGCCCACCAGCCCGATCCCGCCGCCCAGGCAGAAGCCCTGCACCGCCGCGACGACCGGCGTCTCGCACTCGTAGACCGCGGCGAACGCCTCCGCGCAGCCCCGGTTGGCGCCGATCAGGGCCTCCTGCCCGGCCGCCTGGATCTCCTTGATGTCCACGCCCGCGTTGAACCCGCGCCCCTCGGCGGCCAGCACCACGCACCGGATCTCCGGGTCCCGGCCGGCCGCGCGCACCGCCTCGGCCAGGGCGAACCAGCCGCGCACCGGCAGCGCGTTGACCGGCGGGTAGTCGACGGTGACCACGGAAATCCCCTTTTCCGGGGACGAACGGGAGACACCCATGGACGCATCAGCTACCTTTCCACCAAACATTTGTTAGGTGCGAGGCTTCGAAGCTAGCAGTCGGCGCGGACGACCGGGAGGCCCTGTGGACAACTCGCTGCGCGGCAGCACCGTCGTGGTCACCGGAGGCACGAGAGGGGTGGGCGCCGGCATCGCCCGGGCCTTCGCCGACGCGGGCGCCCGGGTCCTGGCCTGCGCCCGCCGGCCACCCGAACATCCCGACGACGGCGTCGAGTTCGCCCCGCTGGACCTGCGCGACCCGCCCGCCGTCCGGGCCTTCTTCGCCGGACTGCCCAGGCTGGACGTCCTGGTCAACAACGCCGGCGGCACCCCGTACCGGCGCCTCACCGACGCCGGCGCCGAACGGCACGCCAAGGTCGTCGAACTGAACCTGATCACCCCGCTGACCGCGTCCCTCGCCGCGTACGACCACCTCAGACGCAGCGGGGGCTCGATCGTCATGGTCGGCAGCGTCAGCGGGACCCGCCCCTCGCCCGGCTCGGCCGCCTACGGCGCGGCCAAGGCGGGGCTCGCGAACCTGGCCGCCTCCATGGCCGTGGAGTGGGCGCCGGAGGTCCGCGTCAACACGCTGGTCGTCGGCATGGTCGACACCGGGCCGCCCCACCCGCACTACGGCGGCCCCGACGGCATCGCGGCCGTCTCCCGCACCGTCCCGCTGGGCCGGCTGGCCCTTCCCTCCGACGTCGGCGCCGCCGCCGTCTTCCTCGCCTCCGGCGCCGCCGCCTATGTCAGCGGGGCGAGCCTGCACGTGCACGGCGGCGGGGAGCGGCCCGCCTTCCTGTCCGCCGCCTCCGCCCGGCCCGACGTCCCGGGCACCTCGACCGCCGGCAAGGAGAGCTGAGATGAGCGGAATCTGCGCGGACCGCGTCGTCGTCGTCACCGGAGCGGGCCGCGGGCTCGGCCGCGCCCACGCCCTCGCCTTCGCGGCCGAGGGCGCCCGGGTGGTCGTCAACGACCTGGGTGTCGGACTGGACGGGGTGCCGGGCGCGACCAGCCCCGCGGACGCCGTCGTGGCGGAGATCCGTGCCGCGGGCGGCGAGGCGGTCGCGCACGGCGGCGACATCGCCACGACCGACGGCGCCGCCTCCGTCGTACGGACCGCCGTCGACACGTACGGGCGCCTCGACACCCTGGTCAACAACGCGGGCTTCCTGCGCGACCGGATGCTGGTCAACCTGGACGAGGAGGACTGGGACGCCGTGCTCCGCGTCCATCTCAAGGGTCACTTCCTGCCCCTGAAGCACGCCGCCGCGTACTGGCGTGCCGAGGCCAAGGCGGGGCGCGCCCCCCGGGCCCGGGTCGTGAACACCAGCAGCGGAGCCGGTCTGCTCGGCTCGGTCGGACAGGGCAACTACAGCGCCGCCAAGGCCGGGATCGTCGGCCTCACGCTCGTCGCGGCGGCCGAACTGGAGCGCTACGGCGTCCAGGTCAACGCCGTGGCGCCGGCCGCCCGCACCCGCATGACGGAACGTGCCTTCGCCGAGACCATGGCGGCACCGGCGACCGGTTTCGACGCCATGGCACCCGAGAACGTCTCCCCGCTCGTGGTCTGGCTCGGCTCGGCCGCGAGCGCGGGGGTGACCGGCCGGGTGTTCGAGGCGGAGGGCGGCCGGATCACCGTCATGGAGGGCTGGCGCCCCGGCCCCACCTTCGACCGGGGAGCCCGGTGGAGCCCGGCGGAGGCGGGGGAGACGGCCCGGAAACTGCTCACCGCGGCCGAGCCGCCGGGACGGGTCCACGGGACGTGAGTCAGCGGGGGCGAGCCACGGCCGCGGGCACGGCCCCGGGCGCGCCCTCCGACCCCGCGCATCGCCCCCGCGCTGCGTATCGCCGCTCCCGAGCTGCGTGTCGCCGCCCCCGCGTTGGGCGTCGCCGTCCCGCGTCGCGTGTCGCGCCCGCGCCGTGTATCGCCGTCCCGCATCGCCTGTCGCGCCCGCGCCGTGTACCGCCGGCCCGCGCTACGTATCGCACTCCAGCACGGTCCGGCACAACCCGCACCGCGCCCGTACCCGCCCCCGGACCGGCACCCTGATCCGCTGGTGGCAGGTCGGGCAGGGGAAGGAGACGTGGAGCTGTCCGGCGGGATCGGGGGTGAAGCTGTAGGGGGCCGTCGGCGGGGCGCCGGCGGTGTGCCGGCGGTCGTGGGCGTAGCGGCGGCGGCCCGCCCAGCCGGCCCCGGTCAGCGGCGGCTGCTGCTCGTCCCGGCGGGCCCGGGCCATCCCCTTGACGTAGGCGGTGTGGGCCTGCGGACTGGTGAACCACACGGACGGGTCCTCACCGAACAGCAGCGCCCGCTTGGCCAGGACGTAGCCGAACTCCTCCGGGGTGAGATAGCCGAGCTTCTGCGAGGAGACCCCGTCCTCCCGGTAGGCGTCCAGCAGCAGCCAGCCCGCGCCCAGGTAGGTCGTCGCCGTGTCCGTGAGGATCTCGTTCTCCGCCGTGGTGGGGAAGGCGAGGTCCAGGCGGTGCAGGTAGACGTGCGCCACCTCGTGGGCGAGCGCCGCCCCGATGTCCCGGCGATGGGTGCGGAACCGGTCGTTCAGCTCGACGAAGTACTCGGGGCCCGCGGCCAGTTCGACGTTCGCCGCGTGGGTCATCTCCCGGAAGCCGACGATCAGCCGCGCGTCCGGCAGCCGGAAGTGCCGCACGATCTCCCGGGCCACGCGCTGCGCGCCCAGATGCAGGTCGTCGGTGTTGCAGAAGGCGACGTCGGCGGGGGCGACGCTGACCGGGAACGTCTCGATGGTGTCGCGGGACAGGCGCCGGTACAGCGCGGTGACGGCGGCCCGCACCGTCTCCAGGTGCGGGTAGCCGTGCTCGACCGGTCCGCCGTTCGCCACGTCGGCACCCCCAGAGACACCGGAACTCCTCTCCACTGTAGGCGGGCCAAGGCCCCGGCGGAGGCGGGAGGAGGCGGCCCGTCACACCGGCAGCAGACGCGGCGCCGGCCGTTCCGGTCCACCCCCGTCCAGCTCCAGCAGCCACACCTCGTTCTCGCCCTCCCGCAGCACCGGGCCCGGCACGTACAGCGACCGCTGGGGCCCCACCGACCAGTAACGGCCCAGGGCGAAGCCGTTGATCCAGGCGAAGCCGCGTGTCCGGCCCGGCAGCTCCAGCGCCGCGTCCCCCGCCCCGCGGACCGTGACCGTCCCCCGGTACAGCCCCGGCGCGTCCGCCCCGGGCGGCGCGCCGAAGGGCACCGCGGCCACGCCGTCGGCGAACGCGTCCAGATCCAGCCCACGCGCGCGTACCCCGTGCAGATACTGCCGCTCGTGCAGGATGCCGCCGGTGACGCCCTTGGCCTCGCCGAGCCGTGGCCCGTAGTTCACCCGTCCCAGGGACTCCACCCACAGCTCCACGCGCGCGGGACCCGCGACGGGCTCCTTCAGCCGCGGCTCCTCCTCGGTGAGCACCCCGGCCCGCTCGCCGTCGACGTACACCACGGCGAGGTCCCGCAGTCCGCGCACGGTCAGCGGGTACGGCCGCCGCGGTCCGGGCACGTCCACCGTGTAGCGCACCAGCCCCCGGGTGACGCCCAGCTCCTCGAAGGCCGGCGGCACCGGTGAGACCGTCTCCGCGCCGCCCAGCGCCTCCAGTACGCCGGCCAGGGGCGCCCAGTCCGTGAGCGCCGCCTCGGCCGGCGCGCCCAGCACGGCGGGCCGCGGCGGCGGATCGGGCAGCGGGCCCGGGTGATACGCGGACAGCACCTCGCGGAAGCGCCAGAACTTCTCCGTGGGGCGGCCGTACTCGTCCACGGGCGCGTCGTAGTCGTACGAGGTCACGTCCGGCTCCAGCGGGCCCTCGTGCGGGTCGCCGCCGCCCCGGTTGGCGCCCGCCCAGCCGCCGAAACTGGTGCCGCCGTGCGCCATGTAGAGGTTCACCGACGCCCCGCACTCCAGGATCTCCCGCAGTGCCCCGGCGGCCTCGGCCGGATCCCGTACGACATGCTCGCCCGCCCAGTGGTCGAACCAGCCGCACCAGAACTCCATACACATCAGCGGGCCCCCGGCGCGGTGGCGGCGCAGCGCGCCGAATGCCTCGCGCGCGTGGGAGCCGAAGTTCACGGTGGCGAGCACGCCGGGCAGCGAGCCCCCCGTCAGCATGTGGTCCTCCGGGCCGTCCGAGGTGAAGAGCGCAGCCGTGACCCCCTCGGCGCGCAGCAGGCCGGCCAGCTCCTCCAGATAGCCGGTGTCGCTGCCGTAGCTGCCGTACTCGTTCTCCACCTGGACCATGATCACGGGGCCGCCGCGGTCGAGCTGGCGGGGCACGATCTCGGGCAGCAGCTGCCGGAACCAGTCGCGGACATGGGCCATGTAACGCCCGTCACGGGTACGCGCGCGCGTGCCCCGCTCGCCCGTCAGCCACGCCGGCAGCCCGCCGTTCTCCCACTCGGCGCAGATGTAGGGCCCCGGCCGCACGATCGCCCACAGGCCCGCCTCGCGGACCGCGTCCAGGAACCGGCCGACCGCCCGCACGTCCCGGACCTCCCCCGGACGCGGCTGGTGCAGATTCCACGGGACGTACGTCTCCACGCAGTTCAGGCCCATCGCCCGCAGCATCGCCAGCCGGTGCCCCCACTGGGCCTCGTGCACCCGGAAGTAGTGCAGCGCCCCGGACAGCAGCCGTACCGGGCGCCCGTCCAGCAGGAACTCGGATTCCCCCACCGAAAACTCGCTCATGCGCCCTCCCCGACGCGGCCTCGCTCATGTGCCCCCAGCCTCACCCCCTTCCGGCGACCGGCGCCATGGACGAAGATCGGCGCTGCTTGGACAAAAACGCGCCGCGCGGCAGGCCGGGAGGAGCGCCGATGTACCAGACCTGGATGCGGTTCTTCAGCCCCGGCCCCGCCCACCTCCGCCTCGGCCTGGTCTGCCTGGGGGTCGGCCTGCAGCACGGCGCGCTGCCCACGGTCGGCCCGCGCACCCTCGATCACCACGTGGCCGTGGTGATCAGCGCGGGCGGCGGCTGGTACCGGGGGGCCGACGGCCGCCGTACGACCGTCACCGCGCCCGCGCTGCTGTGGCTCACCCCCGGCGTGCCGCACCACTACGCGCCCGACCCGGGCACCGGCTGGGACGAGGGCTTCGTCGACTTCGCCGGGCCCGCCACGGCGGCCTACGGCGAACTCGGCTACATCGAACCCGACCGGCCCGTCGTCCCGCTCTCCGACGCCTCCGGCCCCCGCGCGGTCATCGCCCGTGTCGCCCGTGCCGCCCGCCGCGGCAACCCCCTGCTGGAGGTGGAGACCGGCGCCGCCGTCCACGAACTCCTGGTCGCCCTGCGCCGCGCCCGCGCCGACCTCGCCCCGGACGGCGACCAGGTGCTGGCGGCCCTGGCCCGCGACGCCTGCGCGCCGATGACCGTCGCCGACCACGCCGCCCGGCACGGGATGACCACCGCCGAGCTGCGCGGCGCGGTCCGCCGTGCGGCCGGGTGCAGCCCGAAGGACTACCTGCTCGGCATCCGGCTCGCCCGGGCCAAGGAACTCCTCGCCGCCACCGAGCTGCCCGTCGCGGCCGTGGCCCGTCGCGTCGGCTACGACGACCCCGCCTACTTCTCCCGGCTGTTCACCCGCAGGGTGGGCCTCGCCCCCGTCCGGTTCCGCGCCCAGCAGGGCCGTGCCGTGCCCGGCGGCTGGAGCGACCGCGTTCCGGATGCCGGCGATCCGCCGATGATCCACTCCCCGGACACCCCGTAGGACGGGGCCGCCCCAGCACATAGGGTTGACCCTCATGACCACCAGCAACACCGGCACCGGTGCCGTGGATCCCGAGGTCCGCCAGGAACTGGAGCGGCTGCGCGACAGCATCGACAACATCGACGCGGCCGTCGTCCACATGCTCGCCGAGCGTTTCAAGGCCACCCAGCAGGTGGGCCGGCTCAAGGCGCTGCACCAGCTGCCGCCCGCCGACCCGGCCCGCGAGGCCCGGCAGATCGAACGGCTGCGCAGCCTCGCCGAGAACGCCAAGCTCGACCCGGCCTTCGCCGAGAAGTTCCTGAACTTCATCATCGCCGAGGTGATCCGGCACCACGAGCGGATCGCCGAGGACACGCACAACGGTCAGCCGGCGCAGGCGGACCGACCGGGAGACGACCGGGGGACGGACGGCGGCTGACCTGGGCATGCCAGAGGGCATCCGGGGGACAAAAGCCGTGTACCGCCCCGCCCCTGTCCGCTGCCGGTCCCATCAGGCAGCATGGCCTGCATGTCCGTACTCACGCGCGACGAAGCGCAAGCCCGAGCACAGTTCCTCGACGTCCACCGGTACACGGTCGAACTGGACCTCACGACCGGTGACGAGACCTTCGCATCCCGTACCGCGATCCGGTTCACCGCCCGGTCCGACGGGGACACGTTCGTCGAGCTGAAGCCCGCCGAGCTGCGCAGTGTCACGCTCGACGGACAGCCGCTCGACCCCGAGTCGCTGAGCGAGGACCGGCTGCCGCTGAAGAACCTCGGCGCGGGCGAGCACGAGCTGCGCGTCGAGGCGGTCATGCGCTACTCCCGCACCGGCGAGGGCATGCACCGCTTCACCGACCCCAGCGACGGTGAGACGTACGTCTACACCCAGATGTTCATGGACGACGTCCAGCGGATCTTCGCCGCCTTCGACCAGCCCGACCTGAAGGCCGTCTTCGAGGTCTCGGTCAAGGCCCCCGAGGGCTGGACCGTCCTCGCCAACGGCGTCACCGAGCGCCGCGAGGACGGTGTCTGGCAGGCCGCGCCCACCCCGCTGATCTCCACCTACCTGGTCGCCGTCGCCGCCGGGCCCTGGCACTCGGTGCGCACCGAGCACCGCGGACTGCCCTTCGGCATCCACTGCCGCCGCTCGCTCGCACCCCACCTGGACGTCGACGCCCACGAGATCCTCGACATCACGCGCGCGTGCTTCGACCGCTACCACGAGAAGTTCGAGGAGCCGTACCCCTTCGACTCCTACGACCAGGCGTTCGTCCCCGAGTTCAACGCGGGCGCCATGGAGAACCCGGGCCTGGTCACCTTCCGCGACGACTTCGTCTACCGCTCCGCCGTCACCGACACCGAGCGGCAGACCCGCGCCATGGTCATCGCGCACGAGATGGCCCACATGTGGTTCGGCGACCTCGTCACCCTCAAGTGGTGGGACGACATCTGGCTGAACGAGTCCTTCGCCGAGTACATGGGTTACCAGACCACCGCCGAGGCCACCCGGTTCAGCACCCCCTGGACCGAGTTCGGCGTCACCCGCAAGGCCTGGGGCTACGACGCCGACCAGCGGCCCACCACCCACCCGGTCGCCCCCGAGAACGTCGACGACACCGCCTCCGCCCTGCTCAACTTCGACGGCATCTCCTACGCCAAGGGCGCCTCCGCGCTGCGCCAGCTGGCCGCCTGGCTCGGCGAGAAGGACTTCCTCGCCGGCATCAACACCCACTTCAGGCGGCACAAGTTCGGCAACGCCACCCTCGCCGACTTCATCGACTCCCTCGCCTCGGCCACCGACCGTGACGTGCACGCCTGGGCCGACAGCTGGCTGCGCACCACCGGAGTCGACACGCTCACCCCGGTGATCGCCGCCGCCGACGGCACCTGCACGCTGACCGCCGACCGCGCGGGCAGCCGCCCGCACCGCCTCAGCGCCGGTCTGTACGACCACGACGTCGCCGACGAGGGCCGGCTGGTGCTGCGCGAGCGCATCGACCTCGACGTCCCGCAGGCCGCCCCGCAGCCCATCGGCAAGCGCCCCGCGCTGGTCCTGCTCAACGACGGCGACATCACCTACGCCAAGGTCCGCTTCGACGCCACGTCCTTCGAGACGGTCCGGGCCGGCCTGTCCGGCCTGCCCGACCCGCTCACCCGCGCGGTCGTCTGGAACGCGCTCAGGGACGCCGTCCGCGACGGCGAACTCGCGCCCGCCGCCTTCCTGGAGACGGCCCGCGCCCACCTGCCGCGCGAGACCGACCTGGCCGTCGCCCAGGGCGTCCTCGCCTTCGCCGCCGGCCAGCTCGCCGACCAGTACCTCGCGCCGGAGGACCGCCCGGCCGCCCTGGCCACCCTCACCTCCCTCTGCCGCGACCTGCTGCGGCGCACCGAGGACGGCGACCACCCCGGCCTGCGGCTGATCGCCGTACGGCACCTGATCGCCGTGGCCGCCCACCCGGAGACCATCGCCGCCTGGCTCGCCGACGGCACGGTGCCCGGCGGCCCGGAACTCGACCCCGAGCTGCGCTGGCGCATCCTCGCCCGGCTCGCCGTGCTCGGCGCCACCGACGAGGCCGCCATCGACGCCGAGCTGGCGCGTGACCCGAGCGCCACCGGCCAGGAGGGCGCCGCCCGCTGCCGCGCCGCCCTGCCCGACCCGGAGGCCAAGCGCGCCGCCTGGGAGGCGATGTTCACCGGCGACGACCTGTCCAACTACCTCTTCACGGCCACCGCACAGGGCTTCTGGCAGCCCGAACAGGCCGATCTGGTGAAGGAGTACGTGCCGCGCTTCTACCCGGCCGCGGTCGGCCTCGCCGCCCGCCGCGGGCCCGCCATCGCCGTCGCCGCCGGCCGCTGGTGCTTCCCGGCCCACGCCGTCGACGCCGAGAACGTGCGGCTCGGCGAGGAGTGCCTGCGCGACACCGACCTCACCCCGGCCCTGCGCCGCACCCTCGCCGACCGCCTGGACGACCTGTCCCGCGCCCTCGAGGTGCGCGAGGGACAGGCGGAACGGAGGCGGACGCGGGAGGCGTAGGCCGGACGACGTAGGGCGCGGCTGGTCCCTGCCGACGATGCGACGGACCGGCCGCCCTCCCTAGGCTCGGGTGATCAGCGATCGACCGAGCCTTCCGGAGGCAGCACCGTGATCGTAGTGACCGGCGCGACCGGCAATGTCGGCCGTGCCCTAGTCGACCGTCTCCTCGCCGCGGGAGCGCCCGTCCGGGCGCTGACCCGCGACCCGCGGCGGGCCGCGCTGCCCGAGCGGGCCGAGGTGGTCCGGTTCCGGCCGGACGACCCCGCCGCGCTGTTCGCCGGGGCGACGGGACTCTTCCTGTACGCCCAGGCCACCGCCGACCCGCTGCTGGCGGCGGCCCGCGAGCACGGCGTACGGCACGTCGTCCTGCTCTCCAGCGGCATCATCCGGGAGGGCGCCGACGAGACCCACCCCATCCACGTCATGCACGCCACCGCCGAACGCCGGATCCGGGACAGCGGGCTCGCCTGGACGTTCCTGCGCCCCCACGCCTTCGCCACCAACGCGCTCCAGTGGGCGCCGCAGATCCGCGCGGGCGACACCGTCCGGGGCGTCTTCGCGGACGGGCTCTCCGCCCCCATCCACGAGGACGACATCGCGGCCGTCGCCGAACGCGTCCTGCTCGACGAGGGGCACGAGGGAGCCGCGCACCGGCTGACCGGGCCCGCGGCGACCAGCAACGCCGGCCAGGTCGCGGCGATCGGTGAGGCGCTCGGCAGGAAGCTGACGTTCGTCGAGACCGATCCGGCCGAGGCGGGCCCGGAGCTGTTCCCGCACGTGCCGCCGCAGATGCTGCAACGGCTGCTCGAGAGCTTCGCGGAGACCGTGGGCGTGCCCCCGGAGATCACCGGCACGGTGGAGGAGCTGACCGGCACCCCGGCCCGCACCTTCGCCCGGTGGGCCCACGACCACGCCGCGGACTTCCGGGCCTAGGTGTATTGATCACGAGCGTTGTTGACACTTGGCGGGCTTGATCATGGCGAAGACCTCCGGTGTGGTGGAGCTGTCTAGGACTGCACCGCACGGAGG